>PAOQ02000021.1 GCA_002708105.2 bacterium | reverse complement strand
CTTTTTCTTCCACTACTTCAAATGAAACAGAATCACCTTCATTTAGGTTTCCAATTCCAGCAGCTTCCAAGGCTGAAATGTGAACAAAGACATCTTTGCCACCGTCTTCAGGTTCTATAAATCCATAACCTTTTTGTGGATTGAACCATTTTACTTTACCATTAGGCATATATTTGCCCTCCTTATAAAAAAATACGTCCCCAAGGGGATTTGAACCCCTGTTTTCGCCGTGAAAGGGCGGTGTCCTAGACCAGGCTAGACGATGGGGACATGAGCCGTGCAGGATTCGAACCTGCGACCCACTCCTTAAAAGGGAGTTGCTCTACCAACTGAGCTAACGGCCCTTTATTCTCGTTCAGTATAGCTTGTTCGCTTTTTTTGTCAAAGCCAGGTTAATATCTTATATAGTGTTTTTTAAAAATCTCAATAAAAATTTTTTATTAGCAACTTTTGGAAATTGTTTATTTTTTGTAAACTTTTCTTGTTTCTTTTTACTACCATTATTTTTGGATGCTAATAATTATTCAAAATCTGAAGTTGGAATAGTTATGTCAACTTTTGGGTTTTCCTCAATCTTACTAACTCCTTACACTTCGACACTAATTGACAAGTATGGAAAAAAAATATTATCTCTTATTGCTTTATTTTTAATGATTATTTCATCCATATCTTATATTTTTATTGTCGACTTTAAAATAATATTATTACTAAGAGTAATTCAGGGTGCTGCATTCTCTATCTTTTTTAATTCCTCATCTGCCATAGCCTCAAATTCATTAAACGACAAAGAAAAAAAAGATGGACTATCATTTTTTAGCTCTTTTACTATTATTTCATATTTTTTAGGACCTTTTTTTGCTGAGAAAATAATTCTTCATTTTGGTTTTACAGAGTTTTTTGTTTATGCCTCGGTATTTTCTTTAATCTCATTTGGTTTAATGACATTCATAGTTGATGAAAAAGGTGAGATTGATAACGAGATACAAACAAGTAGTTTTTTTTCTATTATCAAGGAAAGTAAAATTTTAAAAATTCTAGTGGCAAACTTTCTTCTAGCTTCTGGCTTTGGCGTTGTAATGAATTTCTTGTCATTATCATTAAAAGAGAAGGGACTATCAATCGGACTTTTTTTTGTTGGCTATAGCATAGTTGTCTCTTTATCCAGAATTTTTCTCTCAAACAGCCTATCCACTAAAAATTTATTTAATAAGATTTTAATAATGTTAGGGGGTTTCGCATTAGCTATATTCTTCGTTCCGTCAATAACTTCTATTTACCACGTGGTACTTTTTTCTGTGTTTTTCTCTTTATCGTATTCTTTGGTTTACCCATTTTTATCTTCTATAGCTTTAGTTGGTAAATCAAAGTCTTTGACAGGAAGAATTTTTGGAGCGATTAACTCCTCTTTTAGTATAGGAGTCAATGTTATGACTTTCTTATTTGGGTTTATTGCTGAGATATTTGGTTTTGCAATTATGTTTAAGTTTGCATCTTTAATAATATTTTTTGGTGTATTTATGTTGTACTTTAATGAAAGAGAGAGAATAGAATGAGGGGGAATATTAAAGAAATAATTATTAATGAATTTAAAAGGAATAGACTTACATATAATGATCATCTTGGAGAGATTTTGGAATTATATGCAAATCTCCTAATTACAGAAAATAAGAAATACAATTTAACTAGCATTACAAGTTTTGAAGATATAGTAAATAAACATTTCATTGATTCAATTTTAGGTTTTGAAAAATTTAAGGGCAAGACTAATAAAGTCTCTTCTCTTGTCCTAATGGATATAGGAACTGGTGCAGGATTCCCTGGGGTTCCCTTAGTTTTATATGATCAGTTGTGCAATGAAGGTAAAGGGATCAAAAAAGTTCACTTGGTTGATTCAAATAAAAAGAAAACGGAGTTCTTATTTTTGATTTGTGATATATTAAAAGATTCAATAAATAAAAATTTAATTAGCATCCATAACAACAGACTTGAGTCACTACAATTAACAACACAATTAGACCTATTCTTAAGTAGAGCCACTGGAAGTATAAATAAAGTTATAGATCATCTTGCAGAATTTCTTGCTAAGAACAAGCGCTCAAATAATACTGCTTTTCTTCTATATTATGGTGGAGCTAAATTTGAACATCTGAAGGATGGCTATAACTCTAAGGGTAAAATAGAATCTGGGAAAAGAGTCGAGTTCGATGTCTCTTCTAAGATTATTGAAGAGTTTGAATTCTCAATTGAAAACTATAAAAGAGTTAATGTTCTCTATAGTTTAAGTCCAAAAATTTGACCTAAATTTAAGTACCTTAAAATACTCATTCTATATTGGCCGCTATTTCACGAATCTGGTTTAGATAGGTCTTAATTTCAATTGCTAAGTTAGATAATTTTGAGTCTTTACTCTTAGATGAAATTGTATTTGCCTCACGATTTATTTCTTGCATAAAAAAATCTATTTTTAGCCCTTTAGGTCCTTTTCTTCTCATGATTTTTTTAAGCTCGAGAACATGTGAATCTAGTCTTACTACTTCTTCCTCAATATCGATTTTTTCTATAGCATTATTTATATCTTTCTTAATTTCTATAGGATCGGCGTTAGGTACATTATTTGACACTTCTAAAGCATATCTCTTTCCTAATTTAAATTTATAGCTACTTGTTCTTTTAACTATTTGTTGTTTATTTTTATCAATCTTAGAAAGTTTAAATAAAATTTCTTTTATAAGATTTCTCCCTTCAAGTTCTTGGCTGGCAATCAAACCTTTAATTCCTTTCTCTATTAATTTTAATTGAAATCTTATAGATTTGTCTGAAGATTGATCGATTACAGTCTCTTTGTTTATAATATCGCTTAGTTCACCAATAGAAATGGTAGGCTTTATATTGAATTCATGAGCAAGCTCGGAGAATTTTGACAGCTTTTTTTGAACAGTTTTACTTGTTAATGAATCTTTCATATAGTAATCAATTGATATTCTTATTTTCCCACGAGAGAAGTTTTTTTTTATGATAGCTCTAATCTTATCTTGCATTTTGTAGTTATTTAATTGATCGAATATTGATATATCAAGATTCTTGCTGTTCTCAGATCTTAGTTGAACTATAAAGTTGGTAGAATTGTTTACTCCAGATATAGATGAAAATCCTGTCATACTTCTTGTCATCTGTAAATCCGTAAAACCTTTGAATTATTCATATTAACAAGTATTATGCTTTATTTATGAGTAAAAACAAAAAAACCCTATTGGTTAATGGTGCATTGGGTAAGATGGGACAGGCGGTAATAGGAGTTTGTAAAAATAGAAATGATGTCGAAATTAAACATGTTCTGGAAATGCCAATCCATAAGCACAAGGGGTATTCCATTTATTCAGAAAGAGATAGAAAAAAGTTTAAGCTCGAAGATATCAGAGTTGATACAGTAATCTCTAAGTCTCTTGATGTTGACTTTATTATTGACTTTTCAACACCTAAGTCTGCTATTGCGCTAGCAAAGAAAGCCGAGGTTCTTCGTGTTCCGTTTGTTACAGGAACAACTGGTTTTAATTCAAAGCAAATTAATGAATTAAAAAAAATATCAAAAAAGATTCCTATTCTTCAGTCTTACAATATGAGCTTAGGAATAAATCTATTGGTTAAAATAATCAAAGATAATATTGATTATTTTTCATCAACTGATTTAGAGATTACGGAAACTCATCATAAAGATAAAGTTGATTCACCAAGTGGTACTGCTCTATTGTTAGCTGATACTATATCTAGCTCATTAGGTAAAAAAACAGATAAAATAGCTAATTATAGGGGTAAATCTTCATCACTAAAAAGAAAGAAAGGTGAGCTAGGGATGACTGTTATTCGTGGTGGTGATGTCGTAGGAGAGCATAAAATTTCCTCTTTTGGAGAGATGGAAAATGTTTATTTAACTCACCAGGCGTTAGGTAGAGAGGTTTTTGCTAATGGGGCGGTTAGCTTAGGCCTAAAGCTATTAAAAAAGAAAAAAGGATTTTTCTCTGTACAAGATTTAATTTGATGTCATTTACTTTAAAAAATAAAGATCCTAATTCAGAAGCTAGAATTGGGGCAATTATCACAAAATCTGGCACTGTAGAAACCCCAGTTTTTATGCCTGTTTGTACAAAGGGCGTGCCAAAGACTTTGACAACGAATAGTTTAAAGGAAATCGGATTTGATATGGTTGTAGCTAATGCCTATCATTTATTTTTAAAACCAGGACATAAAGAGATTAAACAATATGGAGGCTTGCACTCTTTTATAAATTGGAAGAATAGTATTCTTTCTGATAGTGGAGGATTCCAAGTCTATAGTCTTTCTCCTTCATCAAAGATTTCTGATGATGGAGTTGAATTTAAGTCGTTTATTGATGGGTCTCTTAATTTTATTTCACCTGAGTTGTCAATTGAAATTCAAGAGTACCTAGGGTCTGATATAATGATGATTTTTGATGATTGTCCAAAGCCAGATTCTGAGTACTCAAGAGTTTTAGAATCTATAAACAGAACGAAAGATTGGGCTGTCAGATCAAAGAAATCAAAGAAAACTAATTCTTTGTTGTTTGGGATAGTGCAAGGTGGAATTTATGAGGATCTTAGGAAGACCTCTCTCGAACATATGTTAGAAATTGGATTTGATGGATATGCCATTGGTGGATTAGGCTTAGGCGAAGGACAGTCTCGAACTTATGAGATAACTAATCAGATATGTTCTATGTTGCCAAAGGATAAACCAAGATATTCTATGGGGATTGGAAAGCCTGAAGATATTATCAAATCAGTTGAACTCGGTGTCGATGTCTTTGACTGTGTAGTCCCTACTAGAAATGCAAGGAACGGAACTCTTTATACAAAGAATGGAAAAATTAATATTAAAAATAGTGAATTTCATATGTCAGATAGTTTAATTGACGAAGATGACATTAATCACCCATGTTCTAACTATAGCCTTGGTTATATAAGGCATCTATATACTTCTAAAGAGATGACTGCATTGTCTTTGATGACCATGAATAACCTTTATTTCTATAAACAATTAATTGAAGCTATTAAAAAGTCTATAAAAGATGGTAAGTTTATAGAATTTAAAAGAGCTTTTTTAGAGAGGTACCAAAATGAAGTTAATTAAGCCACAAATAGTTTTACTAATGATGAGTGCAATTTTTCTTGAATCTTGTGCACCACCACCTGAAGCAGGAGGCTCCCCACTAGGTTTTATTGGACCTTTTTTACCATTCGTTTTAATAATAGTTTTATTTTATTTCTTAATAATCAGACCTCAGACTAAGCAACAAAATGCAAGAGAGGATATGCTAAAGTCACTTAAAAAGGGAGCAAATATTTTAACAAATGGTGGAATTATGGCTAGGATAATAGACATACTTGATGATGATATTTTAATAGTAGAGATTTCTAAAGGTGTTAATATAAGAATTAAAAGAGAGTTTGTTAATTCCTTAATTGATAAAGAGGAAACAAGTAAAAGTTAATACTAATGAATAAAATAAGAATATATAAATATCTATCATTTTTAGTTTTATTGCTTTCTTTGATTTTTATTTATCCAACATTTCAATCTAGCAGTTTGCCCAACTGGTGGAGTTATTTTTTCCCGTCTAACAAGATTAATCTAGGCCTTGATCTTAGAGGCGGAATTTTTGTTGTTCTGGGTTTAGATAAAGACACCTCATCTAGTGTTATTGTTGAAAAAGAAGCCTCTAAAATAAAATTAGAAATCGTAAATAAAAAGATACTTTTTAGAGATATTTCAACTCTTGAGAATAATCAAATAGTTATAACTTTTTATGATAATAAAAGTTTGGAAAATGTTAGGAACATTTTTGGCGATAGTGGAGATTATAATATTAGGATTGAAAAAAACTCCATAATTGTTTCCTTGCAGGATGAATTTCTTGATCAAACCAAATCCAAATTGCTACAGCAAGTAAAAAATATTCTAACAAATAGAATTGACCAGTTTGGAGTTATTGAATCATCTATTCAACTATCTGGTAAAGAAAGAATCATTGTTCAGATTCCTGGAATTGAAGAGACCGATAGAGAAAGGATTCTTAATATTATATCCAAGACAGCAATGCTTGAATTTAAACCTGTAATAGAAGAGGGAAGTTCTAGCTCACTTTTATTCGAAAAGTACAGAGAGAAGGGGAATAAGTATTCCTTTTATACAGGGGTAAATGATAATTTTATTGTCACAAGTAAAAGCTCAAAATTAAAGGGTGAATCTATCGAAGATGCAAGTGTTTCTTATGATGAATTCAATAGACCTTATGTTTCTTTTAGTCTAAATAAGCTAGGCTCAAATGTTTTTTCAAAGTTAACAAAAGATAATTTGGGCAAAAAGATTGCAATTATTTTAGATGGAAAGGTAAAGTCCACTCCGGTTGTTCAAAGTCAGATTTTTGGAAGTGGAAGTATTAGTGGATCTTTCTCATTTGAAGAAGCTAATGATTTAGCGATAATATTAAAATCAGGCTCTCTTCCTATACCAATCATTATATTACAGGAGAAAACTATTGGACCTTCTTTGGGAACTGACTCAGTTAATAATGGTAAAAATTCCATGATATTAGCTTCAATATTAATTTTCTTCTTTATGATTTTTTATTACAAAAGACTGGGGCTTGTATGCGATTTGGCCCTGGTATTTAATTTAATATGCATTTTTGGCTTATTATCATTATTTGGAGTTACTCTAACGTTTCCTGGAATCGCTGGATTAGTTTTAACTTTAGGGATGGCAGTAGATGGAAATATTATTATTTATGAAAGAATTAAAGAGGAGTTAAAAAAAGGGAAAGACTCCATATCTAGTGTTGAATTAGGATTTGATAGGTCAGTATCTACAATTTTAGATGCTAATTTTACAACTTTAATTGCGGCAATATGCATGTTTTTGTTAGGAGATGGTCCTATAAAAGGGTTTGCAGTGACTTTGTCAATTGGAATTTTCTCCACGATATTCTCAAATATTGTTGTAGCCAGAATATTAACAAAATTATTAGTTAGATCACCTTTACCAATAAGAGGCTCAGATGAAGTTTAATTTTTTTAGTAATATGAAATATACTTTTTTTATTTCAACAATCTTAATTTTCTTTTGCTTATATAGTCTTGATAAGACTGGATTGAAATACGGAATTGAATTTAAAGGCGGAACTGAATTAGTTATATCTTTTAAAGATAAAGTAAAAATTGAAAATATTAGAAATCAATTTTCTAGCGAAGATTATAGTGCTTTGACTATACAAAATTATGGGAACGAATTAAATAAAGAATTCCTACTAAGAGTTCCTATTAATGAAAATAATGCAATCGAGAAAGGTAAGCAGTATAAAGAAAACTTAAAAAACGTACTTGATGAAAAATTTGGCAACGAAGGCTATTCGGTCAAAAGAATTGATTTTATTGGGCCAAAGGTTGGAAAAGAATTAGTAAGAAATGGAGTCTACTCGATTATTTTTGGGTCTCTGGCGATTTTGATATATGTTTTTATTAGATTTAGTTTTAGCTTTGGAATCGCTTCAATTCTAGCATTATTTCATGACTTTATTTTGACGGCTTTTCTTGTGAATTTGTTTGGCATTGAGATAACGCTTTCCTCGATAGCGGCAATTTTAACTGTAATTGGTTATTCTGTTAACGACACTATAGTTATTTTCGATAGAATTCGTGAAAATATAAGAAATGTTTCTGATTCCTTTGAAAATATTATTGAAATTAGCATTCATCAAACTCTATCAAGAACAATTCTTACAGTCATAACAGTTCTTGTTGTTTTGATTCCACTTTATTTTGTTGGTGGAATGGAAATTAAAGATTTTGCGCTTATAATGATTTTAGGCGTAGGTTTGGGTACATATTCTTCAATTTTTTATGCACCATATCTTATGTATTTACTTAATAAAGGTAATAAGAATGATTAATGAATTTTTACCAAAGATTAAAGAAGAAATTTTACAAATTCATACTGAAAATGAGTTGATGAATTTAAAATCAAAGTATCTTGGGAAGAAGGGAGAATTTACAGCTTTTACAAATTCAATAAAAGATTTATCAATTGAGGAAAAGAAAAAACAAGGACCAGTTATAAATTCGGTAAAAAAAGAAATTGAATTAATTATTGCAGATAAATTTTCAGAAATAAAAAGATTAGCTATAGATAAAAAGCTCTCAGAGGAAAAAATTGATGTTTCTTTGCCATCCAAAGGGGTTGGCTATGGATCCATTCATCCACTCTCTCAAGTTTCTGAGGAAATAGTAGATATTTTTTTAAAGTTTGGTTTTGAAGTTTTTGAGGGTCCTGAAATTGAATCTGATCATTATAACTTTGAAGCTTTAAATATTCCAAGGGATCATCCGGCAAGAGATATGCAGGATACCTTTTATTTGGAAAAAGGGGAGCTTTTGAGAACTCATACTTCTCCAATGCAGGTTAGAATTATGGAGGCCAATGAGCCACCGATTAAAATAATATCTCCTGGTAAAGTTTATAGATGTGATAGTGATGTTACTCACACTCCCATGTTCCATCAAATCGAGGGCTTATTAGTAGACAAAAATGTAACATTTGGAAATCTGAAAGGGATACTTAATGAATTTATTTCTAGATTCTTTGGTGGGGATATTAAAACAAGGTTTAGACCTAGTTATTTTCCTTTTACTGAACCGAGTGCAGAACTTGATATAGAATGGAAAGATAAGTCAGGTTCAAAAACTTGGATGGAAGTATTGGGATGTGGGATGGTAAATCCAAAAGTTTTTGATTCTGTTGGCTATAGTTCAGATGATTTTACAGGATTAGCTTTTGGTATGGGAATTGAAAGATTGGCAATGATTAAGTTTGGAATTACAGATATTAGATATTTTTATCAAAATGATTTAAAGTTTTTAAAACAATTTTAATATAACTTATGGAGGATAATTAAATGGGAATTAAACCTGATCACTGGATAAGGAAAATGTGTATAGAGAATAAAATGATAGAGCCTTTTGTTGAAAAGCAAACTACTAATGGGGCTATATCTTATGGTGTCTCATCGTATGGATACGATATTCGAGTTAGCAATGAATTTAAGGTTTTTACTGATGTTTTTAATACAGTAGTAGATCCGAAAAGCTTTGATGAAAAATCTTTTGTTACAATTGTTGATGATGTATGCATAATTCCTCCAAATTCCTTTGCTTTAGCCCGAACAGTTGAGTATTTTCGAATTCCAAGAAGCACAGTTACTGTTTGTGTAGGTAAGTCTACATATGCAAGGTGTGGAATTATTGTTAACGTTACTCCGTTTGAACCTGAGTGGGAAGGACATGTTACTCTTGAAATTTCTAATACAACTCCATTACCAGCAAGGATTTATGCTAATGAAGGAATAGCGCAAGTGCTATTTTTTGAGGGTGACGAAGAATGTGAGATATCATATGCTGACAAGAAAGGGAAATATCAAAATCAGACAGGAATTACTCTTCCTAGGATGAAAGATTAGCCCTTTTATTAACTCATCTCCATGTTAAAATTCAAATAACTATTATGGCACCCGAAAAAAAAACTACTAATAAAAATTCCTATAATGCAAAATCTATACAAGCTCTAGAAGGATTACAGGCAGTAAGAAAAAGACCTGGAATGTACATAGGCGATGTTACAAAAAGGGGATTTCACCATCTTGTATTTGAAGTTATTGACAACTGTGTAGACGAAGCATTAGCAGGATTCTGCAATGAGATAAATGTAAATATAAATACAGATGAAAGCATCTCTCTTGAAGACAACGGGAGAGGCATACCTGTGGATATGCATCCACAAAAGAAAAAGCCTGCAGTTGAGGTAATACTTACAACTCTGCATGCAGGAGGTAAGTTCGACTCTAAAACTTATGCTGTTTCCGGAGGGTTACATGGTGTAGGTGTTACAGTTGTAAACTTTTTATCTGAATTTTTAGAAGTAGAAATATCTCGTGATGGACATGTTTGGCACCAAAGATATGAGCTTGGAAAGGTTGCATCTAAACTAAAATCAATAAAAAAATCAACAAAGACTGGATCAAAAATTACATTTAAGCCTGATAGTAATATTTTTGAGCCGGTAATTAATACAAATGGTAGGTACGATTTTGAGCCAAAATTTGATTTTGACTATTTATGTAACAGGATTAGAGAACTTGCCTTTTTAAATGGTGGTCTAAAATTAGGGATTAATGATTTAAGAAACGATAAATCAGAGACCTTTCTTTATAAAGGAGGAATTAATTCCTTTGTTGAACATTTAAACAAAGGAAAAAAGTTAGTAAACTCTAAGCCGATATTTATAGAAGGTTCAAAAGATGGAACAGTTGTTGAAATAGCTATTCAGTATAATGAAGGATATTCAGAAAATGTATATTCATATGTAAATAATATAAATACAATAGAGGGCGGGACTCATCTTAGTGGATTTAGAAGTGCCTTAACACGATCTATTAATAAATATGCAAAAGATCAAAATCTTTTTAAAAATCAGAGTATCCAAATTACTGGAGATGACACTCGAGAAGGTTTAGGAGCAGTTGTTAGTATAAAAGTTCCTGAGCCAAAGTTTGAAGGTCAGACAAAGACAAAGCTTGGCAACTCAGAAACTTCAGGAATTGTTGAATCCCTTATGAATGACTCATTGGGAGATTTTTTTGAAAAGAATCCTTCACAAGCTAAAAAGATAGTTGGTAAATCAATTGATGCAGCAAAAGCTAGAGAGGCTGCGAAAAAAGCTAGGGATTTAACAAGAAGAAAGAGTGCCTTAGATTTGGGTTCTTTGCCGGGAAAACTTGCAGATTGTCAGGAGAAAGATCCAGAAAAGTCAGAACTTTTTATTGTTGAGGGAGAGTCTGCCGGAGGGTCTGCTAAGCAAGGTAGGGATAGGAAAACACAAGCTGTTCTACCTTTAAAAGGTAAGGTTATCAATGTACAGAAAGCAAGATTAGATAAGGTTCTAAGTAATGACGAAATTGGCACGTTAATTACTGCAATGGGTGTAGGTGCTCCTGTAATGTCTGGAGATTCAAGTGAAACCAATGGAATAGATCTCGAAAAACTTAGATATGGAAAAATTATTCTAATGACTGACGCTGATATTGATGGTTCTCATATACGAACTTTACTTTTGACATTTTTTTACAATCATTACAAGGAACTTATAAGGCGAAAAAAATTGTTTATAGCTCAGCCACCCCTTTTTAAATTAAAAAAAGGCAATAAAGATACTTATATTCAGGATGAAGAGGCTCTGGATGATTTCTTGCTCGAGAATTCTATTAATGAGTTGATCACTGAACAAAGTTTTAAGAAAAATAAGATTACAAAAGAAGATTTAGTTAAAAGTATTTCTCATTTTAGAAGATTTAATGTTTACCTAGATAATCTCCAAAGGTCAGGATTAGATATAAGAATATTGAATCTCGTTATACCTATAATGCACAATTTAGGAGATTTTAATTCTTTGAAATTTGAAAAAGAGGTTGTTAAAAATCTTAAAAAGAAAATCGATGAAGAACCTTTGGTTGAATATACATTTAAAAAAGATTCAAAGTCTTCATTTACTTTTTCTGTTAAAAGTCAAGGTAGAGTCAAAGATACTCTTATTAATTCATCATTTATAGAATCTCAACTTTTTCTAAAAGCTGTAGGAGAGTATTCTAATAGTATGAATAAAATAAAATTTCCTCTTAATTTGGAATCCAAATCAGGCGAGGCTTATGAATTTCAAGGGTTAGATTCTGTTTTAGATAAATTAAGTGAAATTGGAAAAAAGGGCTATTCCATTCAACGATATAAGGGATTAGGTGAAATGAACCCTGAGCAACTATGGGAAACAACCCTTGATCCGGATTTAAGAGTCTTAAGAGAAGTCACAATTGCTGATATAGAAGACATAGAAAAGGATAACAAAGAAAGAAACTTATTTGAAGATTTAATGGGTGATCAAGTTGAACCAAGAAAGAAAATTATTGAAGACAATGCCCTATATGTTTCTAATCTAGATATATAAATATTTATTTTTTATCAACATCCTTAATGTCATTAATTTCTTTATTTATAGTATTGTTAATATCATCCTTTAAATTAGTTATTCCTCTGAAGAAATTTCCGCATTTTTTTGCAATTTTAGGAACTTCGTCTGGTCCGAATAAAAGAATAAAAATAATAAAGACAAATATAATCTCAGAAAATCCTAGGCCAAACATAAAAATATTATATAGTAAATATTAACTTTTTATTGGTTTTTTAATAAGTAAGGATAATAACGCAGCAATTAAGCATGCAATTATACATATATAAAACCCATATTCATAAGTGTTAAATTCGTCAACCAAGAAGCCAGCGAGTGGTGGTCCAATTATTGCGGATATTGAAAACCCGGTACCAAAGACCCCAAATATTTGACCAACATGCTTTTTTCCAAAGAAATCTTTCAGGAGGCTAGGAAAGATTGGAATCCAACCTCCATATGAAAACCCAAAACAAAAACCAAAGAGTGAATAGTGCATTAATGAGTTTCCATTAAGAAGTATGAGGACTGATAATGCTTGACCTAAAAATACGGAAAAAAGAATTTTATTTCTATTTACAAAGTCAGCTAAGTATCCAGTAACAAGACGGCCACAAAAGCTTCCAGCGGCTATTGACGCAGGTGCAATTGATGAAGCAAGCAAGTTAAGGTTGTTGTTAATTGCATAGTCAAATTGTAAAGTTACAACAATTAGGAAGGATAACATTCCAAGAAATAGTAGTGTGTACAATATTATAAAAGCCCCTGTTTTTGTGGCTTCTTTTGTAAGCCAATTATTAGATTCAGCGTTATCAGATATTGGGAATGGCCCACCATATGGCTCTAGGCCCATTTCTTTTGGGTCTTCTTTCATTAAAAAAGCTGGAAGCAGACATAGGAATGTTATTCCTGCTAAAGAAAGTAATGTTATTTCTAGTGTTGAAACACTTAGTATCCATGCAGAAAGAGGATTTATGATTAATCCACTAATCGGCACGCCCGCAGTTACGAGACCAACCGCAAAATCTCTCCTTTTATTAAACCACCTTTGCACAACTGCAACAGCGGGCACATAGAAAGCACCATCACCGATTCCAGTAAGAACTCCATAATTTAAGAATAAGCTAAGTTTTGTATTTGAATAGGCAGTTAGCACTAACCCCAATACTGTTATTAGACCTCCAAAGAAAATAACTTTTTCAGGCCTATTCTTATCAATTAATTTTCCAAAAACGATCATTGAGAATGCAAAGACAATACATCTAATTGCAAATATAGAATTAACAGAGGCCTTAGTCATTTCAAATTTTGCTTGTATCGAAGGAAGCAGTACTCCAAATGAATATAATAATAGTCCATCGAGGAAAACCAAAGCTATGGCGGCAAAAACAATAATCCATCCATAAAAAAATTTTTTCTTATGCATTAGACTCAACTTTATTCAGTTCTATAAAGAATTGAAAGTTATTTCTTATATTTATTATTTTTTCCTCACCACTATTCATGTCTTTTATTGTCACATCAGATTTTTTAAAATCATTTTTTGAAATTATTATACTTCTCTTAGCATTAGATTTATCAGCTAGTTTGATTTGCTTTATGAAGCTTCTTTTCTCTAAATCTATTTCAACCTTAAATCCCAGGTCTCTTAGTTTGAATGCTAAGATTAGTGAATCTTGAACTAAATCTTCCTCTTTGAAAATAATATAAAAATCCAAGCTATTCTTAAGATTATTATTATTTGATGCGAGTATTAATCTTTCAACACCTGCTGCAAATCCAATTGAGCTAGTTTCTGACTTATTAAATTTTTCAAAAAGAGTATCGTACCTACCACCAGCTAGGAGTGCATCTTGAGCTCCTAAATCTTTTGAAGTTGCCTCAAAAACTAAATCGTTATAATAGTCTATTCCTCTTACTAGTTGGTTGTTAATCTGATAAGGAAATTTAATATTATCTAAAATTTTAATCAACTCATTAAACCTTTTTAGAGATTTTTTATCTAGATAGTCAACTGTTTTCGGAATATTATCAAATTCATATTTATGAATTGCTTTATCAAGAAATCTTAATGGATTCTTTTCAAGTATCTTGTAATCATTATCTTCAATTGTATTTTTATGTTTTTTAACAAAGATTCTCACCGCTTCAGCAATATTATTTAAACTTTTTTGGTTTCCAATTGAATTAATTTGAAAAGAAAATCTTTTTATTTCTAGTGTCTTAAGAATTTTATGAGCCATTTCCAGCATCTCTACTTCGTATAGAATTTGATCTGACCCAATTAGCTCGGCACCTATCTGATGAAACATTCTATATCTTCCCTTTTGTGATCTTTCATATCTAAACATTGGGCCAAGATAAAATAGTTTATTTATACTTTTTACTTTATTTAATGAATTTTCAATCACGCTTCTTACTATAGGAGCTGTTCCCTCTGGTCTTAAGCAATATTTTTGACTTCCTTCTGGTAGACTACTGTCTCTTTCTAGTACGAATTCATACATTTCTTTTGAAACAATATCCGTATCTTCACCAATTCCTTTTTTAAAGGTCGAATCATATTCAACTACTGGAGTTATTATTTCCTCATAATTAAAACTACTCATTATCCTTTTTAACTGATCAGTAATAGATCCCCATATAAATGAAGATTCATTGTTCTTGTTCCCATAAGGAAGAATATCTCTAAAACCTTTTACTATTTTCATAACTGTATATGTGAAATCTTAAATAAGTATTGTTTATTAATCAATTAATCAATAATATATAATGAATGAATATATATTATATAGGAAGCCCGCAATTGTTCGCTGAGGGGGCAAGTTCTATTCATGTATCAAAAATGTGTGAAGCCTTTTCAGAACAAGGGCATAATTTAGAACTTATTTTGCCCATTGAGGACAAAAACATTGATTCATTCTTCAAATATTATAATATCCAGAAAGAATTTAAAATTAATTCTACAATTGGATTTAAGAAAGGACCCTTAAGGCACTTTTTCCATGGAGTTTTATCGTTTATAAAGATTTTATTAGTTAAGAATTATGATTTTATTATTACAAGAAATATAACTTTTGCATATTTGGCATCATTTATTAAATCTAATTTAATAGTCGATATACATCATCCTCCGGTTAATCTTCTTTCTAAGATTGCTATCGCGCGGTTCATTTCAAGCAACAATGTGATAAAAGTAACTTGTAATTCTGAGGGAACATTTGAAAATATTAAAAAAAATATTAATTCATCTAAAAAATTACAAGTATTACATAATGGAGTTAATCTTGAGACTTTTAAATCTAATAAGGATTTATCCTCATTTAAAAAAAATTTAAAGATTCCAGATAAAAGGGTTGTATCTTATGTTGGAAATACTTATGAAGGAAGAGGAATTGAAAAGATTGTTGAACTTTCAAAGGTTAATATGGATATATTTTTTCTGATAGTTGGGGGTGAAGACGAAGACAATATTAATTATATAAAAAAACTTAAACCTGGTCAGAAGAACATATTATTTACAGGGCATGTAAACAATATAGATATACCAAATTTCCTTGCGATTTCAGATGTACTTCTTATTCCATATGATTCTGATTTTACTATAAAAGGTGGATCTAAAGCCTCTGAATATTCTTCACCGATTAAATTATTTGAATATTTAGCATCAGGTAAGCCTATTATTGCGTCAAACCTCCCTGCAATATCAAAAATTTTGTCTAATGAAAAAGATTGCTTATTGGTAAACCCTGATTCTTTTGAAGATTTAAATGCCGCTCTAAACAAGTTGATGGATGATGACGATTTAATTGATACTATTTCTCAAAATTCTTTAAAATTGTCTAAACATTTTACTTGGGAAAATAGGGCAAAGAAGATGGTGTCAGGAATCCTTTAAATGAAAAAATATCTTTTAATTTTTTTATTGTTATTAACATCTCAAAGCTTTTCAGAAGATAACAAGATTGAGGTCAAAGATAATGATAATAGAGTTTTTTTAAAAGATACTTTAGTTATAAATTATTTTTTATGGGGCGGTCGCATTCTTTATATAAGAAATAAAGACTCTAAGATTTTTGATACTAGTTTAAAAAAATGGGGAACAAATATTTTAAACCCTGAAATTAATGATGGTGATAATTTTGCTACTAATTACGTATATCATCCATATTTTGGTGCATTATACTATCAAGTCTATCGAGACCTGGGATATGATAAAAAAGATGCATATCTAGGATCGATTATTCAGAGCACATTATGGGAGTTTACTATTGAAGGTACTGTTGAAAAACCCTCTATTATAGATCTAGTTGTAACGCCTGGTTTGGGAATACCACTGGGAATTTATTTTGAAAAAATTAACAAAGAGCTTTATTTGTCTGACTCCAAATTTAAAAGAACTCTTTCGTATATTATAAACCCAACCAGATTATTCATGACCGAGGGAAATTTAGGTTTTTTTAACCCATTGTCCGGGACTTTCATGATTTATAAACCCTTTAATTATAGAGAAGCTGAGTACTCTGATAATCAGTTGTCTATGAGTGGTATTAGTCTTAATTCTTATATTTTTGATATTAAGCAATATCGTGGTGGTGGTGTTGACCTTATGTATACGCTTGATTTTAGTTTTTTTGACTCATCAAAAGGGGTAGGACTAGGATTTAAGTTCCCATGGGCAGGAGCATACGATGGGAACGATAAAGACTACAATGTTGTAGATAACGGATTTGAAGTCGGAAATTTTCAAGTGAACCTGGATAAAATCTTTCAAAATACTAGTAATCTATATTACGGTTCTGAATTTAGTATAAATTTTTCAACATCGAGTATCTGGGGTGATAAAAAAGAAAGACTACAAAAGCTCCATTCTAATTCGATTATTTTAAAAGAGGTCCTTCATGATTCAACAGTTTTAACTCCAAAATTATATATAGGGAATAATTTAATGTATTTTGGCGTTAGTTCTGAAATTTTTATGAATGCTGAGGACTTTAGTTCAGAATCAAAAGAAATTTTTATGGTTTATGATGGAAATTTTAATATTTTTAAATCTAAGAATAAAAAATATAATTTGAACTTGGATTTTAAGTTTATAGATAAAACGACGGAAGATAATTCAGGCCTTGATGTAATAGGGTCTCTTGGTTTTAGATTAGTTGAAAATCTTGATTTGGAAATTAAATATATGAAACCTCTTAATGGGGATATTGAAAAATATTTTCACCAAGGCTTCCTTGTAACTCTTAAGCTTCCACTGAGCTAGTTCACGAGTTAATCGATAAGTGAGTCTTCTAGCTCATCTATTGGTATGGCTGCAAGGGTTATTAGTTGAATCGTACCTCTTGATCCCAACTCAATTGAGATGCGAGAAATTGTTTCATTGTCAGGAGCATCAAGGATATTGATAAAGTCATACTCTCCTAAGACTGCGTATTGTTCAATAACTTTTGCACCCATTTTTTCAATTTCATCGTTTACTTCCTTTATACGTTCAGGTCGCATTTTTACAGTTTTTCTTCCTTCATCAGTTAAATTGCTAAGCATTATATATTTTGGCATTTAAAGCTCCTGTAAAAGTAAACTTTCTATATCTTTCTTAGGAACAGAGCCGATAATCTGATTCTTAAGCTCACCATTATTAAATATTAGCATGGTTGGGATACTTCTAATGCCATATTTTGCAGCCATTTGTTGATTCTCATCTATATTAATTTTTACAATCGACAACTTGCCTATATTTTCATTTTGTATTTCCTCTAGTGTTGGTGCAATCGTTTTACATGGACCACACCAGGGTGCCCAAAAGTCTACTAGTACTGGTATGTCGGAATCAAGAACTACACTTTGAAAGTTTTCATCATTAGTTTCTATCACATTGCTCATAATTAATTCTCCAAAATTATTTTAACTTTTAAATATTATAATTTAAAATAAATTATTAATGTCTCTTACAATAAGTTAAAATTATCACATTATAAAATAAAAGGAAGTTCATTTATGACAAAAAAGAAATTTAGAAAAGAATCAGACTCTATGGGATCGATGAGTGTGCCGGCTGATGCATTATATGGAGCTCAAACAGCCAGAGCTATCCAGAACTTTCCAATTAGCAAGCTTAGATTTAATAGAGCCTTTATTCAAGCACTAGGGATTATTAAGTTTTCAGCAGCTAAGGTTAACTTGGAGCTTAATTTAATTTCCAAAGATATAGGTCTAGGTATTATGAAAGCCGCTGATGAAGTAATTCTAGGAAAACATGATTCTGAGTTTGTTGTAGATATATTTCAGACTGGATCTGGTACCTCAACAAATATGAATGTAAATGAAGTTATAGCTACTCTAGCAAATAAATTTACTAAAGGGAGAACGAAAGTACATCCCAATGACCATGTAAACCTGTGCCAATCAAGTAATGACGTAATTCCTACTGCTATGCATATTTCAACATATAGTTTGATTTTAACCACGTTAATTCCTAATTTGAAAATATTAGAAAAAGAATTATTGAAAAAAGCTACTAAATTTAACAAAATTTTTAAGATTGGTAGAACTCATCTTCAAGATGCCACTCCGATTACTTTAGGGCAAGAGTTTGAAGGTTATGCAAGCATGGTAGCTAAATCTATAAAGTTTGTTAGTGAAGCTTCCAGAAACTTATCTGAATTAGCTCAAGGTGGAACTGCAGTTGGAACTGGTATCAATTCGCATCCTAAATTTGGAAAAAAAGTTTCAACCGTAATTTCCAAGAAAGTTGGAATTAAATTTAATGAAGCCAAGAATCATTTTGAAGCTCAAGCTTCAAAAGATGCGATAGTTCTAACGAGTGGTGCTCTGAAAACACTTGCAACTTCGTTGATGAAAATTGCAAACGATATTCGATGGCTTGGAAGTGGTCCAAGATGTGGATTTGGTGAGATCTCTCTTCCGGCTATTCAACCTGGATCTTCAATTATGCCAGGAAAGGTTAATCCTGTTTTGGCAGAATCTTTAACTCAAGTATGTGCTCAAGTTATTGGTAACGATTTAACAATTTCTATAGCAGGACAGTCAGGAAATTTTGAATTAAACGTTATGATGCCTGTAATGGGCCATAATATTATTGAATCAGTCGAAATTCTATCTAATATTTCAAAAGTTTTTGCATTAGATTGTGTTGCTGGCATTGAGGTTAACAAAGAAGAATGCGAAGGAACGATTGAAGACAGTTTAGCTATGTGTACTAGCTTGGCACCTGTTATTGGCTATGATAAGGCAGCTGCAGTCGCAAAGAAAGCATTCAAAGAGAATAAAACCGTTAGACAGGTAGTAAACGAGGACAAAATTTTAGATAAAAAGGAAGCGGATAGGATTTTAGATCCTAAGACAATGATAAAGCCAAGTCTTTAAAATGAAAAAAAAGAAATTATTAACAAAAGTTTCGAATTTAGAAGACATCTCTGTCAGTGTTGAATATTATAAAGAAAAGTATTATCCCGATATACTTAAAGAGAAGGATTTGCTTGAATCCATAATAAATCAAATTAAGCTTGAACCAAGAATCCTATATGATGAAAGTTATGTAAAAGGTTGGAAAGACGAACTAACTTTGGAAAGAGAATCAAAAGTAAAAATTATAATAAATTTATTACAATCGGTTTTAAATGAATTAGAAAATTCCAATACATTAATTTCCTCAAAAAAGAATTTTGATAGATGGACAGAGGCAAAAAATTGGCTTAAGGCGATTTTTACAGCAGCATCATCGGGTTCATTATCCAAATTAGTATATTTTGGTCCAGGTGCTGAAAGTTTTCCAAGTGATTCAAAGCTTCTGTCAGAATTTCTTTCGCTAAGAACAAAAATTGAGAAATTCTTTATTAAATCCTATCCTTTTATGTTGGAATCAAAAAAAAGAAAGAAATCTGCACCAATAATGTTGTCAAAACATATTAATACTCTAAAAATTGATGAAGCTCTCGGGATTTTTGCAGCTAAGTATCATAAGTCTTATGCACCTTATTCTGGCTCTATAGCTTCAAAAGATTTTGATGAAGTAGACTCTGTTGATAAAATTGTTTTACATATATTGGCAAATAAATACAGAACAACTTTTCAATCAATATCAATGAGAATGAAATTGATTTAAATTTATATATAACTTTACTTTTCTAGAAGTGGTATAATTTAAAAATGGCAAAAAAAAATAAATCTGATGTCTGGATTGATAGCGAAATACTTAGTGAAAAATTTTTTGTAGCCTTGAAAGAGTTTGTTGAACAAGTTCATTCTGGTAAAACAGGAATCCTCTCATGGTTGTTTTTTTGTAAATATTTCAGCGACTTTCAAGCTACTAAAAAACCCTTATATCTTGCACTTGCAATAAAAGAGCAGCCCTGTATCTTGGATCACCCTATAGTTAGATATCAGATAATTGCATGGACTTTACAATCTAAATATCCTTCTGTGGAAGATAAACTTAGTCTCCAGGAATTTGCAAGAGGCTTAGGCGATTATAATTCTTATAAAAAATCAAAGAACTCAATGCCTTTTAACAATGACCATATAGCAGGAACTTATAAGTATATTTATAAGATGTTAAAAACAACTGATAAAGAACTAAAACCTAAATCAATTGAAGAAAGGAATTTTGCTCTAAGAGTAATATTTAATCCAGCCAAGGCAAAAATAATCCCCCTTGAAAGTAAGATATCTGAATGGTCAGAAATTAATAATCTTAAAGAGGTAGCATTAGCTATAACTCAATATTTTTTGAGTTACAAATGGAGCTTAGAATATAAAAATGATTTTGTTAAGAATGAAGATGAATTACTTGTTCCACCTAAGTTAATTCCGATGAAAAAGATCATACAGCTAATTTGAAGATCTAGTTAGGTCTTTTTGATTTGCAAATTCTATATTAGTCCATCGATTGATAAGAAATTGAAAAAGTTCCTTTGCATTATTATCATCTGAGCTCTCTAAGGATTTCTTGAAATCCGTTACTATTTTTACTGAGTCTTCTTTATCAAGGCTGCTCATTGGAAAGGAGGCAAGCAAATCCCCATAATTTAGTATTACTATGCTATCATCTGGGAACTTGGAGATCCATTGATTAAGCTCGTTTACATCATTGCTCAATACTTCTAAGTAGCTCGATAGTTCTGAGTCCTTGCTCTGGAAAGTATCAGCTAAGTTTATGAATTCAACAATTAATCTTTTAATATTAACAGCACTACTTTTATAATGTATAGCCCCAAAACCCCAATGGGTTTTAAAAATTTTTTTCTGATTTTCTTCAAATATAAAGAACCAATGAATGGGAATTAAATTATCAACTAAATAAGAGAATGGAGTCTTATCAAGTTTGTTATCAGGGCAAATAAAATTTTCGTTATCTTCTTTAATAAAAAGACATTCTTTTATTTCGTTTTCTTTAATATTTAGATGTTCACAAAGTGCATTTTGAAAAGTCCCATATTCATTTCCAAACCATAGTCCATATGGTGATGTCGGACCACCCCAAAAACGTTCATAAAAATCTGTATATTCGGTCCAATAGTCTTTATCCTCTTTAAAATAAGAAAGTCTTTGGTATATTTGCAAACAACAGGATGGCATATGTTGATTTTCCTATATTTAGAATTATAATTCAATCTAAATATATGAGATCTTTAACACCTTTTTTACTTATTTATTTTGTTTTGCTTATTTTTGAAGTAAGAGCAGAGGAAATAGTTTTCTTTGAAACTGTCCCAACTATTGGCAAGATCATTATGATGGGTGTTGCCATTGGCATACCAACTTTTATAATACTTTCACATGTACCACTTTTTGAACTTTTAGATACAGATAAATTGCCAGAACCACCCAAGATTAAAAAAGCTCAGATGGAAACATTAAAAGGAACACTTATAGGGATAGTTTTTGGTCTTTTGATAACAGTAGTAACTATAATACTTTCCTAATTTTATAAAAAAAAATACTAGAGATTACAGTTAATTTTGTGTTATAGTGAGCTCAAATGTCTGTAAAAGTGGACCAAATTAAAAGAACTGATAGAAAAACAACTGAAATCGAGGTTTCTGTAGAGGGCCATATAATTGTTAGAGCACCTTTAAATGAACCGATGGAAAAAATTGAAGAATTAATTGAATCTAAAAAATTTTGGCTATTAAGAACCCAGCAAATATCAAGAGCAAAATATATTAATGATCTTCATAAAAAATATGAGGAAGGTGAAAAATTTCTATATCTTGGAATCGAGAGGGATTTGAAGATAGTTGATAATCCAGAAATTAAATTGACTTACCATGAGGGGACTTTTTATTTATCTAAGTATTATCTTAAAGTTGCTAACAAATGTTTCATTGACTGGTATAAAGATAGAGCAAGAGAATACGTATCAGATATTGCTGATAGGTTTTCACAGCGATACAATGTACCTTACAAGAAGGCTATTATTAAGGATTCTTTTCGTCAATGGGCTTCTTGCTCTGGTGATGGTAACTTAAATTTTAGCTGGAGAGTTATCCTTGTCCCTCCAGAAGTTATTTCTTACTTAGTTGTCCATGAATTAGCGCATATTAATCTAAGAAATCATTCCTCAGAATATTGGAATAAAGTAGAGCAAATGATGCCAGATTATATTAAATATGAGAATCTTTTAAAAGAATACGATCATATTCTTAGTATTTTTAAAAATGATATGGGATCTTTTGATTCAGGAAAGGAGTCTACATCGAAGAAAAAGGAAAATGTTAAACAAAATAAACAACTAGAGTTTGAAATATAAACTAATGTCAATTGAAGTAAAAAAAACAATCAATAGAATTATTCTTTTCATTCTTTCTTTACCTTTCGCTTTTATAGTATTTTCACCACTGTTAATTTTGTATGGTCTTTTTTTGGCTTCGTATCCTGAGGGACGGTTAAAGCTTAAAAAATTCTATAAAATCACGACTAAAATAATCAGCCTTATGGTAGAAT
>PAOQ02000024.1 GCA_002708105.2 bacterium | reverse complement strand
TTCTTTAATTAGTTTGTCTACATTACTTTCATCAGTAGCATTTTTACCTGAATATCTGGCCGAAAAAATACCTGGCCTATCTCCCAAGGCTCGAACTTCAAGTCCAGAGTCATCTGTCAAGATTGGAATATCTGATTTATCTTTTATAGCATTTAATTTTATTAATGCATTTTCAGCATAAGTTTTTCCTGTTTCTTCAACATCTAACTCTATACCTAGTTCATGTAAAGAAATTAGATCAAATCCTGGGCCTAAAAGATCCTTATATTCTTTTATCTTTCCAATATTATTCGAACCTATAAGAATTTTCATTTTTAACCTTATTGGAGGCGCTGGGAATCGAACCCAGGTCCGGAAATAAGCTAAATAGAGCCTCTACATGCTTATTCTAGCTTGAAATTTAAAAATATCTCTTGTAGCTAAAAGACAAGTGATATTTCGATTCTCTTAAATACTGATAAACATATAGAGAAGATAAATTTATCAGGCCTGTATTAATGACATTGAAAAAAACCCTACAGGCAAAGTTGATTTCAATGTTGCTACTCTATTTAGGCAGCAAGTTGATTGATTGGTTCTGCACTTATTGTGCGAGTGCCAGTTTTACGAGTTAGCTCTCGGCATGCAGCATCTAAATGCTTCATTTACGTCGAAACCAAATCGCCCCCAAACACTATATAGTAGAACATATTTAATGAATATTAAATACTTGTTTTATTTTTAAAATCTCTCCTGAGCTCTCTTCTGATATCTTTATTTTTTAAATCTGTCCTCTTGTCAAATAATTTCTTTCCCTTACCAAGACCAATTTCAAACTTAATTAGGTTCTTCTTTGAATAAACTTTCATTGGCACTAGCGTGTACCCTTTTATCTTGGTCTTTCCAATCAACTTCCTTATTTCAACTTTATTTAAAAGCAATTTTCGATCTCTTGTTTCATCATGATTAATAAAAGTAGAATTATTATATTTTGGAATATAAGAATTTATAACAAAAATCTCTCCCCGCTTAATTATCGCATAACTTTCTTTAATACTAATTTTTCCTTCTTTTACCGATTTCACCTCTGATCCAGAGAGAACAACGCCCGCTTCAAATTTCTCTTCAATGTGAAAATTTCTAGTAGCATTTGGATTAGAAGAATAAATTGCCATTTTAAAAGAGTGTCATAACACCAAATGCAGCAGAAATGGTTGTCAATGGTGCAAGATCTTCTTGTGTTTCTGTAGCATTTTTAAGCTTCCTTACTGAATTCAAAGCATCATAATACAACCTATCATCATTAATTAGCTTACCTAAAGTGCCTTCACCTGAATTAATTTTAGAAACTAATGAGTTAAGATTCTCAGATAAATTATTAATTGAATTATATAATTCTTCATCATTTATAAGCTTCCCTAATGAACCATCACCGGATGTTAATTTTTCAGTAAGTAAATTAATTTTCTCTAAAGTATTCTTTGCCTGTAAGTACACAGATTTATCATTCACAAGAAGTCCTAATGTTCCATCTCCTTCATCTATCTTCTTTGTTATATTGGAAAAAAAATCCAAGCTAGATTTAAGATCGTCATATATTGATGGATCATTAACTAACTTACCAATTGTTCCCTTAGAGCTAGCTACATTTGCAACAATGATGTTTAAATTAGACAAAATGGACTTAATCTTATCATTGTATTCAAAAAGCTGTGAATTAAACATATCAACCGTTTTATCAAGTTTTGTTACCAAAGAATTAAAATCAACTGGTTTCGTAGAAAGGATTACTCCACCATCATTAAGAATCCTTGAATTTGAAGAACCAAATGTTATACCAACATATGTACTACCTAACAAACTTGTCATATTTATTGAAGCAACTGAGTCATCTTTGATTATTACGCTTTTATCAACTGATATTACAACAGCAACATTTTGTCCTGATAAGGTTATTTTTTTAACTCTTCCAACTTCAACACCTGACAACTTAACTTCATTGCCAACTCTTAGCTCACCTACTGAACTAAAATAGCTTGTGTATGTATTTTCCTTCTTTAAAAAATCTACACCGGATACAACTTCAAATAAAATTAGTAGAGCTACTATTCCTAAAACAAAAAAAGTTCCTAATTGCATTTTCTTATTCATACTGACTATTCTACCTAAATTGAATCTAAAATTGCATTCTTAGATTTTTTAATAATATCTGGGCTTCCTGTTATTTTTATATTTCCATCCTCTAATATTGATATTTTGTCTGCAATTGAATACGCAAAATTAATGTCATGAGTTACAACTACTTGAGTTATCGACTTGTTACTCCTTAAATTTTTTATTATTTCAGAGATCGTTTTAGTATTAATAGGATCCAATTCTGCTGTGGGTTCATCATATAACAAAATATCAGGGGAAATAATTAGTGATCTTGCTATTGCTACTCTTTTTCTCATTCCTCCACTTAGTTCTGAAGGCATTCTATTGGCTGTATCCTCGATAGATAAATCTGATAAAATCTCATAAGCTTTTGAGACCCTCTCATCTCTTGTTCCAACATTATGCTCATCCAGGAACAGCGTAATATTATCTAAAACACTTAAAGAGTTAAGAAGGGCAGATGATTGAAAAATATAAGATAAAATTAAATTATTTCTTTTAATTACTTCTCCAAGGTTCTCATTATCAATTAGCAGATGTCCACTATCAGGCTTTAATAATCCTATAATCATTTTTAACAATACAGACTTCCCAGTTCCAGACTTACCCAAAATAACATGAACTTCCTTGTTGAAAAATTCGCAATTTACTTTATCAAGAACTGTCTTTCCTTCAAAACCCTTAGTGATATTTTCCAATTTTACTGATGCGAAATTTATCATAGTAGCCCCACAAGAATCAACAATCTAGTAAGGAAATAATCCAAAACTAGTATTGAAATAAAGGAAGCAACAACAGATTTTGTAACTGAGTTGCCAATTTCTCTAGGTCCGCCTGAAGCTAGAAGCCCTACTGAGCAAGATACAATTGAAATAGTTACAGCAAAGAAAAGTGATTTAATTATTCCAACGGCAATGTCTGATATTTTTACTACCTGACTAAGATCATTGTAAAATGATGAGAATGAAACAGATATAGTCTGATTCATTGAAGAAACAAAGGACCCACCAAGCCAACCAATTAAATCCATATAAATAACTAAAAAAGGTAATGTAACAATGCAAGCGAGAAATCTTGGGAGGACAAGATATCGAACTGGATCAATATTCATTGTTTCTAAAGCGGAAATTTCTTCATAAATTTTCATTGATGATATCTCTGCCGTTATAGATGATCCAACTCTACCAGCCATTAATATTGCTGCCATTACGGGTGCTAATTCAGTACACAACGAGACACCAACTATACCTCCAATTTTGTCCTCAATCCCATACCCTGAAAGCTGAATACCAGTTTGCAAAGCAAGCACAGAACCAATAGATAAAGAAATTAGAGCAGCAACTGGCAAAGTTCTGTTGCCCATATCAAAAACTTGAAAGAAAAATTTATCTATTGCAGAAGGAAAATGCTTTATGGACTTTAAAGTTCTCCATAGTAAATAAAGAAACTCCCCTATTCCTACAGTTATTTTTACAAAACTATTCATAAACTAATTGGTATATATAATATTCTAATTTTCGTTTCCTCACCAGTTTCTATACCAAGCAGTCCCCCCAAAACATTAAATTTGTTTGATTTCGGGGTAGATTGATTTGAGATAATTGGCAGAAGAAAGTTTACACTTACTTCCTTCGTCTTATCTACTTTATTATTTTTATAGCTTAAAAAATTAAAGAGAATAGACGTTTCAGACGAAAAACTATCGTCTCGAATTCTAATGACTGACCACAAAGGAGACCATATCTTCCTAACTTTAACGTTGTTTGAAAAGAAACTTTCAACTGGTGAAAAAATTCTAAGATCATATCCATTGAGATCTGAATCAATCGAATAGATAGGCCAAAAACTAGAAAATTCTTTTTTAATAATATTTTTCCTTAAATCATAATATGTATCTTGCTTATATAGAAAGAATAAAAAGCTTTTAGTCTTAAAATAGTCAGTACCAAGAATTTCATTCTTATACTTATACGTTGGCCATAAGAAGAAACCTTTTTCAACATTTTTAGTCTTTACGTATGAATAAAAAGGGAAGAACCTTTTACTTTTAATATTAATACCCTGCTTGTATTGCACAAACGGCCAAGGCATGTTGTACGTTTTCTGATTCCTTAACTTATCAACGTATACGTTAAAAAAAGGCCATAAATATGTTCTAGCTTCGTGGATAGTTGAAGTAGAAGAAAGGTAAAAAGGAAAAAAAGCCTTCTCCTCCAGGTTCAGACCTTTTGTTAAATCTTTTTTGTAGCTATAAAAAGGCCAAAGAAAAAATTTACTTTCTTTGATTGTTTCAAGCCCTTGGTTATCAACCTTATTCATATACCCAAATAATGGCCAAAGCTTAAATCCTGAAACATATTTTCCTTCAGTTTTTGAAAATATTGGCCATAAAAAATGAGTATTATGTGAATTTTTTCTTTGCGTTTTTAAATATAAAGGGAAAAGAAAGTAATCAATTTGGTCTTTTGAAAACTTATTTTTTAATTTACCATAAATCGGAAATAGAGAAAAATAATCATTTTCTTCTTTACCTGACCAAGAAATATCTAAAAACGGAAAAATTGAAAAATTTTTCTCTTCTAAATTATCATAGTCATTAAAATTTTTATACCTTATTAAATAAAATAGTGCTTGGAACTGGTTTTGTTGGTTATCTTCCTCGTATCCGATAAAAGGATATACAATATCAAGGGATCTATATTTTAACTCATAATTTGCTTCATAATAAAACAATGGCCTAAAAGCATATACTTTTGAGCCAGAATCTTTTTTAAATTCAAAGAATGGTCCTAAAAAACTTTCTTCGTAGCTAAATGAAGGATGGAAGGACGAGAAAATAAAAAGAATTAAAAAAAATATTTTTTTCATTTATAAACCCTTTTCACTCTTTTGCTAATTCCACAAATGATTTCGTATGGTATTGTCTCAGCTGCAGCTGCAATATCAGTTGCTGCCAAGCTATTATGTCCAAAAATAATAATTTCATCTCCCACTTTAGGATTAACAATATTTGATAAATCTATAATTGTAAGATCCATACAAACTCTGCCGAGAATTTTACACTCTTTATCCTTATAGATAACTTTCCCTTTGTTTGAAAGCGCCCTAGGTAGTCCATCAGCATAACCCATTGGAATGACACCGATAATCATGTCTCGATCTGAAATAAAGGTTCTACCATAGCTGACAGACTCCCCCTTGTTGATTCTCCTAATTTTAATTAAGGAGGTTTTTAATCTCATCAAAGGAAACAGGTTTTCTTTTTTATTGTCGCTAATTCCATATAAGGCAAGCCCTGGACGTACCATATTTAAATTTGAGTTAGTGAAATTAAAAATTCCAGAACTATTTGCTATATGAAAAAAATTAATATCTTTTATTTCTGCTTTAAAATTGAGAATAATTTTATTAAAATCATCTATCTGCTTTTGTGTAAATAATGAATTAATATTATTTGCTTCTGGAAAGTGTGTATAGATTCCTTTTAATTGCAGAGCCTTATTATTATTTATAATCCTAATTGATTCGGATATTTCTTCTCTATCAATTCCAAGTCTATTCATACCAGTATCAATCTTTAAATGAAAAGAAATATTTTCTAAGGTACTTGAATTAATAAAATGGAGCTGAGAAATGTCGTAAACAGTAAAAGTTATAGACTCATTTATTGATTTTATTATTTCATCCTCTGTAATCGAACCGAGGATTAAAAAGTCAGCATCAACACCCGCACATTTTATCTCCATTGCTTCTTCATATGTTGCAACGGCTAGATTTTTTACATTTAAAGAAACTAATTTTTTACTTATTTCTATGGATCCATGTCCATAAGCATTTGCCTTTACTACAGCCAATACCTCTACATTCTTACTAATCTTATCTCTAATAGAAGCTACGTTTCTTTCAAGATTTTGTAGTTTAATTTCTGCAAAAGCAAACGACATTATTTTCTTAATCTAACATAGATGGATTTATTTCTCGAATAGTCTATTTTAATCAATTTTTATGATATATTTCCTTTATCTCTAATGTCATTCTCAAAAATAGAAAAAAGAGCAACAAGCATAGTAAGTCTTATACTTTCACTAAGGCTATTAGGCCTATTCATGCTGCTTCCAATTTTTAGCATATATGCAATTGAATATATAGATTCTAATTTATTCCTAGCTGGCGTAGCTATCGGAATTTACTCTCTTGCTCAGGCTATTATGCAAGTACCTCTTGCTTATTTAAGTGATAAAATAGGTAGAAAAAAGATTGTCTTACTTGGTCTTTCTTTGTTTACTCTGGGAAGTGTAATATGTTATTTCTCGAACCATATAAACACGTTAATTATTGGAAGAATAATTCAAGGATGTGGTGCTATTAGCTCTATTGGAGTTGCAACTCTATCAGAAAATACCTCAAAGGATAACAGAGCAAGTGCTTTTACTATAGTCGGTCTTTCTGTTGGCATAGCTTTTTTGATTGGCTTTCTAATAGGCCCAATCATATCGTCACTTTTTAGTTTCAAAGTTCTCTTTTTGCTTTTATTTATTTTTGGAATATTAGCAATTACTACTACAATAATTTTCTATCCAAGCGAGAATATAAAAAAAAGTATTAACCCAGATAATCAAAAATTTATAATAACAAAAAATTTAGTTAAGATTTATGCAGCTTCTTTTATTCTTTCATTAATACTGAGTATTTTTCTTTTCATTTATCCTTTGTTGTGGAAATTTTTAGAAATTAAAGAATTAAGCTTGTCGATAGTATATATGGTTATCTTTTTACCGGCAGCAATTTTTATCTATCCAAGTATTAGATACTTAGAAAAGAAGAATAAAATAAATTATGCAATAAACTTTGGATGGTTTTTCCTTTTCGTAGGTTTCTCATACTTTTTAATGCAAGATAAAAATGAATTTACTCTATATATTCTTGGAATATTCTTTTTTCTTGGTATCACAATATTCCAATCTATTTTACCAAGCCTTTTATCTCTTTATGTATCCGATCAAATGAGAGCTACTGGAACAGGTCCATATTACCTACTAAGTTTCTTAGGTCATGCTTTTGGAAGTATTTGCGCAGGCTATATTTACTCCAAGGATTTACTCTTAAACGTACCAAGCTCGTCTCTACTGATAATTTTTACTACTTTAATTCTTGTAATATGGGTAGCAATTGGAATACCAAGATATAACAAGAAAGTTAGTTAAGATTCCATATTTAACAATCTTTTTATCCTTTCTTCGGTTGGAGGATGAGAGCTAAAAAGCTTACCTACTCCACCTGCAATTGGACTGATTATAAACATATGGCTTGTTGCTGTTTGCAACTCTTTATTTGTATCAATTCCTTTCTTTGATTTTAAATGGAATTCCTGAATCTTTGATAATGCACTTGCTAAAAATTTTGGTTTATTTGTTATTTGTGCAGCAGTACTATCGGCTTTATATTCTCGAGTTCTAGAGATAGCCATTTGAATTATTAAAGCAATTAACGGAGCTAGTATTGCTATAAGTAGGTTTCCAAAAACACTTCCAGAATTCCTATTGCCTCTAAAGGCTCCAAAAATTAACCCCCACTTTATCATACTTGCAATCATACTGATGGCACCGGCGAAGGTTGCAGCAATAGAACCAATTAAAATATCTCTATTTTCTATATGTGCCAATTCATGAGCCATTACTCCCTCAATCTCATCTAAACTTAATATTGATATTAAACCTGTAGAAAGTGCCACAACAGAATTTTCCTGATTTCTCCCTGTAGCAAATGCATTTGGCTCTTGAGCTGAATAAATAAAAAGTTTGGGCTCAATAACTTTAGCATTTTTACACAAGTCTGAGAAAGTTTGCTTTATTTCGGGAAATTCTTCTGGATTAATTTCTTTTGCCTTGTACATCTTTAAAATAATCTTGTCTGAAAACCAATAAGAACCAATATTCATAATTAAAGCGAATATAAACGCAATTTTCATTCCACCAGCACCACCAAGGTACTGTCCAATACTAATAAAAAATAGTGTCATTACCGTTAATAAGAAAGTGGTTTTTAAAGTATTTATAGTATTATCCTCCGCATGTTTGAAGATTATTTTTTAAAATATACTTTTGATGATAATCTTCAGCTACATAATATTCCATTACCTGAGTTACATCCGTTACTATCTTCATAGAAGACTTCTTGTCTAACTCAGTGATCATATTATTAGCTATTTCTTTTTGATTTTCATTATAATAAAAAATTATTGATCTATATTGTGTTCCAACATCAGGACCCTGTCTGTTTAAGGTAGTTGGATCATGCATATTAAAGAAGGCATTACACAGTTGTTCATAGCTAATCTTTTGGTCATCAAATTTAATTGTTACAACTTCAGCATGTCCAGTTAGGCCTGAACAGACATCAAAATAGGTTGGGTTTTTAAAGGTGCTACCCATATAACCTACGGATGTTTCCAATACACCTTCAAGATTCATGAACTTGTTCTCTACACCCCAAAAACAACCCGCCCCAAATGTCGCACTATTAATAGAACTCATATTATAATTATACCTTTTTAAATTATTTTTGTGAGATTGAGTTTTTCCCCCCAAATTTTAAGAATCAATTCATCAAATGATTTTTTATTTTTTTTATAAAAATCGTACTCTTCAATAATTAATGAGCAGGACCTTGCTTCTTTTAAAATTTCAAAATCCCTTCTTAAGTTAGCTAAATTTAAATCCCAAAAGTTACCAGATTGCTCAACCCCGGCCCCATAGAAAGCACCAGGACCCCTTATTTCCATATCTTTTTCTGAAATTACAAAGCCATCAATATTATTTTTAAAAACTAACAATCTCTCTTTGGATATATCGCTTATATTATCTACCATTAAAATACATAGTGAATTATCGCAGCCTCTTCCAATTCGCCCTCTCAATTGATGAAGCTGCGAAAGGCCGAACCTCTCAGGATTATAAATTATCATAATATTAGCATTCGGAACATCTACTCCAACCTCAATAACGGTTGTTGATATAAGTACATTTATTTTATTAAGCCTAAAGTCATTCATTACTTTTTCTTTTTCTTCAGGAACAAGCTTTCCATGGATAACTCCTAAATTAAATTCTTTTAAAATTCCATTCCTTACTTTTGAGTACAATGTCTCAATATCCATTAAATATTCAGATTCTTCATTTTCAGATTTTTTTATTAAGGGGCATAAAATAAAAGCCTGTTTCCCTTCGTTTAGTTGTTTAATTAAAAATCTATAAACTTTATCTGAATCTTTAATGCTTGAGATTTTAGTACTTATTTTTCCTCTATTCTTTGGCATTTCTTCAATCTTAGAAATTTTATAATCAGTAAAAAAGATACTTGAAAGAGTTCTAGGAATTGGAGTAGCAGTCATCACTAGAACGTCAGGGTTTGTCCCCTTTTCAGACATTAGTTTTCTTTGTAAAACACCAAATCTATGCTGCTCATCAATCACTACCAATCCAAGCTTGCTATATTGAACCGATTCTTGAAAAAGTGAATGCGTGCCAACAATAAAACGAGCTTTTCCATTAGCTATATTATCTTTTATTTTATCTTTCTTATCTTTTTTCAATGAAGACTTAAGTAATACCAAATCTTCGGGATTTACATAATCTTTTAAGAAAAGATAATGTTGATCAGCAAGTATCTCAGTTGGTGCAATAAGTACTGACTGATAGTTGTTGTCGTAACTTGTAGCCATTGATAATAATGCTACGATTGTCTTTCCGCTGCCAACATCACCCTGCAATAATCTATTCATCTGTGATTTTGATTCCATATCTTCAAGTATCTCGTTTAAAACATTTTGTTGGGATAGAGTTAATGAAAATGGAAGGTTAGATAATATTCCATTATACAAGCTTTTCTCTCCTTTAATTTTATGCGAAAATCCACTGCTCAATTCCTTATTATCCTCTTTAAATTTAATACCCATGCATAAAATTAAAAATTCAAAAAAAATAAATGTTCTATGTGGGATTGATTCAGAAACAGACTGAGAGGATTCAAAATCGACATAACCGTCTTTCAACTCTACTCTTGGCTTGTGTATCCTAATAATTGCTTCTGAAATATTACATAGATTGTATTTATCCATTATATCTTTTGTTAAGAGATCTAAATTTTCTATACTAGTATTTTCAATTAAAATCTTTAAAATGTTAACAATTCTATTTTGAGTTAAGCCCTTAGTAAGCCGATAAATAGGGGCAATTTTTGCAAAATTTTCTAACCTCTCATCTTTTTCTATAAATAAGATATTCTCGGGTTTAGGGTTAATTATTTGAAGAGACCTTGAGCTTTTTCCTCGTACAACTTTTCCAGACAATACAATATAGTTATCGATTTTAAAATTATCCTTTAAATATCTATAAAATGGATTAAACCAAAGTATCTTAATTTCCCCTGTATTGTCTCTAACGATTACTTCATAAATTCTTGTTCTTGCTTTTAATAAATTAGATGAGATGATTTTTCCCTTTACGGTAACTTCATCATTTGGTAAAACTTCAGAAATATTTTTTGTATCTCGATAGTCTTTATAATATCTTGGGAAATAAAATAATAGATCTTGAATGCTCTTTAGATTAATTGAATCGAAAACACTTTGTAACTTAGGTCCAACCCCAGGTATCTTTACTAAATTATCAGATAAAGTGTATTTACTAGATGCCATCTTCTGGATAAAACCCAATGTTTGAATAAAAGAATCCTAAGTCACTCATTTTTTCCTTATTATATAAGTTCCTACCATCAAAAATAACAGGTGTTTTGAGAAGATTTTTAATTTTTTCAAAATCTGGTTGCTTATATTCACTCCATTCAGTGTTAATAATTAGTGCGTCACAATCTTTAAGAATTTTATAATTATCATTAGAAAAGACTATTGAATCAGAAAATAGCTCTTTAAAATTATCTGAGGCTACTGGATCATGTGCATATACATTTGCACCAGAGCCAATAAGAGATCTGGCTATGTCTATCGAGGGTGCCTCTCTTATATCATCAGTGTTCGGTTTAAAAGAAAGACCCCAAAGAGCAAACTTTCTATTTTTTAGTCCATTAAAATATTTTTCAATTTTGGAAAAAAAATTTACTCTTTGATTTGCATTCACTTTATCTACCGCTGAACACACTTTCATTTCCGTTAAATTTTGTCTACCTATATCAATTAATGATTTTACATCCTTAGGAAAGCACGAGCCTCCATATCCAAGCCCAGGGAAAATAAAATGCTTACCAATTCTTTTGTCCTCAGACATAATCTTCCGAACACTTTCAATATCCGCACCAACTTTTTCACATAAGTTTGCAATTTCATTAATAAAAGAGATACGAGTAGCTAACATTGCATTAGAAGCATATTTTGATAATTCAGAGGATCTTATATCAACAACAACAAGCCTAAATTCCTTGCGGGTGAAAGGTTCATATAGCTCCTTAAGTTTCTTTTCTGCTTTTAATGATTCGACACCAATAACTATTCTATCTGGGAACATAAAATCATTAATTGCGGAACCTTCTTTGAGAAATTCAGGATTAGATGCAACATCAAACTCATGGTTAGTTTTAGAACGAACTAAATCTTTAACCATACTTGTAGTACCAACTGGAACAGTGCTCTTTGTTACGATTATTTTATAAGAGTTCATATGAATTGAAAGTTGCTCAGCTGCTTTCTTAATATATTCCAGATTCGCGGATCCATCTTCATTAGGTGGCGTTGGCACAGCTAGAAAAATAATTTCAGAGCTCTCTATAGCTGACTTGTAATCAGTTGTAAACTTTAGCCTATTTGATTTAACATTTCTTTCAACAACTGACGATAAGCCTGGTTCGTAAATGCCAATCTTACCTTTTTTTAGGGATGAAATTTTATCTTTATCAATATCGAGACATATAACATTGTTTCCAGAATCAGCTAAGCAGGAACCTGTAACAAGGCCTACATAGCCTGAACCAATAACGCAAATATTCATGATTACCGAATATTATCTCTCGAGAAATAAAAATTAGCAAATTTGCCAACTTGTTAGGGCTTATGGTCCAGATTTATAGAATCCGGACCTTAATATCTAAAATTAGCTATTTCGTTCTGCAGGATCTAATCCGTCAAAATCGAATTCCTTAGCTTTAGCAATAAAGCTAACCCACTTTTCGGGGACCTCATCCTCATGATGAATCGCCTGGACTGGGCATGGATCCACACAAGCTCCACAATCAATACACTCTTCAGGATTAATCATAAGCTGGGATCCAACATCATAAATGCAATCTACCGGGCAAGCTTCTACACATGCTTTGTCTTTTATTTCACTACATGGTTCTGTAATAATGTATGGCATAAAAACCCTCCTATATTCACTTATAATATAGTAACAAGTTTTTATTAAAAAGGCAAGAAAAAAGTCAATGATTTCGGTTACTTATGTGGACATTCTAGGTCCATGATATCGGACATCCATAATAACCTAATCAATATCTGATACCTCTTCTTGCTCCTCCAGGATCTTAATTTTTTCTTGTACAACAGATGTTTTATCAAATTTAATATATAAATATCCTAGTGATATGCTGGACAAAATAAAGATAGCACCTAGCCATTTGGTTAATTTTCTCAGGAAAGATGACGAATCGGCCCCAAATACAGACTCAGATGACCCACCAAACATAGACCCTAGATCATCACTTTTTGAAGGCTGGAACAATACAGACAATACTAGCAATATTGCTACAACACCATGAAAAATAATCAATGAGCCTTTAATAGTTTCAATCATTTGGAATCCTCGACCTTCATTACAATATCACAAAATTTATCACAATCCATACTAGCATTTCCTACAAGAACTCCATTTACATTCTCCAATGCAACAATATCCTCTATATTAGAGCTATTCACACTACCTCCATAAACAATCCTAGGAAGCAATTCGGAGCTTGGAAACATCAACTTTAACTCGTTAAATATAAAATTATGAACACTAGATATATCATCTACACTAGCTGCCTTGCCAGAACCTATTACCCATATAGGCTCATACCCAATAACTATTTGTTTTAAAAAGCGTTCATCTACTTTTCTTAATCCTCTTTGAAGTTGGTCGGCAATTGATTCATAAGTTTTTTCTTGCCTTCGTTGATCAAAAGATTCTCCAACACATAAAATAACTCGAAGGTCTTTAGCTACAGAAGTTAATACCTTTTTGTTAATCATTTCGTTTGTTTCTAACAAGTGCTGTCTTCTTTCCGAGTGTCCTATCATGGCCCATGAACATCCAACATCTCTGAGCATTTCAGAAGAAACCTCGCCTGTAAAAGGTCCATCTTCTTCCCAAAAAACATTTTGGGAGGAAAGACTAATTTTAGAACTGGAAATAAGAGAATGTACCGCCGACAAATAGGGAAAAGATGGTGACAATACAACGTCAACATGATTAATATTTTTTAGTCTATCTAAGATATCTCGAACAAGAGAAGTAGCATTATCTAAATTGAGATTCATTTTCCAATTTGCAAATACAAGTTTATTTTGGTTCATAATTTCAAAACTCAAATTTTAATTAAGTATATTCTTTAATATACTCTCTCATCTTCCCAAATCCAACTTGAATATTTTTTAACGAACTTGAATAAGAGAAGCGAATAAATTTATTAAAACTAGGCCCAAAGTCAATCCCTGGCGCTACTCCTAGTCCTACTTTCTTTAAAATATCTAAAGATAGGTCTAGGGAGTTATCAGTATAATTACTCATATCAGCAAAAATATAAAAAGATGAATCTGGCGAATATCCTACATCAATTCCCATATCTCTCAGCGATGACAAAGCATAGTCTCTTCGCTTCTTATAGCTACCAAGTAATCTTTCAATCTCTTCCTGATTAATACTTAGTGCTCCAACTCCGGCATATTGTGAAACTGTTGGAGCACAAATGTACATATTTTGTTGTAATTTCTGGATACCTCTAATTAAATTTTTTGGAGCAATAAGAAAACCTAATCTCCATCCTGTCATTGAGTAAAATTTTGAAAAACCGTTAACTACTATTGAGTTCTTATTATAATTTAAAAAAGTTTCTGGATCCGAGTCATAGTTTAATCCTTCATAAATTTCATCAGAAATTATATTTATTTTTAAAGACGAAAGAAATTTTAGAACGTCTTTATTTTGTGAGACTCCAGTCGGATTAGAGGGCGAATTTAGAATTAGGACTTTATCTTTTTTATTTATAAATTTAGAAAATTTTTTAATATTAATCTGGTACTTATCTTGAACTGATGTTTTAAATATTCTGACCTTACCACCAAGAATCTTAATTAACTGAGGATAACAAGGATAGTAAGGTTCAACTAAGATTACAGAGTCTCCGGGTTTGATCAAAGTTATCAAGGACAATATTAAGGCCGCTGAAGATCCATTTGTTATAACAATTTGATCAGGCGAAATGCTAACTCCATGATTATTCTTATACTTGGTAGCAATTTTGTCTCTTAATTCTTGAATACCCAAACTATTTGAATATCTGCTGTTGTTCGAATTAATTGACTGTTTTGCTGCCTTCTTAATTAACGAATTAGTTCTCTCAGTGGGCTCACCAATCTCCAGATGAGTTATATTTCTTCCTTTTCTTTCATATTCCTGAGCCTTTTCAAGAATTTCCATAACATAGAAGGGCTTAATTGAGGATAAAAGAAAATTATTCATCCTTCTATTCTATTAGAAAAAAGGAAAATATAAAGTAAAAGGATTGTTTTAGGTAAATTATATGGGTATTATAAACCTTTAATTTGGAGTTATAAATGTCTAAAGTTTGTGATTTAACAGGTAAAAGGTATATGTCAGGCAACAATGTAAGTCATGCCAACAACAGAACAAAAAGAAAATTTGATGTAAATTTGCGATCTGTTAGCCTTGAAAGCGAAACATTAAAAGAAAAATTCAAATTAAAAATTGCTGCTAGTACAATGAGAACAATTTCAAAGAATGGTGGTTTTGATAAATTTATCATAAAAAGTAGTGACGCTAAACTTTCTGATAAAGGAATAAAAATTAAAAGGAAGATCCAAAAAGCTCTATTGCCTAATAAATAAATTATAATGTCAAAAAAAGAAAATTATTTAAAATAAGATGAACAATAAATATAAAGCTATGGTTCTATCATGTATAGACCCAAGATTCCAACCTTTGGTATTTAACTATTTAAAAAAAAGAAAACTTTCCGGTAAATATAGTTCTTTTACAATTGCAGGTGCTGCAATAGGAGTAACATCTCCTAAGTTTAAACAATGGCATAAAACATTCTGGGAAAACCTTAGTACGTCTATTGAACTACATAAAATTGACAAATTAATTGTATTTAATCATACAGATTGTGGAGCTGCAAAGATTATAAATCCAAGTAAAGAATTTAATCAAGAAAATGAAGAAAAAATTCATATAAGTTCTTTCGAAAAAATTAAAAAAGCATTAAAAAGAAAACACCCTAATCTTAAAATAGAGTTAAACTTAATTTCACTTGATAAAACAGTCAAAAAATTTAAATAAATAAATTTTTATATTTAAGAATTTATCTAAATTCTTTATCAATTTTTTTCATTAATATATCTTTTTTAATTTTACTCATTCTTTCCGGGAACAATATACCATCTAAGTGATCATACTCATGCTGGAAAACAACTGATTGTATTCCCTCAGGGTTATAAATAATTTCATTACCATCTAAATCAAGCGCATTAATTTGGATATATTCATATCGGAAAACATAGTCATAAAATCCTGGAATACTCAGGCAGCCCTCCTTTGATTCAATTCTTCCCTCAGCTTTAACAATGACAGGATTTATTAAAACCAATGAATCTTCTTTCGAATCATTCGAAAAATCTACACACACAAAAAATCTTTCTGAAATACCCACTTGAGGTGCAGCCAGTCCTATTCCATCTGCACTTTTCATTGTTTTAATCATATTATCAATATTTCTAACAAAAGAACTATCAATATTTGAAACTTCTTTGCATTCTTGTTTTAAAATAGGGTCAGGATAAATTTTAATGTCCAAAATATAAAACTCTAGCCTTTGTTTTTATTCAATCTTCCTACTAAATCCTTGCTTGGCCTAAAAATAGGTAGTACCTTTTTGGGGACTGAAATATTCTCGCCAGTTTTTGGGTTTCTTCCCTCATATGATTTATACTCTTTAGGGAAAAAGCTTCCAAATCCTCTAATCTCAATCCTATTATCTTTTTTAATACTGTCTATTAAAGATAAGACAAGAACATCTAAAACCTTCTTGCTTATATTCTTATCGAGTTTAAATTCTTCACTAATTATTTCTTCTAATTCTGATTTAAGCATATAGTAATTTATTAATTATAAACAAAAAAAGTCAAGAGTTTTTTGGTTTCATATAAAACTACCCCGTAAGGGAATTGAACCCCTATCCCAAGTTTAGGAAACTCGTATGTTATCCGTTACACCAACGAGGCATTTCCAAAAATTATAACTTTAATTAAATTGTACTATTTAACTTTATAAATTATCATTAATTTATGATTTTCCAAAATAAACCGTTCTTTATTACAATTACAAATAAGTTTACTGGCCAATTCCATAAAGAATTCCTTATTGATGGGACCGAAAAAGATTCTGTTATTCAAACTATAATATCAGTTTGCAACATAGACCCATTAAGCTTTAATATCAGCGCAGAAGAGGCATCATTGGAGCAAGCTAATTCCTGGATTCAGGATAAATTTCCTAACGGAGAAAGTAAACATAATGTTGTTGATAAAGATAAAAATATTGTTGAGCTTCTTTATAATCCAATGGGAAATCCTTACGGATAAAGATTAAAGCTTACTTCTTTTTTTCTTGTAACCCTGCCTAACCTTAAATTTAGGCTCAGATTTACAAATAACGTAAATTCTTCCACGTCTTTTAACGACTTGGCAATCAGGGTGTCTTTCTTTCATGCTTCCAATAGAACTTACAACTTTCATAGTCTAGTATTAAAACCTATATGCTATTTATTGTCAATATTTTGAAAAATTAAAGAGAATATTTAATTATTTCTAATATCATATTTACCATCAGGCAACATAGTTAGAATTATATTGTGAAACTGTCTTATTTCATTTCTGTGTCCTACACTTATGTAAGAAATACTTAATTCGTTTAGGATTTTATATAAATTTTGTTCATTTTCTGCGTCTAATGCACTAGTACCTTCGTCAAGTATTACAAATTTTGGCTTATTAATTAGTATCCTTGCAAACGCTAACCTTTGTTGTTCGCCGACAGAGAGAACTCTTGTCCAATCTTTAACTTCATTAACATTATGATCTTTAATTAACTGATTAAGGCCAACTTTACGTAATACTTCTTCAATATCTTCGTATTCAAATTCATCTTTAGAGTTTGGATAAGAAACCTGTTCTCTTAAAGTACCGAGTAGCATGTAAGGTTGCTGGGGCAAGAACATTGTTTCGTTTAAATTTGGTTTTCTGATTATTCCTGAGCCAAAATCCCAAAGTCCTGCAACACATCTTAACAATGAGCTCTTACCTATTCCGCTTTCTCCTACTATCATCAACTTATCATTATCTTTTAATTTCAAATTCAAACCTTTGATTAAAGTACGCTGATTATCAGGGGTATTTATAAAAACATTATCAAACTCTAATTTGCTAGATTCGAAATATTTAATACATTCTTTATCAACCCTACTCTTTGAAATCAAAGAGAGAGTCTTATCGAAATTACCCAACCTAAACACACTTGCAGAAAATGCAGAAATACTTTCAATTTGGTTTGTAACAATAGATAAAGCACCAAACACTTGAAAGAATGCAATCCATGCTTGCGTAATTGTTCCAAAATCAATCTCACCAGAGAAATACAATGGTGCAACTAAAAGATACACTGGGAATCTCATTAGATTCGAATAAGAAAACTGAAAAAGGTCTACTATTGATTGCCAAATTATCCATAAATCATAATTTTTCAATGCATTATATAATCGCAACAATACCGTTTTAACCTCTTTTTTCTCACCCGAATAAAAAGCAATAGATTCTGAATTATCTCTGACATGAACCATTCCATATCTAAAATCAGCTTCTAACCTTAGCTGGTCATAGTAAATCTTGATCATTTTTCTACCTGTATAAATAGCTACCCAGGTCCCTAATCCCACATAAATCAACAATCCTATTGTTAAGGTTTTTGATATTGTCCACAATATAGCACTAAAAGCTGTTACAGTAAGAATTGCCTGTAAGATATCTATTAGGAAATTTAAAGTTACCATCGTGAAATTCTTTATATCTTCAGATATTCGCTGATCAGGGTTGTCGATATCAGAATCTTGAGCATTTGAGTCCATTATATAATAAGCACGGTTCTTAAAATATCTTTCGATAAAACTATTTGTTAACCATTCTCTCCAAAACCTACCAAACTTTAATCTCGTAAATCTATATAGAGAGACTACTGGAAGTGCAATCAAAACTATTAATCCATATACCCACAGAAAGTCCCAAAAAGCATCTTCATTTCTAACGTTCAAAGAAGTATCCAAAAACCTAAAGATATAGCTTAAGGATACATTCAGGCCTGTAACACAAAACAGTAAAATTAAGATTCCAATTATCAATAACCAAGGCTTCAATTTATCCTTTATATGGACATAGTTCACTTTAAAAAGAAAAATTGAGAATAAAATTACACTAATTGATGCAATAGAAAGCTTGGTGGATTTTAAGTCCTCTACATAAGCCTTAAAATTTGGCGCAACATCACTCATAAAAACTGGGTAAAAGTATTCGATTATCCCACCAATACTAATGATCCCGAAATAGCAGATAGCCATTACTAGTAGGACGCATGAAACTAATAAAAGCAATAACCTCAAAGTTGCTTTAGAGGCTTCAAGTGGAAAAAAATAAGGTTGAGCAATATTTATGAATCTATCTAAAAGCTCTTTATTAAATCTAAAATTATCATTAGCCATAATTCATACAGATTAATTATTTTATTGTTTATCTAATTCTTTATAATAGTAACTATAAAGAACTAAGAATAAAAAGTACAAAATTACAGACAAGAACTGTCCCATGTTTATAAAACTTAGTGCTATATCTGACTGTCTTTCTTTAAAAAATTCTAATATAAATCTTCCAAAAAAAGTCAAAGTTATTAAATAAATAGAAATTTTACCTGGACTCACCATCTTTTTATTCATTCTCGTCGTAAAGACTAAAAAAATAAACAAATAAAAGAAAGCCTCATAAAGCTGTACCGGATGCCTTGGCGATAAACCGTATCCAGAAGATGGGAAGATTACACAAAAAAAATATGTACACTTTTTACCAATTATTTCAGAATTAAAAAAGTTACCGAATCTAATTAATGATATAAAAATTAAAGAATTTAACACTAATGAGTCTATAAACTTAAAAAAGATCTCTTTTTTTAAACTCTTTTTAAGTACAAAAAATATATAGAATAATCCTCCGGCTAATCCACCGTGACTTGAAAGTCCTCTAAATCCTATAAATTCATAAGTGTCTAGTCTAAAAGGAATAAAGATTTCAATTAAATTTTCCGAATAATATCCATACTCATAGAATAAACAATGAAAAACCCTTGACCCAACTAAAATAAAAATAACTAAGTTGAAAAAGTTTTTTTCAATAATATCTCTATTAATATCTTCTGCCATATCGATTAAGATTTTATAGAACAAGTAGAACAAACCTATCCCAAAAAATAATGAGTAATATCGGATTGATATTAAATTTGACTCATAAAGGAATGGGGAGAAATCTGAGATAAAAAAGGTGCTCATTTATAAGTTCTCGTTTAACTCAATCTCAAATCTCTTTTCCTCTAAAGCCTGCCTTTTTCGAATTTCTGCACCTATCTTATTATTCTTTTCTTCCTTTTCAGTCAAAATTTCCAATATAGGAACTTCAATTGGCTTGCCTTCTGAATCCATAGCAACAAATACAAAATAAGCTCTTGCACAAACCTCTTTATCTTCATCGTACCCCTCTCGAGTAACTTTTGTTTTTACTACCATAGATGTTCTACCTGTATAAATTATTCTTGACTCTAGTTCGATTATGTCTCCCCTATTAATAGGTTTGTTAAATTGCATGTCTTCAATTGAAGCAGTTACAGCTTTGTGGCTCGAAAATCTTCTTGCACAAATCCCACCAACCATATCCATCATTTCAATCAATCTTCCGCCATACATTGTTCCATAATCATTTGTATCAGTTGGAAATACCATAATGCTGCTTGTTGCAACAGTTGACTTCTTCTTTAATCTTTCTGACATCTATCACCTCAAAGATTCAATTTTTAACAGATTATCATATTATATGAATTTTAACCTTTTTAATTAGTTTTTAACAATTATAATAATGAAATGAAAAAATTTACAAGTACTGATACTTACATAGCTACTCCAGATTTAGAATTAGCTGTTAACGCTGCAATGAGTTTAGAAAAACCTCTTTTAATAAAAGGTGAGCCCGGAACAGGGAAAACTCTTCTTGCTGAAGAAATTGCAAAATCTATAAATACTGAAATTATAAAATGGCATATTAAATCTACTACAAAAGCACAACAAGGCTTATATGAATACGATGCCATTACACGGTTAAGAGATTCACAATTAGGTGATTCAAGGATACAAGATATATCTAACTATATAGTTAAAGGAAAGTTGTGGGAGGCATTTGAGTCGAAGGAAAAGGTTGTTTTATTAATTGATGAGATTGACAAAGCGGATATCGAATTTCCTAACGATTTACTTTTAGAGCTTGATAAGATGGAATTCTTTGTATATGAAACAAAAGAAAATATCATTGCTAAGAATAGACCAATAGTAATTATAACTAGCAACAACGAAAAGGAGCTTCCAGATGCCTTTTTAAGAAGATGTATTTTTCATTATATAAACTTCCCAGAGAGAGAGGTTATGGAAAAAATTGTTAATGTTCATTTCCCGAAAATTAAAAAAAAGTTAGTTTCTGAAGCTTTGGACGTTTTTTTTGAATTAAGGGAAATACCAGGACTTAAGAAGAACCCTTCAACATCTGAATTAATAGATTGGATAAAACTTTTATTATCAGATGACATACCAAAAGATATTCTTCATGAAAGAGATGAGAATAAAGCAATACCACCCCTACATGGTGCTCTTATTAAGAACGAACAAGATGTTCAATTACTTGAACGATTGAGATTTATGCTTAGAAGAGGGAAATAGTGTTAATTGAATTCTTTCTTACTTTAAAAAAATCTGGAATAAAAACAACCCTAAAGGAGCTTCTCGATTTGATCAAGGCTCTACAGTTGGGCGTAATAAAATTTAAAACAGAAGATTTTTATTATTTAAGTAGGTCTATTATGGTAAAAGATGAAAAGTTTTATGATAGATTTGATAGAGCATTTTCAATCTTCTTTAATGGTATCTCAGATTTAGATTTAGAATTTCTTAAAAATGAAATACCTGAAGAATGGTTAAGGAAGCAATTTGAAAAAACCTTATCAAAAGAGGAGAAAGATAAAATTCAATCATTAAATGATCTTGAAGAATTAATGAAAAAATTTATGGAAACATTTAATGAACAAAGGAAAAGACACGAAGGTGGTAACAAGTGGATTGGTACAGGTGGCACTTCACCATATGGCGCATATGGTAGTAACCCTTTTGGTATAAGAATTGGACAAGATGGAAATAGAAATTTCTCTGCTGCTAAGGTATGGGATAAGAGAAAATTTATAAATCTTGACGATGATGTTGAGATAGGAACAAGAAATATAAAAGTTGTTTTAAAAAAATTAAGAAAATTTTCTAGAATTGACGGTCAAGATGAGCTCGATGTTGGCGAAACTATAAGAAAGACAGCTAACAACGGAGGTTTTGTTGATATTCGTCTAAAACCAGAGAGAAAAAACCAAGTTAAAGTTCTTCTTTTCTTTGACGTTGGTGGCTCAATGGATCCCTACATTAAACTTTGTGAAGAATTATTCTCAGCTGCAAAGTACGAATTTAAAAATATGGAATATTTCTATTTCCATAATTTTGTTTATGAGGGCGTATGGAAAAATAATGAAAGAAGAGAAGATGTTGTATATCTTGACGAAATTATCAACAAATATGGCAGTGACTACAAAATAATCTTTGTTGGTGACGCCTCAATGGGGATATATGAAATAACACATGTAAACGGATCGATTGAACACTATAATGAAAAACCTGGTGAACTGTATTTTAAAAGAATTAAGAATCATTTTGATAGATTAGTTTGGCTTAATCCTATTCCAAAGGAGGATTGGGAGTACGTTCAGTCTATCGACTACACAAGATACTTAACAGAGAATAAAATGTATAACTTTACTATTGATGGCGTTAATCAAGCAGTTAAATTCCTTTCAAAGTAAAATTAGTTTTTCGTAAATTTAAAAAAAATATAAATAAGAATTCCGCTTAACAAAATATTAAGAAGAATATAACTTATAGCTAATAGATAATTCTTCTCATTTATCATAGTCATAAATTCATAGCTAAAGGTTGAAAAAGTAGTAAGCGAACCCAAGAATCCAACAACAAATAGTAATCTAATATTATCTTTTATGATCATATGTTCACTTATTAAATAAAACAACCCTATCAATAATGAACCAATAACATTTACGAATAGAGTCGAGACATAAGGCTTGTTCGGGATTACTAAAGAAAGCCATACCCCCGATAAGTACCTTGTAATTGCACCAAGTGCACCCCCTATTCCTATAGTAATTAATATATTTATCATCTAGTACAACTCCGTAACTAAAACGGTATCAGCTTCAAATAATTCTGGACTCTTTTCCTTCAAAAATAGAACTTCCTTATATATAGAATACACTTGTTTCCAATCTGCCAGAAGTTTAATTTTAGGCTCATTCTTTGAAGGTTTTAATTTATTATGTTCCCATGCAATATATGATGCAACAACCAAATCCAAATTTTGATAATTAAAGCTTGTTTTCAGTGCTACTGCACCAGGAATTTCTTTTTTTTCAAAAATAGATTTAAAAACTTTAGTCCAATGATCTTCTTTTTTCTTTAAATTTTTCTCTAATTTAATATCCCTTTCGTGTTGGAACAACTTATCCCTAGTCTGATCAAAGTACCTTAGAAATAAAAGAGGAGCATGCGGGTTATATTTTACTTCTAAGGACTTACCTTTTTTGTAATAATGAACTAATCCATTCTTATATGGCCAATAGCCAAAGATAGGCATCCTACTAGTGATTATCTTATTTGCAGTATTAAGATAATACTTAACGATTTTAATAGATGTATCATCGAGATT
>PAOQ02000010.1 GCA_002708105.2 bacterium | reverse complement strand
TGAGTTTGAACATACAACTTTAAGTGGTAACGAATCAATATTAGGTAATGGTAAAGAAAGTCTAGATTGGACTAGAATTCAAGGTAACTACTATATAGCTAATGGATGGGTCGCAGGATATCGATACGGTGTAAGGGATAATTCAGATCAAAAAAAAGACAAAATATTTGAGCATACATATCAAGTTTCTAAATATTTTGTTGGACATAATTTAAAAATTAATGCTGATTATGGATATGTTAATGAAGAGCAAGCAATAGGCGACGATAAGCAAACAAGAACATTTAGAATTCAGGCTCAGCTTAAATTCTAAATAATTAAATATGAGAAAAATACTTGCCAAGTAAGAGTAAGAATAATCAACTTGCTCTTTTTTTTTGGCGATTTAATATATAAATAAACGGAGGTTATTTTGAAAAAATTTTTAAAAGTTTTTGTCTTGTCACTTTTTTTGCTTTCATCTATTCAAAGTTGCTCATGGTTAAGTAGCACTTGGGATAATAGACCTGGATGGATGGGTGGCGAAGAAACAGAAAAAGAGTAGTATCCATTTACTTTTTTAACAGTTTATAATTATTATCTATGAAAGAATCTTTTTTAGATGAAATTTATAAATTACTTGATGACAGGTTTTCAGTCTCTGAGAGCGTTAGATCTAATTATTCAAAAGGTGAGGATATATTTGATCCAATACTTCCCCTGGGGGTTGCATTTCCGAATACAACGCAAGAAGTATCTAGCATATTAAAGATTTGCAATAAGTTTGGAGTTCCTATTGTTCCATTTGGTGCTGGAACATCATTGGAAGGCCAAGTTGTAGGGATTAAAGATGGAATTACTATTAGCTTGGAGAACTTTAACAAAATTATCGAAGTCAATAAAGATGATTTTGATTGCAGGGTTGAAGCCTCAGTAACAAGAATACAGCTAAACAATTATTTAAAGGATCAAGGCGTTTTTTTCCCCATTGATCCTGGTGCTGATGCCTCTATTGGGGGTATGTGCGCAACTTCTGCCTCAGGAACTATGGCTGTTAGATATGGAACTATGAGAACCAATGTTCTAGGATTTACGGTTGTTTTACCTAACGGAGAGATTATTAAAACTGGCGGTAGATCAAAAAAAACTTCATCAGGATATAATTTAACAGGTTTGTTTATCGGATCTGAAGGTACTCTCGGAATAATTACAGAAGTTCAGCTCAGACTAAATCCTATACCTGAAAGCATTATAAGTGGGATATGTCATTTTAATACTCTAGATGATGCTGTAAATTCTGTAAAAGAAATAATCCAGTTCGGTGTTCCTATTGCAAGAATTGAACTTCTAAATGCAGACCAAATGGATATAAGTATAAATTTTTCAAAATTAACAGATTTAGAGGTAAAACCAACATTGTTTTTCGAATTTCATGGATCAGAAAATGGAAATATTGAATCAATTGAGAGTTGTAAAGAAATATCAGAGGAAAATGGGGGATTTAAGTTCAAATGGTCTAAAGATTTTGAAGAAAGAAATAAGCTTTGGAAAGCAAGACATGACGTTTATTGGTCTGTTAAAGCTTTAAAAGCGGATGCTCGGGTATATGCAACTGATGCTTGCGTACCGATAACAGAGTTGGCAAATTGTATTAAATTTGCCGAAAAAGAAATACAGAATCTGAGCTTAAGGGCGCCAATAGTTGGCCATGTCGGTGACGGAAATTTTCATGTTACTGTCCTTTATGATCCTGAAAACCGCGAAGATTTTAAGGTAATTAGAAGTTTTAGCGATAAATTAGTCAAAAAAAGTCTAGAATTGGGTGGCACAGTTACCGGTGAGCATGGAATAGGCTTAAACAAAAAGGAATATCTCTTGTCAGAGCATCCAACTTCAATAAAGTTAATGAAATCTCTAAAGAAAACGATTGATCCAAATAATATAATGAATCCCGGGAAAATATTCGATTAATAGCCATTTTATGGGGGTTTTATGATGACTGGCAAATTAGGTATTATTTGAACATTATCTTTGTGTTTAAAAAATTAAAAAACCCGCGTAAAAACTTACTAAAATGATTGACTTATTATGCCAAAAAGTGTTAAATTAGGGTTAACTTTACATAGGAGGTAAAGGTTTATGCGTATTATGAAATATGTACTTGCTTTGGTATTCGCATTAGGCTTAGCTATTCCGTCATTTGCGGTTGAATTAAGTCTTGGTGGATTCCCAAGTTTTATGCGTTTTAGATGGAGATCACTCCATAACGCTACTTATCATAATATCTTGACACCAGGTGAACTTGCAGGTCTTGCTGGTTTAGATGGAGATGCTACAGGCGAACACATTCATTTCGCTGACATGACTCTTCGTCTTACACCACAACTTGTTTTAAGTGATGCTGTTACAATTAGAGGATCTTTTGATGTTCTAAGTAACGCTCTTGCTGGTGGTGCTACTGCTGGACTTTTTGGTGAAGATTCCGATGGTTCAGAATCTGGTGGTGTTGTTCAAGATGATCTAAGATATACTGATAGATTTAACGGTACTTTACTATGGGGCGATGATTCTATATCAGCAAACTATGGTTCTTTCTCTGTTAAATATCTTCATGCAGATATTAACTTAGGTGATAAGGGATTCGTAAGAATCGGAAGACAGCCATTTGATTTTGCGATGGGACTGTACGCTAACGGCGGACATGATCCATACTCAGATGCTGGATTCAACATTGATCGTTTACTATGGCTAAAAGGGTATGCAACCCCACTTGGTGCAACTACTTTAGTTTTAGTTTCTGATTATATCGGTGGTGGTTCTGACACTTATGGTGGTGGAACAACTACTCAAACTGATAATTTTGCTATCTTTGATGGTAACGGACAGACAGTTGATTATTTAGCTGCTGCTGTGATTATCAATAATGGTAACTTGACATATGGTGCTTATTTATTCCCATATATCGAGCAAAACAACATGAATATCGGTGGAGGAAGTAACAACATCGATATGGCTTTACAACTTTACAGTGCGTATGCTGAGTACAAAACATCAGCTTATAGATTCATCACTGAGTACACAGGTGCTTATGGTGAACTAGATCCTGGTTACGGTACTGATATGTTAACTGTTGAAAGAAACAACTATGTTGCAGCTGCAAGATTAGAGCTGTTTAATAGTGCTCCTTTCTCAAAAGTTGCATTTGAAGCTGGTATCTCCCCTGGTGATGAAGATAACACCGCTGCTGGAGATAATGGCTACGAAGGTTCTATCGTAAGAGGTAATGGTGCTTATCAATTAGATAACCTATTATTCAAACATGTTATTCCTACTCTTTATCAAAGATCAGGAAGTATCATAAATGCTAAATATATTAAAGTAGATGGAGATTATGCTGTTGGTAATGGCGATAATTTAAATCTTGCTGTAATTATGGCATGGGTAGAAAATAAAAAGCCTGCTGACCAAGGTATTGGTGCTAACGCTGGTGGTTCTGATGGAACAGCTGGTTCAATTGGCGGATACTACGGTACAGAATATGAAGCTACATACAAAATGAATCTTGTTGACGGTGTAGAACTATCATTAATCGGTTCTTACATTGATGCAGGTTCAGGTTTGAAAGACGCACTTGTTGCTCAAGCTTATAATAATACAACTGGTATGAGAGCTGATACTCTATTAGATACTGAAGATTCTATTTGGGGCTTCCAATCAAGATTGATGATTTTCATCGATGATTTCTTTAAAGCTCCTGCTGCTTCTAAGTAGTATATAGATGATTAATCTTGGGAGTCCTATGAAAATTAGGACTCCCTTTTTTTTTATAATCTGCTAAATTAATACTAATGTTTGTTAAATTCTCACTCCTTTTCCTACTTATATCTCTTTCTTGCTCCGCTATTACATTAGACCAAGCAATTCAACTAGGACTTGAGAATAACAAGAGAATCCAAATCCAAGAAGCAGAATTTGATTCTTCAAAAGCTTTCATAAAAGAAACAAAAGGGATTTATGATATATATTTAAATACTGAAATCAGATACGAAGATTCAGTTGTACCTTCTACGTCAGCCTTTGCAAAAAACAACACCTTAAATACTAAGTCATCTGTTTATAAGTCTAGTTTAGAAGGGTATTTGCCAACCGGAACTAGCTATAGTCTTTTTAATTTTGATTTGCAGAAAAATGAAACAGATTTTGGAACTGATGCAATGAGTCCTGCATGGACTTCGAACTTATCTTTTCAAGTAACTCAAAACCTATTTAAGGACTTTGGCTTTGACATTAACAATACAAATATTCTAGTTGCGAAAGGAAATTCAGAAATTTCTAAAATTGAATTGGAAAAAGTAATATCCTCAGTAATCTTGGAGGTTGAAACAATATATTGGGAGACAGTTTATGCAAAGAAAAATCTTCAGTTAGCTAATTCTTCTTATGAACTTGCACAAGAAATTGTTAATCAGAATACAATTGAGGTCGAACTAGGAACATTGCCAAGGATATCATTGTTACAGGCTAAGGCGGAAGCAGCTTATAGAGGTGTTGAAATTACACTTGCTGAGAATCACTATAATGATTCTTTAGATTTATTAAAAATTGTTATTGGTCTTTCTTTAGAAGAAGAAGTAACAATTGACGATTCAATTGAAATGAAAGATTTAGAGTTCATAAATTCAAAAGATATAGAGTTTATTGCTATTAATAATCGACCTGAGGTTAAACAAGAGTCTATCCAGTTGCAAAATTCTCAAGAGCTTCTTAAATACTATTCAAATCAAATTCTTCCAGATTTAGATTTACAAGGAATATTAAGCTACTCCGGTCTTGGCGGAAGTAAAAATTCTTCTTATTCTTCAGCGATTCTAGGAAGTCCCAGAATTGCGTCAGAGTATGATGATGGTTTCTCTGATTCAATTGGAACTTTAAGATCTTTAGATAATTTGTCATGGGCGATTGGTGCAAAATTAAAGATTCCATTAAATAACAGTATTGCTGAAAGCAAACTTGAAGTTGCTAATGCTCAAAAGAGAAAGCATTTGATTATGTTAAACAATGTATTAGACCAAATTCATCTTGAGGCTAGAGGTTCTTATCGTGACGTTCTTTCAAGTTTAGATAACATAAAGGCTAACAAGAGAAATCTAGAGTTACACCAAGAAATTTTAAATAACGAAGAGGAAAGATTTAAAGTTGGTATATCTAGAACTAAAGATTTATTAGAAACTCAAAGAGATTTTATAAAGGCTCAGATAGATTATAATAGATCTATAACTGACTATAATGTTTCGGTAACTTCTTTTAACCATTCTTTAGGGGTATTAATTAATAAGAAAAGCATTGTGGTTGATAATTAGTGCTTAAAGTGGCGAACGCCAACAAATATCATAGCAATATTGTTTTCATCAGCGGCCTGAATTACTTCTTCATCTCTAATTGATCCACCTGGTTGAACTATGGCCGTAACTCCTGCTTTAGCAGCTTCATCAATTCCATCTCGAAAAGGAAAGAATGCATCAGATGCCAAAGATGAGTTTTTGGTTCCATAATGATCTTTAGATTTTATTTGAGCTAATTGTACTGAATTCACTCTATTCATTTGGCCGGCACCAATGCCAACAGTTTTATTGTCTCTGGCTAAGACAATAGCATTTGATTTAACATTTTTACAGACTTTCCAAGCTAAAAGCAAAGTCTTTAGCTCGTCATCGGTAGGAGCTCTTTTTGTTGCGACTTTAAAGTCAACAAAATCTTCGTCCGAAGTTCTGTCTGCATCTTGATATAAAATACCGCCAACAACTTTTTTAATATCCATTAAGTTCTCATCTTTAGATTTTAAATCAGGTGATTGAAGAACTCTTAAGTTTGGCTTAGATTTGAAAATCTCTAATGACTCATCGGAATATCCAGGAGCTACTAACACCTCAATAAAAGTTTTTACAATTTCTTCTGCAACATCTTTTTCTACCTTATTATTAAAAGCAACAATTCCACCAAATGCACTTACAGGATCACAATCTCTTGCATCAATATAAGCCTGCAATAAGCTTTCATGCTCTGCGACACCACACGGGTTATTATGTTTAACAATTACGCAGGCATTATCTTTAAATTCTTTGACAGTTTCAAGACACGAATCTGCATCATAAATATTATTTAAAGAAAGCTCTTTACCTTGAATTTGCTGAGAGTTTGAAATTGACGGCTCATTTTGATCTTCTTGAATAAAAAAAGAGCCTTCCTGATGTGGGTTCTCCCCGTATCTAAGATTAAAGCTTTTCTTATAATGTAATGTTAAAGTATCAGGAATCTTTTTCTTGCTATTGTCGGTATTCAAAATTCCTAAATGATTTGAAATTGCCGCATCATATTTTGCAACATATGAATAAGCCTTTTTGCAAAGCTCATAGTTAAATTCTTGATCTATATCTAGTGAGCCATTTGATATTCTATCTATTATTGATTTGTAATCTGAAGTCTCTACAAGGACACTAACGTCTTGAAAATTTTTAGCAGCCGCACGAACAATTGTTGGTCCACCAATATCTATATTTTCAATTACTTCCTGAAATGAAATATCGTCTGACTTAATTACTTCTTCAAATGGATAAAAATTAACGATTATTAAATCAATTGGCTTTATACCTTCTCTGTTTAAAGCTTCCATGTGCTCTTTGTTGGACCTAATTGCAAGCAGTCCACCATGTATTTTTGGATGAAGCGTTTTAACTCTTCCATCAAGCATTTCAGGAAATTCTGTTATCTGAGAAACGTCCTTAACTTCTATTCCCTTTTCCCTAAGGAATCTAGCGGTTCCACCACTAGAAATTATTTCAATACCAATTTCAGTTAGCTTTTTTGCTAATATATCAATATCAGTTTTATCCCAAACACTTATTAAGGCTCTTTTTATATTGCTCATTGGATTATGATATTTTATATCTAAATTGTTAGGATTGGAAGTAAAAAATAAATTTTTTTACACTCAGTTTGTTATAATAAAAAAATACGGTGTTTTTTTGATGAAAGATGATTTTATAAACTTAGAAACAGAGAAGGTAAGAAAGAAAAACAGAAACAAATCTAATACAGTTCCCACTCTGGTAGACGATTTTATTTTGGAATATGACGCTATAAGTTCAGCCTTAAGAAAAAATAAAAAGAAAATATCAAAGGCAGTTAGCACATTTACAGAGGTATTCTCTCGTGGAGGCTCCATTTATTTTATAGGCGCCGGAACTAGTGGTAGGCTAGGAGTTTTAGAGTCCTCAGAATGTCCTCCTACTTTTGGAACTGATCCAAAAAGAATTATCAGTATAATGGCTGGAGGTAAATCGGCCGTTTTTAAGTCAAAAGAAGGTGCAGAGGATTCATCAACCGATTCAATTAAAGACTTACGAGCCAAGAATTATAGTAAAAACGATTTATTAATTGGTATTTCAGCTAGCGGTAAGTCTGAGTATGTTTTATCTGCTATAAAGTTTGCTAAAGGTATTAAGTCAAAAACTATCCTTATTTCATGTAATAAGCTAAAAAAGAATATCTCCGACTTAGATATTGTTTTAAATGTTGGACCGGAATTTGTTGCTGGTTCAACTAGGCTAAAATCTGGTACCGCCACAAAAACTGTTTTAAATATAATTACAACGGTTTCTATGATGAAATTGGAAAAAATATATAAAAACATGATGATTGATATTTCTCCCTCCACACGAAAGCTTAAAGCTAGGTTGATAAGAAACTTATCTAATATCTTAGGCAAGAACCAAAAGACAGCCATAGACTTACTAGAAAAGAGTAGGTGGAGCATAAGAATTGCTCTTATAATGAATAAGATGGACGTTTCATATAAAAGAGCAAAGATATTATCTGAACAAATTTCTATTACTGAGATGTTAGATGAGAAATAAAAAAAAACTCAGCATTCTAGGTGTTAATTCGGGAACATCTGCAGATTCATTAGATTTAGCTCTTGTATCATTTAATACAAAAGGAGAATTAAAGCTTCTTAAGGCTGCAACATATGATTTTCCAGCAGCTTTGAGGAAAGAAATATTAATGTCTGGACCAAAATCGACAATTTATGATATTGAAGTATTGAGTTTAAAACTAGGTGATTTTGTTGCTAGAAAAATAAATCAATTTATTTCAAAGAATAAGATTCGAAGAGAATCTATTAACGGAATAGGATTGCATGGTCAGACAATTCATCATTCACAAGAAATTAATCAAACTATATCAATTCAGATAACGGAGTCAGATATTATTTCGTCAAGAACGAAGATTGAAACAATTTATGATTTTAGAAAGAAAGATATAGTCTTAGGAGGAGCTGGTGCCCCCTTGGTCCCTATTTTAGACTTTTATTTGTTCCCAGAGATTAAAAGACCTTTTATATGTCAGAATCTTGGTGGTATAGCAAACTCTACATTAGTTGAAAAAAAATTTTCTAATTGTATAGGTTTTGACTCAGGGCCGGCAAATTGCCTAATTGATAGAGCGGTACAAATTAAGTATAAAAATAAAATTTTTTATGATAAGGATGGTGGCTTTGCAAAAAAAGGGAAAGTTATAACGCCGCTTTTAAATAAGATACTAAAGAACCCTTTTTTTTCTATAATGCCTCCAAAATCAACCGGAAATAAAGAGTTTGGTATAGAATACACCAACAATTTACTTAGATATTCTCTTCAAAAGGGTATTAGATTTAATGACTTGGTGGCAACTCTATCATCTGCAACAATAGAGTCTATTGCTGCTTCATATGAGAAGTTTATCTTTCCAATTTCAACTCCAAAAAAAGTAGTACTTTCAGGTGGAGGGGTAAAAAATACCTTTATACTAGAGGGTTTAATGAAACGACTTCCTGGTTTAGATTTTATTTTATCTGATGAGCTAGGTATTCCATCAAAGTATAAGGAGGCAGTTTTGTTTGCGTTGTTAGGATATTTAAGGCTTATAAATAAAAGTTTTACTTTAACAAGTCTTACAGGATCTAAAGAGAAAGTATTATTAGGGAAGATTTCTAGTCCATAAAATGGAAAATAATTTTTCGCAATTAGTTATTCCAAGAATAAATATAAATTCAAGCGAATCGATTGAAGAGGCTAGATTATTGGTTAAAAAATTTGGTTTTGATTCTTTTATTTTATTTGCTACTGAAAAAATTAAGTTTGGTGAAGACTCTAAATTTAGATTAGATAATCTTAACATGGTCAGAGATATGCTAAATCTAGAATCTAAAGAAGAAATTCTTTTTTTTATTGATGCTGAAAATGGCTTTGGCAGAAGATGCTCAGAGGGAAAAGAATTTGATATATCTGATATTGAATCCTTAGATGATAAAGATAAAAGAGAAATCTTTGATGCTATCAATTTGGAGCTTTATAAAAATAAAATTTCTTTTAATTTAGCCCCGGTCCTTGATATTAAAAAAGAAGATTCAGATGTTCTTAAGGGAAGAGCATTTTCTGGTAATCCAATGGTAGTATCTAGTATTGGAAAGACTTTTTTAGACTCAACAGATAAAAATAATATAATAGGATGCTTAAAGCATTTTCCTGGTCATGGAGTTATTTCCGGTGATACACATAAAGAATTAATAAGAAGTGATATATCAGAAATTGATTTAGAGGCCACTCATCTTAAACCATTTATTGAATTAATTAAAAATGCTGATTTGGTTATGATTAATCATATTAACTATACTCACTATGATAGAGATCTTATTCCTGCATCAATGTCGTACGAAATAATGACAAACATATTAATAAATCAATTAGGCTTTAGTGGAGTAATAATTAGCGATTCTATCAGAATGGAGGCAATAACATCAAACTTTAACGAAAGTAAAATGATTGAAGCCTTTGTTCTAAATGGTGGAGATTTAATTTTAGATCCATTAAATCCGATTAAATGTCTTAGTGAATTAAAGGAGATATATTTACGTTCCCCTATAAGTATTGATAGGAAAATTAATAAGGTTCTCGGTTTAAAAGATAAGGCAAGGAGATTAATCCTAAAATGAGCTACTTTCTTTTTTTGCAATATTTATCTATAACTGATCTAATAATAATTACATTTTATTTATTGTTAAGCATTTCTATTGGAGTCTATTTTAACAAGAAAAGTCAAAATAATATTACATCCTATTTTGTTTCGGAAAGGAATCTCCCTTGGTGGTTATTAGGAACATCTATGGTAGCTACTACTTTGTCTATTGATACACCAATTGTGATAATTGCCTGGATAAGGGATCCTGGAATCTGGAAAAATTGGTTTTGGTGGTCTTTTTTATTTACACACTGTCTTGTAATTTTCTTCTTTTCACGATATTGGAGAAGGGCAGAGGTTATAACAGATAATCAATTAATTGAGATTCGATATTCGGGTTCTCCTGCAAAGTATTTACGATTGTTTAAAGCTTTTTATTTTTCTTTATTTTTTAACTTAATTATTTCAGCTTGGATTATTAGTGCTTTTTTAAAGATTTTTAATGTTCTCTTAGGGTTCGATAGTACAGGATTATTAATTATAGTTACATTTGTTGCATTATTTTATTCAACATCTTCTGGCCTCAAAGGAATTGTAATAAATGACTTTGTTCAGTATTTTGTTGCCTTCGCAGGTTCTATTATCCTTGTGATTTTTCTAATAGGCTCTGAAAAAATTGGTGGCTTTCAAAATTATTTTGAATTAGTCCAAAACCTTCCTCGAGAAAAGATAGCAATGATTCCTTCGATTTTTAATAGAGAAGATTTTATGCTGTTTCTAAGTTATTCAACTATTGTTTGGTGGTCTTCACATAATTCAGATGGTGGAGGCTATATAATTCAAAGATTATGTTCCGCTAAATCCGAAAAAGATGGAGTTCTTGGGACTATCTGGTTTGTTCTTAATCATTATGTGCTTAGATTTGCACCTTGGATTGTAATAGGCCTTTGTGCTTTGATACTATATCCATCAAATAGCACACTTATTGTTGATAGTGAGGAAATTTATCCATTATTAATAAGAGATTATGTAGATGATGGCTTCAGAGGTTTCTTGATTGTAACTTTACTGGCTGCTTATATGTCAACAATAAGCACTCAGATTAATTGGGGCTCATCTTATTTAGTGAACGATTTATATAAAAGATTTTTTATAAAAGATAGGGGAGAAGGCCATTATGTCTTTATATCAAAGATTTTTACAGTAATATTCCTGTTTCTGGCTTTAATTGTCGGTTTGGGAATTAAGAACATAGGGTCTGCATGGATTTTTCTTTGGTCGGTAAGTTCAGGCCTTGGATTCTTTTTAATTGCCCGTTGGTTCTGGTGGAGAATAAATTCATGGTCTGAAATATCAGCATTGATTAGTTCAATAATTTTAAGCGGTACCTTTTATTTCTTTGATTATATAGGAGTATTGAATATAAGTTTTACTTTAAAATTAATTATTATTCCAATTTCAATATTTATTGGATTAGTTGTTACTTATCTTACGAAACCTGAAGATGAGAAGGTTCTAGAGAATTTTTATAATAAAATTAGACCTAATGGCTTCTGGCGTGAGAATAAAAATTCAATATCCGAATCAATAACTGCCCCATTGTTAAACGCTTTTCAACTAAGCCTATCTATTTTAATATTAATTTATGGAATTATTAAGCTTGCAACAGGCAGCCTATTCTTTGGTTCTATTGCAATAACTATAGGATTAGCAGTATTGGTTTATATTATAAAAGATATTAAGGAATAAGTTTTTAAACAGTAAAAGAGGATCCACATCCACAAGAAGCTTTAGCGTTTGGATTCTCTATTCCAAACCCGGTTCCATTTAAACCATCAGAGAAATTTAGTGTCCCTCCCTCTAAGTGTGTGAAGCTGAATTTATCTATTACAACTTTTACATCTAGGTTTTTAAAAACCTGATCAGACTCATCAATTGCATTATCAAATCCCATTTCATAGGAAAATCCAGAGCAACCACCAGGAACTACTTTAATTCTTAAGAAAGATTCTTTTGAATCTTCGTCAGCCAAGAGTCTATTAATTTCATTTGCAGCTTTTTCACTAATGTTAAACATATAAGTAATAATAAATAATTCATATTAAATTTCCAATATTTTTGTTTACATAATTAATGCTGTATATTATTTTTGATGAAAATAATGAATCTTATATACGATGATACTAAAAATTCATCTGATTTATACTATAAAACAGGCTTTAAAGCACCAGATCCTGTTATTTTCTTCGAAATAAGGAAGAAAACATACCTTGTTCTAAACGATTTAGAGTTAGAAAGGGGCAAGTCTCAAGCGAAAGTTAATAAAGTCTTATCGTTGCGAGAAAGATCTGAAAGATTAAAAAGCAGAAATATTATAGATATTATAATGGATATAATATCAGAGTATAAGATTAATAAAGTTTCTGTTCCTTATAATTTCCCATCTTATATCTTTAGTGAACTTAGAAAAAGAAAAGTAAAAATCGAAGCTTCCTCTAGCCCAATTTTTTTTAATGAACGATTAGTTAAAAGTTCTACAGAGATAAAAGAGATAAAGAAGACAATGAAATTCACAGAGAAAGTTTTAAGAAATATTATAGATAAGATTAAGTATTCTAAAGTAAGGAATAAATTATTATATTCAGACGGGAAAATTTTAACTTCTCAAATTTTAAGGAATGATTGTCAAAGACAATTAGTTTCTTTAGGTTTAGAATGTTCTGACTGTATAATTTCATCGGGGAAACATTCAGCTTTACCGCATCATGAAGGAGCTGGTCCAATAAATGAATCTGTTCCAATAATAATAGATATATTTCCAAGAGATATACAAACTGGCTATTTTGCTGATATAACAAGAACAGTTGTGAAAGGAAGGCCTAGTGAGATTTTAAAGAAAATGTTTAAAGTGGTTAAGTTAGGACAAAAAACTGGTGTTGAGTTAGTGAAATCTGGTAGGGATGGTAAAACAATACATAATGCTATCAAGAGGATTTTTAATGAATATGGATTCTTAACAGACTTTTCTAAAAAAAATCCAGATGGATTTATCCATTCTACTGGTCATGGCCTGGGGCTAGATATACATGAGCCACCTAGAGTTTCTGAACTTAGTGAAATTCTTAAATTAAACCAAGTTATTACAGTCGAACCTGGGTTATATTATCCAAACATTGGTGGAATACGAATAGAGGACACAGTTGTTGTAACAAAGGCAGGGTGCAACAACTTAACTTCATTCCCTAAGTTCTTTGAGATTTAATTTGAGTAATATTGAGACAAAATTAAAGAATCTTATAAGTGTTACAAAGGCTCTTCGTGCAGAGGACGGGTGTCCGTGGGATAAAAAGCAGACATTTGAGACTCTTAGAACTTATATTATAGAAGAGGCATATGAAGTTATTGAAGCAATTCATAGACAAGATAATTCAGACTTATTAGAGGAAACAGGAGACCTTCTTTTACAAGTATTATTTATTTCAAATATAGCTGAGGAAAAAGGTTTATTTAATCTAGAGGATGTTATTGCTGGTCTATCTGAGAAATTAATTAGAAGACATCCACATGTATTTGGTAACAAGACTGTTAAAAACGATAAAGAAGCTTTAGAGTTATGGAATGAGCAAAAATCTTTAGAGTCAAAGGATAAAGATAATGAGGTTTCTAAAATTTTACCTTCACTTATCAGGGCAATTGAAATTTCTAAACTATTTAATAAAAAAGGTTTAGATTTCTCATCTGAGAAGGAAGTGATTGAAAAGTTGCAATCTGAGATTAAAGAATTTGAAGATGCCAGTTCAGAAGGAAATTTAAGAAATATAGAAGAAGAATTGGGCGATGTTCTCTTTACTATTGCTAATTTATGTAGGATTAAAAACGTAAATCCTGAAATAGCATTAAATTTTAGTAGTGATAAATTTAAAAAAAGGGCTGAAATTTTTTTAAAATTAAAAAACGAAGGAATATCAGATAACGAAGCTTGGGAGAATGCAAAGCTAGTTCTTAAAAAAAGTGGAGATTAACTCATGTCCGTTATCACGAATTAAATCAGCTTCATTTGCTGACTTTTCATTAAAAGTTTGCTGTTTGTGATTGATTTTAGGAAGACGAGAATCAAAGATCATATATGGAACATATTCGTAACTATGGGTTCTGAGCTCAACTGGTGTTGGATGATCAGAAACAATACATATCTTATATTCATTATATTCTTTTTTTAAACCATTATAAATTGGCCCAATAACTTTCTTGTCAAGATCCACTATAGCTTGCATTTTCTTTTTATAATCTCCCTCATGGCCCGTTTCATCTGGTGCTTCTATGTGAATCATGCAAAAATCATTTTCTATAAGACTTTGAAGCGCTGATTGCACTTTTCCATCATAATTCGTGTCCAAATAACCAGTTGCACCCTCTACTTCTATAACATTTAATCCTGCAAGTTTCCCAATTCCCTTTAACAAATCTACCGCAGATATCATAGAACCATGAATATTGTGAATACTATTAAAACTAGGAAGATTTGGTTTTTTACCCTGACCCCAAAGCCAAATATCTGAACATTTTAAGTTTTTCATATTCGGGTTACTACCTTTTATTTTTTTGATTTTTATTCTTGCTTGCCTCATTAAGTCTCTCAACCTTACAGACCCTGGACCTGTAGGCAAGAAAGGGTTTATTTCCTTTTCAAGAATATCGTGAGGTGCTGTTGTCTCTAAATTAGACATTCCATTTTTCCAAACTAATATATGTCTATAGCTTACTCCATGATGAATCTTAAATTCATCATTTTCAAATTCATTTTTTAATTCTATTATTATTCTTTTGGATAACTCGGATTCGATATGACCAGCTGAGTGATCATCCATATACTCTTTACCATTTTGATTTACGATATTAACGAGGTTGCACCTATAGCATATATCTGTGGGTTCCAATTTAATACCAATGCTTTCGGCCTCTAAGGGAGATCTGCCAGTAAAGTACTTGTTAGGGTCATAGCCCAATACACTCAGGTTCCCAATATCGCTGCCAGATTTCATTCCTTTGGGAATATGGTTTACGATTCCCATTTCAGATAATTTTACTAATTCATCCATATTGGGCGTGTTCGCAGCTTCTAAAGGAGTTTGTCCATCCAATTCTTTGATTGGTCTATCTGGCATACCATCAGCTTGGATTAAAATAAATTTCAACTTATACCACTCTTTTTAATGTTCTCTTTGGCATTACTTAATTGCTTTTCTGCATGGTAAGAACTTCTAACCATTGGCCCACATTCCGCACTTATAATATTACTTTGAAGTTCGGCATATTCTTTAATTTTATTGAACTCTTCAATATTATAGAATTTTGACACATTTATAAAATCTTTAGATGGTTGTAGGTATTGTCCGACTGTTACTATCTGACATCCAACAGAATTAAGATCATTTATACATTCTAAAATCTCACTTTTAGATTCACCTAATCCAATCATGATTCCTGACTTGGTTATTATGTTAAAATCTTGACTAAAAAACTTTAATAACCTTAGCGATCTTTCATAAATAGCCTGTGGCCTAACTGCCCTTTTTTTCATTGTTCCCGTATCTTGCATGAATCTATAGAGTCTTTTTACTGTTTCAATATTATGATTCACTACATCTGGTTTTGCCTCTAGTATTAGCTGATAACATTCAAGATCTCCAAGGAAATCAGGAATTAATACTTCAACTTTAATATCTAATTCAAGATTTTTTATTTCTTTGATTGAATTTGAAAAAATTTTTGCGCTTTCATAATTTTTATCATCTCTGTTAACAGAGGTGAGCACTACATGGTCTATGAACGCATTGTTTTTTTTTAGATCTAGGATTCCTCTGGCAAGCCTCTTTGGCTCAAGATAATCAATGTTTAATCCTCTTCCGGTTTTAATGGCACAAAATCCACAACTTCTTGTACATGTATCGCCTAATATCATAAAAGTTAGAGTTCCCAGACTCCAACATTCACCAACATTAGGACATTTTGCCTCTACGCAAACTGTATTTAATTTATTTTTTGCAACAATAGATTTTAATTCATTAAAATTTTTACCAACGGGTATTTCTGACTTAATCCATGCTGGTTTTTTTGTCATAAATTCTCACCATCTGGAATTTTTGTTTCCTCAATTGATATAATCTTTTTTTTGAGTTCATTATTTCGTAGACTTTTTCTAATTAAACTATCTCCGATTAGAACTAGGGTTATTAGTGATCCTAAAATAAATGAGGAAAGCATAATAATAGAATTATTAACCTCACTATTGCTGATATTGAAAATTTTCATTTCAAAATTTATTGGAAATGTATGAACAAAAATAAGTTGATTTTGAAAAATAAAGATAATAGATGTTATGAACAAGAAAATTACCACTATAGTTTTGAGCATATTAAGAGTTTAACATATTTAAAATTTTGGTGAATATAAGTAGTAAAGCTTTTTATTTAAAAAATTAATAATTGAGGAATTATTGAGCGAAGGAACAATGCTCTCAAGAAGTTTTTTCTCCTTTTTGGGAAAATGCTCTAAATTAACGCTATCAATTCCAGCATTTTCTTTAATATAATCAATTGCTTTATCTAGGCCACCAATTTCGTCAACCAATTTAAGGGTCAATGCCTGCTTTCCTGAAAATATTCGACCATCAGAAATTAATTCAACTTCTTTTTCAGACAAGCCTCTTTCTTTTGCAACTGTAGATTTGAATTGTTCATGAATGTCTTTAACCAATATATTTAATAGTTTTTTTTCCTTTTCAGTTAATTTTTTAGCCGGATTACCAATATCTTTCATTTTTCCAGATTTAACAATCTCAATTTCGAATCTGAGAAATTTAATAAGCTTAGAAAAATCATAATATTGGCTTATAACTCCAATGCTACCAGTAATTGAACCTGAGTTTGCGAAAATATATGAGGTTCCGCAGGCAATCATGTAACCACCAGAAGCTCCAATATCTATAATACTAGAAATTGTAGGTATTTTTTTTGATAGCTTATTAAGAGATTCATATATTTCTTGAGATGATCCAACTGTACCGCCAGGGGAATCTATTCTTACTATAACTCCTTTGAATGAGTCATCCTCATCAATCTCTCTGATACTTTCAAGGTATTCTTTAGGAGATTTGATAACTCCTTTTATTTCTATGATAGCAATTTTTTCGCCAGGCGAAAGTGAGAAAAAAGCGCTTAAGGAGAAGAGAATAATAACTATAACTATTAGAATTTTTTTAAAATTGAGATTTTTTAGATTAACCACTTTGTAAAACACCGTCTATGGTCTGTTTAATTAGCCAGGGTGGAGTTGATGCCCCAGCTGTAATTCCTACAACTTTATTTTCAAGACTCATATTTAAATCCTCGATTTCTTTAAACGTTTCTATTTGGTAGGTATTTTTGTTGACATATTTGCAGATATCTGCAATTTCTTTTGTATTGGAACTATTTTTACCTCCAATCACAAACATAATATCAACGTCTTTTGCAATTTCTTTTGATTCAATTTGTTTGTTATTAATATCATCACATAAAGTGTCAATTGCTTTAACTTTATATTCTTTAAAGAGTTTGAATATTTCAACAACATCCCAAAAAAGCTCCTTTGGTATTGTTGTCTGTGCGACAATACCAATCTTTTTACTAGGTATTGATTCTACTTTTAGCTCATTCTTATCTTTTATTACAATTACATCATCTTTGCGTCCGTAACTTTTTGCACCTATAACTTCTGGATGCTTACTGTTACCTACAATTACAACAAAATATTCATTATCAGAAAGATATTTAACAGCAAACTGTAGTTTTTTTACAATTGGACATGTCATGTCAATTACATTTACATCTGAATCTTCTAAGTCTTTTTCTTGATAGTTTGGTATACCATGCGCTCTAATAATTATTGTTCCTTTTTCATTTTTTTTAATTTCATCAACTACCGAAAGCCCTTTATCTTGAAGAATATTGACAACTTGAGGATTGTGAATTAATGGGCCAAAAGATTTTACATTTTTATTTTCGTTTTCATTTAGAACTTCTTCCGCTGTGGTTATAGCTTTCTCTACCCCAAAACAAACACCAGCGCTATCAGAGATGATAAGCTTCTTAGGCACTATTAATCACCGATTCAATTTTTCTAACTACATCATCTATATTCATATCCGTAGTATTTATTATAACAGCATCATCTGCAGGATGAAGAGGACATGACTCTCTAGTCATGTCTAGGTTGTCTCTATCACTAATTTCTTTAGACACTCTATCTTCATTAATTGCGATTCCTAAGATTTCTTTTAATTGGCCAGCTCTTCTTTTAGCTCTTATAGCTAAATCTGCATCTAAATAAAATTTATATTTAGCATCAGGAAAAACATAAGTTCCCATGTCTCTTCCCTCAGCAATATAATCTTTATTCTTAACAAGTCTTCTTTGCATTTCCCTTAAAATAGTTCTTACAAAATTATTAGCTGCAAACTTAGACGCAAGAGTTGATATTTCATTTGTTCGAATGTCTTCTGTTACATCATCGGTATTTACAAGAACCCTTTCCCCATCTTGCGAGTCAACAAATTGAATGTGTAGATCAATTAGTATTTTTTTTAATTTATTTGAATCTTTTTCAGTAACACCATTTAATTCTGCAAAGAGTGCCAAAGCTCGATACATTGCACCAGAGTCAAGATATTTAAATCCTAGTGACTTAGATATAATTTTTGCTATTGTTCCTTTTCCTACACCAGCCGGTCCATCAATTGTTATAATCATAAATACTATTTCCTAAAATTATTTAATTTATCATAAAAGTTTGGAAATGAGATTGAAGCACATTCAGGATTGTTGATCGATGTTGTACCTTTGGCTACTGTTCCGGCTACTGCAATCATCATTGCAATTCTATGATCATTATGGCTTTCGCATTCAGCTCCCTTAATTCCTTCTATTCCTTCAATAATCATACCATCTTTTGTTTCTTGAATATTGCAGCCTAGTTTTTTAAGTTCGCTAACTGTTGTTTGTATTCTATCTGATTCTTTCAATCTTAATTCTTCTGCATCTATTATTTCTGATTTCCCCTCAGCTAAAGAGCATGCGAGAGATATAATTGGTATTTCGTCAATTAAAAGAGGAATCGAATCTTTTTCAATTTTGATAGATTTTAAATGACTACTTTTTATAACAACGTCTCCCACCTCTTCTCCGCCTATTTTTTTCGTATCTACAATCTCTATCTGTCCACCCATTTCCTTTAATATAGTAATAAAATGAATCCTAGTCTGATTTAGGCAAATATTTTTTATATGTAATTCTGAATCTTTATTCAAGAGACCTGCAACGATAAAAAATGCAGCAGATGATGGATCACCAGGAACTTCAAAGCCTTCTAAGTTGATTGATGGATTAGGAGTGATAATAATTTCATTCCCATTGACTTTTAAGTTATCGGTACAGCCTTGGAGCATTAGTTCAGTGTGGTTTCTTGATCTTTTATGTTCAACAAGAGTTGTTTCCTCTTCTGCAGAGAGTGCAGCAAAAATTAATGCTGATTTTACTTGGGCGGATCCCAGATTGAGGTCAAATCTTCCTCCTTTTAATACTGATGGTAATATCGTTAGAGGTAATGAATTATCGCTTGCGGAAAAGCTGCCTCCCATTTCTGTTAATGGTTTTATGACTCTATCCATAGGACGCTTTCTTAATGAATCATCACCATCAATTTTTGATTCAAATTGTTGACCGCTTAATAGCCCGGTTATTAGTCGAGCTGTGGTTCCCGAGTTGCCACAGTTTAGTATTCCTTCAGATTGTATGAATTCTTTTGAGCCTCTTCCACGAACAAAAATATTACCTTTAATTTCCGCAAATTGAACACCAATATCTGCTAAGCACTTTATAGTAGATTGTAAGTCATCAGAAATTGTTCTTACATCCTCAGAGCTTGCAAGGTTTGAAATTTTGGTCATGTCCTTATTTAGTGAAGATATAAATAATGCTCTGTGACCTATAGATTTATCGGCAGGGACGTCTAAAGAGCCCTTGAAAGAATAAGTTTCGCCTTTAATTTCAATTTTATCCATTTTTTTCTCGTTACGTTATAATACCTAATAAATCTTATGCTGAAATCTTTTTCAAATTATAAGAAAATATTAATAATTGGAATCGGCGGAGGTGCCGATATTGTCGGGACAATTCCGACTAAGCTATATTTTGAATCATATGGAGTAAAATGCATTTTAGGTGGTCTTCCATGGGAAAGGTATTCTATAGACCCTTTTCCAGGGCCTAGACCCTTTAGCCAGATAGTGAATAAAACAAAAATTAATGATAGTTTATGTTGGGCTTCAGGTAAAACTAAAACAAAAGATGGTCTATTCTTTAGTGAATCAAAAGTTTCTAAAGTCCTGAAAGAGAAAATTCTTTTGATTAATATTTTTAATGACAGTAAAAAGATTGCAAAGGATCTCGAGTTTTTTTGCGAAAGGAATAAAATTGATATGATAATTGGCGTCGATGTAGGTGGCGATGTTATAGCGCAAGGAAAAGAGAAGGGATTATCCAGTCCACTTGCAGACTCAATTATGTTGTCAACTTTAAGAAGAATTGAAAAAAGGATACCTACCAAGATTGGTGTTTTAGGTTATGGAAGTGATGGAGAACTGGAAGCAAGTGAGTTAAATGAATCATTATCATTAATATCTCAAAAGAAAGGATTGATAGGAATGGCAGGGATTTCGGTTAAAGCAAATAAATTAATGAAAAAAATTATTACTAAAGTTGAAACTGATGCTAGTAGAATACCAACATTGGCATTTGATGGGATGTATGGCTTAACTAAAATTAGACGCGGAAGGATTCAGATAGATGTTCATCCATTTTCTCAGGTCACCGTTTATATGAAAACATCAATTATATTTAAGCACGTATCATCGTCAGCAAGGCTAATACATAATTCTTCTGATATATGGGAGTCAAATAGTATATTGCTTGATAAAAAATTTAAAACTGAATTGGATTTTGAAATCAAGAAACATCTTATTTCATTAGAAGATACAAAATAATTGGGATTATTGGTATTGAAAGTACAGTTGAAACAAATACCAATGAAGCAACTTTTTCTGGCGATTTGTTGTATCTGTCTGACAATATAAAATTAAAAACAGCTGATGGCATAGAAAATTGAAGAATCATTACTTTTGCTATTAGTCCTTGAACCCCTAATATTTTACAGATGGTAAAACTTAGAGCGCATCCTATCGATAAACGAAGAAATCCTAAGATTATATTTTCGTTTAAATTAATTATTTTTGTCTCAGATAACTTGTGTCCCAAGCTGAACATCATCAAGGGTATGCTAGTTGTGCCTAGTAGGTTTATAGCATTATTTAGACCTGGGTTAATATTTATCTCAAAATTATTTAGCATCAGAGCCAAAACAACTGTATATATTAATGGGGTTTTAAAGACCTCAATAATTTTTTTTGGTCCATTTAATATATAAATACCTACAGAGCAGTGATAGAAAAATACAAGAGTTGTGAAAATAATTGCATATTCAAAGGCTTCATTTCCAAAAGCAAATAATGCAATAGGTAGGGCCATATTGGCTGTATTTGGAAAAACTAATGGATTTAAGAAAGTTGTAATATCTTTTTTTAGGTACTTTAGTATTAAAGTAAATATTCCCATTCCAATAAAAATCATTAATGTTCCTGATATAAGTATTTGATAAGTAGCAGTGAGAGTAATTTTACCGTCAATTAGTGCTGAGAATATAAGACAAGGTGTTGATATATATAATAGTAAAAGATTTATTGGTTTTAAATTTACATTAGTTACTTTCCCAAAAATATATCCAGTAAGAATAACTATAATTACCGGTAGGATTACTTCAAAAACTTTAACCCATAATTCCATTGAATTAGTTTACACCAATCTAAATTGATATATATCAGCCCTTGGTTATAATAGTGCTCATGTGGTTATTAAATACTTCTTCAACATGGGCATCTTTATTGCCTAGATTAATTTTGGCGATAACTTTTATACCGGCTGGTTGGTACAAAATATCTGATTTTCAGTCAAAAGCATTAGCATGGAATGTCAATTTTGGTTTTCCTACATGGGTAACCGGTGTTGCAGTTTTTGTTGAATTCTTTGGTGGTATTGCAATTGCATTAGGTTTATTAACAAGATTGGCAGCTTTCGGAATAGTTGTCATAATGTCTGTAGGTATATGGGTTGCACATTTAAATGATGGTTATTTCCCAACATATGATACCTATGGGTATCAATTATGTTTGATTGGACTAGCATATACCCTTTTATTTATTGGCGGCGGTAAGTTTTCATTAGATAATAAATTCTTTTAAGGCTTTAAATTTCTTTTAATTAATTCTACTGCGGGTTGATCGAATGGATTTACTTTCATTTTTTTTGCCAGTCTAATTGTCAATAAATGAAAAATAATAAATAAAGATCCAAGTGTTTCTTCATTTAAACTCTCTAGCTCTAATTCAACATATGGGATTTTTTTAATTTTTAAAGCTTTTATAGTGGCTTCTTTCTCTTCTATAACAGAATTATTTAATATGTTGTTACTATTTTTATTTTTCTTAACAGAAATGACCATAAGTGTTTTATCTTTTGAACCTTCTAGAATTAGTTGCATTTGAGAATGTTGATCTTTTGGTCCAATGTATTTAGTTGGTGTCAGACCTGTTTCTTTACCATTTTTTGTAGTTTTTCCTAAACTTTCACCCCATAGTTGCATAAACCATTCACCAAAACAATTAAGATTATCCTTATAGCAAATCAGTCCTGAATTTACTTTATTCTTCTGGAGATTTTTATAATGAAAATTAGCTAATAAATCTATAGTTTGGAATTTATTTGAGACTAATATCTTATATGTTTTAATTGCTCCACTAATAATTTTCTTCCATTTTATATCAAGAAGTTCACATGGTATTAAAGTAGATTTGCTTAATGCAGAGAATCTACCACCAATATTTTGATTTATATAGAATGTAGGAATCTTTTCCTTAATGCCAAACTTATTTAAATAACCATTATTATTTTCTGTAATAAACAATAAGGAGGATTTTAATTGTAAATTATTTTTTTTAATTTTTTTTATTGTTTCTTTAAGTAGTTTTATAATTTCAAATGTTTCTCCAGATTTACTGACAAAAACAAAAACCGATGATTTTATTTTTATTTCATTAAATACATCATTAAAAGTTTGACCATCTAAATTATCAACTATAAAAAGATCACCTTTATAGTTTAGGCTTTCTACAATCGTTTTTAAACTTAAACTAGAACCACCAAGACCAAATAAGACAATATTTCTATTTGGAAGTTTAGTACTCTCTATAATTAAGTTAATTCTATTTAGCTCTTTTATTTCATTTATAATTTCAAGATTATCAATTTCTTTAATTTCTTTTGATGATAAGGTGGAATGAGTACTTTTAAAATATTTCGGGGTTTTTATCTTAATATTGTTAAGCATAAGTTTATTTTTACTTACCATTTTAATACTGCTGAACCCCATGCAAAACCAGCTCCAAAAACAGAAAAAAGTATGTTGTCGCCACTTTTAATCCTAGATTCGTTTAATGCTTCATGGAGAGCAAGTAAAACTGATGCCGAAGAAGTATTCCCATATTTCTCTATGTTAACAAAGCATTTCTCCATTGGTAGATCCAGTCTTTCTCTTGCAGCTTCGATGATTCTCATATTAGCTTGATGAGGAATGAATAAATCTATATCGCTTGGCTTCATATTAGCTGCTTCTATCGCTTCCAGAGAATTCGATTGAATTACTTTCACTGCTTCTTTAAAGACTTCTTTTCCATGCATTACAAGAAACCGTGAACCATCAGGATCTTTTGATCCCCCACCTGGTGTATACAGCAGCTCAGCTTCTTTCCCACTAGAACCTAAACAAACAGACATAATACCTGGAGTTTCACTTTCTTCTATTACAACTGCTCCAGCGCCATCACCAAAGAGAATGCAAGTCCCCCTGTCGGTATAGTCGACAATTTTAGATAAATTCTCAGCCCCAGCAATAAGAAGTTTCTGTGCTTGTCCATTTTCAATCATTGCTTTTGCAATATTCAAACAGTAAATAAATCCTGAGCACCCTGCCGAGACATCAAATGCAAAAATTTTCCTTGTATTAAGTTTGTCTTGAAGCAGGCAGCCCACAGAGGGTGTCATGTAGTCCGGTGAAACTGTTGCAACTATAATTCCATCAATTTCATTAGGATCTGTAGAAGAGTTCTCTAAAGCTTGAAGGCAGGCTTCGTAACACATATCCGATGTAGCTTTATCTTTTTCTAGTATCCTTCTTTCGGAAATTCCTGTTCTTGCTTTAATCCATTCATCTGAGGTGTCCACTAAAGATTCTAAGTCTTTATTTGAAAGAATTTTTTCTGGGATATAGATCCCAGTTCCTGTAATTTTTGCAAAGCTCAAATTTTCACCAAATCCTTAATTGTTAGTATTTTTTATTATATCTTTAATGTCAATTTCGAAATTTTTAAGATTTATAAAAAAATCATTTAAAAAATTATTTTTAATTTCAAATTTCTTAAAAGAATCATTTTTTTTATTAAAAATTATTATTAATAATTCTTTATTTAAAAGAAATGAATACATGTCTTTGATTTCATTAATGTTATCAATTGATATTAGGTTAGATATTGAATCAACTTTTATTGTATTATTATAAAATTCTATTTTCATTTCCAATGTTGGGAAATCCCCTTGCATTATAGGGTTAAAAGTCAATTTATAGTTCAAGTTAGAACTAAAATTTACAATTGAACTAGGCTCCTTGCAGCATGCTAACAAATATTGGTTTTGGTAATTTATTACCATAGACCCATCTTCAATGAAATCAAATTTACTAGATATAAAATTAAGTGATATATTCTTAGTTGATTTTTTAATCATAATTAGAGTACAATTGTAATGTTTACAATTTAAGTTATCAAGGAGGAGTGTTCATGAGTATAGGTATGGTTATAGCTTTAAGCTTTATCGCACTTTTTTGGATTGCGGCTACTAATTTTGGAGAAGGTGGCGATAGTGGCGCCTCAGGTGAAGAAACTCAGAGACCTGCTTCAGATTCTTTGACTGATGGTACACCGCCAAGTAGTGACGAAGGTATCACTGATGGTTCTGAATTTGCTGCCCCAAAAGGTTAATTAATTTTTTGCAAATACTAACCCGCGAAGGATTCAAAATGTATATAGTTTTGAAGGTTTAAAATTGCGTCCGGATGTGGCTCATATTTAAAACTTTGTCTATTTATAGTTTTAGTCATAATTTTTATTCCTTCTACTATTCTGTGCGAGGGTTTTGAAAAATATTCATTAGCATTGACGATATAAACTTGTCCCATATTAAAAGCAGGGATTTTATTAAGTTCCGGGTTCTCCAGTAATAAATTTATTTCATTTGTAGTTCTTTCAATATCATAGCCACAAGGCATTATAAAAATATAATTTGGTGCAAAATTTAAAAGTTCATCAAAGGTTATTTTTATAGAAGCATTATTCTTTGTTTCCATTGTTTGCCCCCCTGCAATATGAACCATTTCAGTGATCCAATGACCGGCTGAGAAGATCGGGTTCATCCAATCCATACAAAATACCCTAGGCCTATCAACAGTATTTTTTGTATAAGATAAAACATCCTTAATTTCAGTGTTAATTTGACTAACAAGTTCTATTCCTTTCTTTGGAGAGCCAAGCTTACTAGATAAATCTATAATAGATTGATTGATATCCTCTATTGATTTCGGACTCATTGTGATAATTTGTGGTTTCTTTTTTAAGTTAGATGCGATTTCATTTATTTCTTTTGGCGTTATTGAACATGCACCACATAAATCTTGGGTGATTATATAGTCAGGCTGTATTTTCTTTATTTCATCAATATCTAATATATAAATAGAATCGATATTTTTCCCATTTTTATTGATAAGAGTATCAATTTCTATGTTATTTAATTCTTTAAAATTTATTTTGGTGGATAATATAATCTTTTTTTTCTTTATAGTAGTTGGAAAAATACATTCGTGTGTAATACCATAGATACTATCTTCTAAGCCAATTGCACAAAGAATTTCTGTTGCACTTGGGACTAGTGAAATTATCTTCATACGATATATAGTAATATCTTTTTATCTTAGTGTGAAGTTAGTAATTAAATCTTATATTTCACCTTTTATTCCAATGAGAGATGTTCTACCAGGTGATTCAAAGTTTAATATTTCTTGCCTTTCATCATCAAAGAGATTTTTAATTTTTACAAAAGGCTTTAGTTTATAATTATTTATCAAATTATCTAATTGATATTGAGCATAGAAATCAAAATTCCAAAAAGGCTTATTCCATAATCTAATTTCTGATGATTGATAATCCCATCTTCCGCCAGTGTACGAACTATCTAATGAAATATTGTAATTATCGTTAAATTTACTTAAAGTGAATCCTCCACTTTTTCTTGGTCTTCTCAATAAGTCTCTTCCATTAGGCCAATTAGCTTCACCACCAAAGCTTCCATTTTTATCAACAGTAGTTTTAAGATGCGTGTACCATATTTTTGTTTTTATCTTTTTAGGAAGATTGAATAAAGTTGAAAATTCTAGACCTTCACTTGATGCTTCTTGGATATTTTTATAAACCGCGCCAGATTGGGTCCCTGTGATCCATCCTGTATAAGTTATTAAATCAGTTATTTTTGTATCGAAATAAGTAATACTAAGAGTAATATTTTGTTTTATGTTTTGGTCTATCCCAAACTCATATGATTTTTGTCTTTCAGGTCTTAGCATATAGCTCTGACTATATGACTCGTAAGTATTAGGATATTTTATTCCTTTACTAAAGCCCCCACGCACCTTTGTCATACTTTTATCAAATTTCTTGGATACAAATAAAGATGGAAGTGTATATCCCCCATGTGTTTGATGATGTATCTTCCTAATTCCAGGATTTACTGATATGTTATAAGGAAATTTAAAATTTATATTTCCATAGTATTGAGTAATTGTATCTTCATGGCCATAGTAAGTTCCACCATAAGTATTATAATCGCTACTTTCTACTATTGAATCATATCCAACCAAGGTATCAAAGGATAAAAAATCAAGATTTGTATTATTTTTTAAGTAATAATCAAATCCTTCACGTTTTTCCCAAAAGTTACTATCACTATTTGTTTCTGCACCACCCCAGGCCTGATAGCCCGACTCAACCCATTTGTGCATATACCAATATTTATATGTGGTTCCCAGTGTAAGGGGTTGGGTAACCTTGTATTCAAGATTTATTGATCTTGCAGTTATGTGCCTTCTGTCCTTTTGGGTATTTAAAAAAGGTGTTCCTTCAGTATTTCCAGAACTATCTGTAGGATAGCGATATCTTAATTTCTTTTTATCAAAATTTCCTGATAATTTTATTTTCTCATCGCTTGTAAATAAAGTTAAACCTGCGTTTATATTTCCTCTATCGTAACTATTATTTTTAAGCATATGTCCATTATCATCAATTCTTTGAAAACCGACAGAATATCCAAATCTTAGATAATTATTCTCTTTATCAAAAGAAAGTGGACCAGAAATATTAATTCCTTCTTCATTTATAAAATATTTCCCACCATTACTTTGAAGTCCTCTTGAAGGAGATTCTCCAATTCCAAAAGCTGTATTAAATAAAATTGTATTCTTCGGGTTGTATTTTTTCGTTTTTATACTAATTACTGAACCCATTGCACCCGGACCATATAAAGCTGCTTGTGGCCCACGAAGAACCTCAATTTGTTCGATATTATTGATACTTAGTCTTGAAAAATCATAGCCTCCACCGATTTCATTAACTTTTACTCCGTCAATAATAACTAAATTATGATCACTCTCACTTCCTCTAGAGAAGATACTAACGACCCCACCTCTTCCTCCTGATTGTTTAACAGAAAGACCCGGAACTTTTCTCAATAGTTCTTGAACGTCACTAGCTCCAGATTTTTCAATTTCATATTCTGATATTACTGTTGCAGAACCACCAAATTGTGATACCGAAATATCAGAATTTGATATCTTAGGATCTGAAAATACTAAATCCGAAGAGCCAGCTCCACTTACATCGGCTTTAACATTTGTGCAGAAGCAAATAATTAAAAAAATAGTTAGAAAAGAGAATCTCATGAAAATGCCCCTCTTCTTCAAGTTGTGATAAAAAACTAGGTTTTAGCCTATTTTTCCTTTGACCTCGAAGAAAAATAAATTTTTTTACTGGCAGGTCTTCTGACTTAAAGCCCTTTTAGTTACCTTCCCATTTTTCAACAGTGGCACATTTACTAAAAGTTAAAGCTTATTACAGCAGCGGGTCTGTGTTGGACTTACACCAACTTCCCTATTAAGTTTTCGCAAACACCAATAACAAAAAGATATTAAATTAATTTTAAAAGTCAAATTCTTTTGTATTATTTATATATGATTACAACTTTTGGCGGTGGTGTTGGTGCAGGAAAATTTCTAGAAGGTTTATATTCAGAAGTTAAAAATAAACAGCTAAATATAATTGTTAACACTGCAGACGATATAGATATTTATGGAGTAAGAGTTAGCCCTGATGTTGATTCCATCCTCTATTGGTTATCTGGAATGGTAGATAAAAAAAAGGGTTGGGGAATTAAAGGCGATACTTTTAATCATCTAAAAAATAAAAATCCTAAGGATGCATGGTTCAACCTTGGTGATAAAGATCTGGAAGAAAATATAAGAAAGATGTCATTTATTAACCAAGGCCACAGTTTACAGGAAGCAATAGATAAGCAAAGAAGAAAATTAAGAATCAATAAAGCAAAAATTTTCCCTATGACTAATCAGAATGTAGAGACTTTTATAGGGACTAAGAATTTGAGAATTCATTTTCAAGAATATTTAATAAAGTACAAGATGAAGCCTAAAATCGAAAAAGTAGTTTTTAAAAATATAAGAAAATCTTTCCCTGCAAATGGAATAATAAAAAAAATAAAAGAATCAAAATTGATAATTTTTTGTCCCAGTAATCCAATTATAAGCATTAATCCTATTTTATCAGTTCCCGGTATAAGAAAAGCCGTTATGAATTCAAAAGCAATTAAGGTCGCAATTAGCCCTATTGTCGGCGGTAAGGCTTTTAAGGGGCCTGTATTAAGTTTTATGCGAGCAAAGAATTTCTCACCTTCTGTATCTGGGGTAGCTTCTTTTTACAAAAATATTATTGATTATATGATGCTTGATACCACCGATATTAGACATGTAGAAAATATTAAATCTTTAAAAATAAAACCAATTATTAATAATATTAAAATGTCAAAAAAAACAGTTTCAATTGCTATGTCAAAAAAGATTTTGAGGTTGGTAAATGAAAAAGGTTGAGCTTGTACCATTATTAGGGATACCAAAGGTAGAACCAAATGATAATATTTCTTTGCTTATACTAGAGGCGCTTAAAAGAAAGAAAATTAATCTTTGCAGCAATGATGTAATCGTTATTGCGCACAAGATAGTTTCTATTGCTGAAAATAGATTTGTAGATATTGGCTCTATAATACCAAAGAGAAAAGCAATTTCATTATCAAAGAAAACAAATGTATCTCCAGAAATGTGTCAATTAATAATAGAGAATTCTAAGAAAGTAATTAAATACAAAAAGAACTTAATTATTAGTGAGAATAATTTAGGAATTATTACTGCAAATGCTGGAATAGATGGCTCGAATATCAAGGATAAGAAGTCTGTAGTTTTATTGCCTGTTAACCCTAATAAGTCTGCAATGAAAATTGCACATGGAATCAATGCAAATTCAAAGAGAAATATAGGAATTATAATCTCTGACTCTATAGGAAGACCATGGAGATATGGACTTACACAGATCTCTATTGGTAGCTATGGTGTTTTGCCAATTAAAAAATATAAAAAAGATCTATACGGAAGATCGCTTAATGAAACAGAGGTCCCTATAACTGATGAATTAGCATCAGCGGCAGGGCTATTAATGGAAAAGGACATAGGTGTTCCAGTTGTTTTGATAAGAGGGTATAATTATAAAAAATCTAAAAAGGATTCGAATATCCTTTTGAGAAGTGATAAAAATGATATCTTTAGATGAAGCACATAAGATTTTCTTAAATTCTCATAGTTCAAGTGAGATTTTAAAAGCTCATGATATTCCAATTGCGAATATTGATAAGCTAAATGAGAAAATTAGAACATCACTTGAAAAATCATTGAATGAAGTTGAATTGACCAGAGAGGATGTATTGGCTTTAACTGATATATCTCTTGATGAAGTTTCTCTCTTGATGTGTGTATCAAATTTTCTAAGAGATAAATATAAGGGAAATTTAATAAGCTTCTCTAAGAACTTCTTTATTCCTTTAACTCAGCTTTGTAGAGATAATTGTTCTTATTGCACATTTAAATATGAACCCGGAGAAGGGGAACTTCTTTTTTCTCCTGAAAAAGTCCTAGAGGCTGCAAAAAAATCTACCGAGCTTGGTTGTACAGAGATGCTTTTTGTCTCAGGTGATAAGCCGGAACTTGTATATGACGTTTACAGGAAAGAACTCAATAAGATGGGGTACGATTCAACCTCTGATTATATGATTGCAATGTCTGAAATTTGTTTAGATGAAGGAATATTTCCTCATTCAAATTTAGGAATAGCTAAGCCAGAGGAATTAAAAAGATTTAAAGAATCAAATCCAAGCATGGGCTTAATGTTAGAAAGTATAAGCGAGAGACTTATGGATCCAGGAGAAGCCCATTACAGATGCCCTGATAAATACCCTAGAGCACGTATTAAAACAATATCAGATGCTGGGAAACTCAACATTCCATGGACGTCTGGAATTTTAATAGGCATAGGAGAGAATTGGGAAGAACGAGTAGATTCTATATTCGAGCTAAAAAGAATTAGTGACGAATTTGGTCATATTCAAGAAATTATAATTCAGAACTTTAGTCCGAAACCAGGCATTAAGATGGAAGGAAGCCCTGTTCCAACTGATTTAGATATGATTAAAACAGTTGCAATTGCAAAAATTTTAATGGGAAAGGACGTGAATATTCAAGTTCCACCTAACTTAAATGCGAAGACATATACTTTGCATATTTTCTCAGGCGTCAATGATTTAGGCGGTGTTTCTCCGCTTACAATTGATTATGTTAATCCAGAAAGTCCTTGGCCCCAATTGGATATCATGAAAAAGAATATTTTTGAGTTTGGATTTACTTTAAGGGAAAGGTTGCCAGTTTATCCAGAATATTTGGATAAAAGATTTTTGACTGATAATATTTATAATAAAGCATTACAGTTTGTAGACGAAACAGGATATGTTAAAGAGAGTTAAAATTTAAATGGATAATGAATTAAAAGAAGTTATAAATAATATTGAGGAGAATAGGGAGAAAGGATTAGACCATTTGCTTTCTGTTGGCTCGAAGGATATTGTTGCGATTTTAAGCAAGGTGATCAACAAGACTGAAATATCACAGGAAGAAGCAGAGAAATTATTTTTAATAAAAGAAATTAATGATTTATCTTTATTAGTTGTCCTAGCTGATCAAATTCGAAAAGAAGATGTAGGTGACGATGTTACTTATGTTGTAAATAGAAATATAAATTTTACTAATATCTGTAATACATATTGTGGTTTTTGTAATTTTATGGCTCCTGAAGGAGATGAGAGAGCATATTTTCTTACAATGGATGAGATAAAAGAAAAAGTAAGAGAGGCAAGAGAAAATGGAGCTACAGAAGTGTGTATGCAAGGTGGTATGCATCCAGATATTGATGGAAACTTCTACTTAGAAATTATTAAGTCTGTTAAAGATGCTGTTCCTGATATGCATACTCATTGTTTTTCTCCTTTTGAAGTTCATTATGGAGCAGAGACTTTAAATATCCCTATCCAAGATTTTGTATCTCAGTTAAAAGATATTGGGCATGGTACTTTTCCGGGGACAGCTGCAGAAATTTTGAGTGAAGATGTAAGGCAAATTATAGCCCCTGGGAAAATCACAACTGACCAGTGGGTACATACAATCAAAGAAATCCATAAGGCGGGAATGAATACAACTTCAACTATTATGTATGGACATGTTGATAAACCTTTTCATTGGGCGAAGCATTTTAATATTTTACGTGAGATTCAAAAAGAGACTGGAGGGATTACAGAGTTTGTTCCTTTAAGATTTATTCCATGGGATACTAGGCTTTATAAAAAGGGTTTATCAAGAGAAGGTCCTACTGATCTTGACCAACTTAAAATGTACGCTGTAGCCAGAGTTTTTTTTAGAGGTTGGATAAATAATATTCAAGTTTCCTGGGTTAAGCAGGGCCCTGAATTTGCCCAATATTGTTTGAATGCGGGTGCAAATGATTTTGGTGGTACTTTAATGGAAGAAAAAATAACTACAGCTGCTGGTGGTAAGTTTGGTCAATATTTTCCTCCAGAGGAGTTTAGAAGACTTACATTTGAAATCAATCGTAGACCGGTCGAAAGATCAACTAAATATGACTATTTAAAAGTTTATGATGACAATCTTAAATTTGTTGAGAATAGTTAGATAAATTATGGGTTTTTTAAATACTATCAGGTTAGATATTGCTGCAGTTAATGAGCGAGATCCTGCCGCGAGAAATTTATTGGAAATTTTAATTAATTACCCGGGCTTTCATGCTGTTCTTTGGCATAGAATTGCTAGCGTTTTTTGGACCCTAGGTCTTAAATTAATAGCAAGGCTAATTTCTAATATCTTTAGAACTTTGACTGGGATAGAAATTCATCCAGGAGCACAAATAGGCGATGGCTTTTTTATAGATCATGGAATGGGCGTTGTAATTGGCGAGACATCAGAAATTGGTAATAATGTTACAATTTATCAAGGAGTTACTTTAGGGGGAGTAAGTGCTAATCCAGGAAAGAGACACCCAACGATAGGGGACAATGTTATTATAGGTGCAGGCAGTAAGATCTTAGGCCCCTTAAATATTGGTCAAAATACTAAAATCGGTGCAAATTCAGTAGTTATTAATGACATACCAGATAATTCAACCGTAGTTGGAGTTCCAGGAAGAGTGGTTGGGAAATCCTTTTCTTCTCAAGCCCCTGATTTATATCATAATGAACTTCCTGATCCTAGTGGTGAGGATATTTTAAAGATTCATAAAGAAATAGAGAAATTAAAACAAGAATTTAAAGATTTAAAGTCCTAAGCCTTCATCAAAATTAAATAAAAGATTCATATTTTGGACCGCCTGAGTTGCCGCACCCTTGCCTAGATTGTCTATAACCGAGGATACAAGCAAAGTTTTATTATTAGGTAGAATTTTAATACCTATATGACAATAGTTGCTATTTTGCACTTGATTAATTTTTGGAAGGCTATTTTTAAATATTTTAACAAACTTTGAATTTGAATAATAATTATCAAATAGTTCGTATATTTTCTTTAAATCAAAAGAAGTATTCTTGGATATGTATATATTTGACATAATCCCTCTCTTGATAGGAAGTAAATGGGGGACCATTAAAATGTTTATTTTCTTTTTAGATTCCTTATAAATTAATTGCTCTATTTCAGGGGCATGCCTATGTTCCCCTACATTGTAGGTTGATAAGTTTTCAGCGCTTTCAGTAAAGCTATGCTGAAGATTTGCACTTTTCCCCGCGCCTGATATTCCAGATTTAGTATCTATGATAATATCTTCTGATTTTCTTAGTGTATGAGCAATTGGTAACAGACCAAGAAGAATCGAGGTTGCGTAGCACCCGGGATTAGAAATATTTTGGTTTTTCTTTATAGTGCCTTTATTTATTTCTGGCAAAATATATTGAAAATCTTTCAAGCTCCCCTTGCTTCTTTTTGTTCCATACCATTTTTTATGCAATCTATCAGTTAATCTAAAATCTCCGCTTAAATCAATGACTCTTGCGTTAAGTTTCTTTAATTTATTATAAATAGATATTAATCCGCCATTTGGCAAGCAGGAAAATACTAAATCGAGTTTTTTCATTTTTAATATATCTATATTTCTTTTAATTTTTAATTTATTTGATAATGTTAAACTATGAATTTCCTCATGAAGATAAGAGCCAAAATTTGAATTTGCTCCCGCAAATTTAATATCGGCAATTGGGTGGTTGCTTAAGGTTCTAATTAGTTCAATTCCTGTATAACCAGTTGCACCGATTATACCTATTTTAATTTTCTTCATAATTGTGACATTATCATGCAATTTTTATAAATTCAATTGTTTGAAATCTAATAAGGAGAGTGTAGAATTAAAAAACTCTCAAAAAAAAAGGGGTTTTTTATGTCAATTAAGATTGGAATTAATGGTTTTGGTAGAATAGGTAGAAATCTTCTTAGAATATCGCTTCTTTCTGATGAGATTGATGTCGTAGCAATTAATGATATTGCAGATTTAAATACTTGTGCTCATTTGTTGAAATATGACTCAGTTTTTGGTGTTTTAGAAAATAATATTTCTCATGATGAAGATGGCATATTGATTGATGGAAGAAAAATAAGAATTTTTTCTGAAAGAAGCCCATCAAGCATTAATTGGAACGATGAAGGGTGTCAGATTGTAGTGGAATCGACAGGAATTTTTACTTCTAAAGATCAGGCATCAGAACATTTAGGCGGTACTGTTAAAAAAGTTATTATATCAGCGCCTGGTAAAGGTGATATCTTTACAACGGTAATGGGGGCTAACGACGATTTATATGATAATCAAAATCATCATATTATATCTAATGCTTCATGTACAACTAATTGTTTAGCTATGATTGTAAAGGTGTTGCGTGATAATTTTGGTCTTGAAAGCGGACATATGACTACAATACATTCTTATACAAATGATCAAAGAATAATAGATTCTCCGCATTCTGATATTAGGAGGGCCAGAGCAGGAGCCCTTTCAATGATTCCAACTAGTACAGGCGCAACTAAAGCAATTGAAGAAATATTTCCTGATTTAAAAGGAAATCTATCGGCTATTTCGGTCCGAGTTCCAACCCCAAATGTCTCCATGGTTGATTTTGTGGCTCGAATAAATAAAGTTGCATCAAGGGATGAAATTAACTCTGCCTTTATTGAGGCTGCCAATAATTCTTTAAAAGATTACCTTGATGTTGCTCCAGACGGGGCAGTTTCTGTGGACTTATTGAAAAACAAGCATTCCGCAGTATTTGATCCCTTTGGCACAAGTGTAATTGGAGATAATTTTATTAAAGTAATTGCTTGGTATGATAACGAATATGGCTATTCTTCTAGAGTTCTTGATCTAGCAACTAAAATTGGAATGTCGCTTGAATAAAAAGAAAGTAATTTCAGATTTCCCCAAGTCTTTTTACAAAGGTAAGAAAGTTTTTGTTCGAGTTGATTTTAATGTTCCTATAAATCTTGAAAATGATTCAATAAGGGAAGACTATAGAATTAGAAGAGCTTTGCCAACAATAGATTTTTTAATTGATGCTGGTGCTAAAGTAATTCTGGGTTCACATCTTGGAAGACCTAAGGGAAAAATAGTTAAAGACCTTTCATTAAACATTGTTGCGAAAAGATTATCTGAATTAATTGATAAGAAGGTAGTCTTCGTTGAAGACTTTATCGGTAGCGAATTATCTAAGAAACTAGATGATCTAAGCGATGGGTCAGTGATTATGCTTGAAAATCTTCGTTTTCATAAAGAAGAGACTGAAAATGATTCAGGATTTTCGTCAGAACTCGCTAAACTTGGTGATGTATATGTTAATGAAGCGTTTGGAACATCTCATAGAGCACATTGTTCAACTTATGGAATGACAAAAGATTTTGTTGATAAAATAAGTGGTTTTTTAGTTGATAAAGAACTAAGTTTTGTTAGTAAAATGATGAGAACACCTGAACACCCTTTCCTAGTAATAATTGGTGGATCAAAGATAAAAGATAAGATATCTGCCTTGGGAAACCTTTTAGAAAGTGCAGATAAAATTTTAGTCGGCGGTGGGGCAGCTTACACTTTTCTAAAAGCAAATGGAGTTAATATTGGGGATTCAATATATGAAGAAGAAATGATAGATTGGGTAAAAGATGTATTCAATAAATATAAAGAGAAAATTATTTTACCAATAGACCATATTGTTTCAAAAGATTTTAATAAATCAAGCCAATGTTCAATATCTGATATTAGTATTCCTTCAGGACATATGGCATTAGACATTGGACCAAAAACCATTGAGTTGTTTAATTCGATAATTAAAGGACCAGGATATATATTTTGGAATGGACCAATGGGAGTTTTTGAATTTGAACAGTATTCTTCAGGAACTATTCATGTAGCACGAGCAGTTGCTTTAGCAACTTGGAGGGGGGCTACATCGGTGGTTGGAGGAGGAGAGACAATTGCAGCAATTCGTAAAGCTGAAGTCCTAGAATCAGAAATTTCTCACATGTCCACCGGGGGCGGTGCATTATTAGAATACTTAGGTGGGAGCAGTTTGCCAGGTATAGAAATCCTGGATTAAAAGTTTATAATAAAAATATAGAATGAAAAAAACCTCAAAGAACGATTTAACTTGGGTTGAAAACCTACTTGGTGATGAAGCTAAATATTTATTAGATCATAGATGTACTACAATTGATTCTTCTAATTTAATAAAACCTGGTCCAGATTTTGTAGATAGAGTTTTAAAGGATACAGATAGATCAAATGTTGTCCTTAGAAATTTACAAACATTGTTTAGTCATGGAAGACTTGGTGGGACTGGATATCTATCTATCCTTCCTGTTGATCAAGGTGTAGAGCATTCAGCAGGAGCTTCATTT
>PAOQ02000004.1 GCA_002708105.2 bacterium | reverse complement strand
TGTAGGTGGCATCCCATATCGTAAAGCATTAATATAGTCTTCATCCATATCATTGGCTTCATCATCACCTTTAGATTTTAACTCTAATTGCTTATTAAACCTTTCAAGTTGGTCCTCAGAATCATTTAATTCTGAGAAAGCATTTGCAATCTCTTTCTCATTAATAAAAAGTTCAAACCTATCTGCAATCATAGGATTATCATTGTTTCTTCTAGCTAGGGGTGATACATCAATAGGGAAGCCGTAGACAAAGACAGGATTAATTATCCCTTTTAAATATTTTTCCTCAAATATTTCTGTAATTGCCTTTCCTGGCAAATCAAAATGATTAATCTTCATTTTATCAGCCTCTTTAAGTATTTCTTCTGGATTATTTAAAACGTCATATTTATAGAATTCTGATAGCCATTGAACCATATCAACTCTCTTCCATGGTCCAGTAAAATCAATTTCTTTCTCTTGATATATTATTTTATTATTATCTGAGAATAATTTCACACAATCTAGAACCAATTCTTCAACAAGGTCCATCATTATATTGTAGTCAGAGTAGGCTTCATATAATTCAATCATTGTAAATTCAGGATTATGTTGAGTCGAAATTCCTTCATTTCTAAAATTCCTACCAATTTCAAAAACCTTCTCGATTCCGCCAACGACGAGTCTTTTTAAATGAAGCTCTGGTGCAATTCTAAGTGTGAGATCCATATCTAAAGTATTATGATGAGTGCTAAACGGTCTTGCGGCAGCGCCACCAGCTACTGTATGTAATATTGGAGTTTCTACTTCAAGAAATTTTTTTTCAATCAAAAAATTTCTTATTTGTGCAATTATCTTAGATCGCGATATGAATATTTCTTTTACATTATCATTAGCTATTAAATCAACATATCTTTGACGATATCTAGTTTCGACATTAGTTAGTCCATGCCACTTTTCTGGAAGTATATTTATTGATTTTGTTAATATTTCAATATCTTTTGCTTCAATTGACAACTCTTCTGTTTTTGTAAAAAAACAATGACCTTCTACGCCAACAAAATCCCCAACATCAATAAATTTTTTAAAGAAATTCATTTTTTCTTTTCCAACAGAATCATTCGAAATAAATATTTGAATTCTTTTCATATTATCAATAATTTTAACAAAAGCTGATTTGCCAAAACTTCTTATAGCTGTAACTCTCCCAGCAATTTTATAATTAATATTATCTAACTCAAAAGACTTAGGAGATTCTTGAGAATATTTCTTTAAGATGTCTTCTACCATATCAGTCTTCATAAACTTATTGGAATATGGATCAATTCCCATGTCTCTTAATTGATTAATTTTTTCTTTTCTTTTCTCTATATATTGATTATCTGAACTCATCAATCAATTCCTTCTCTAATAATTTCATAAAATAATAAAAACCCAAGGTTACTATTATACTACAAGATAGAAACATAACTTTAAAACTATATGTTTCTGCAACCAATCCATATAGGACCGAGAAAATCATGCCCCCGGAGGTAAACGATACACTGCAGATTGAAAATGCTTTCGACTTATCACTAATTTCGGTATACCTCAAGGCTAAAGTATAAATTGATGGATATACTAATGCATGAGATAAACCAAATAATAGTCCAGCGGATACAACTCCTATGAAATCTATCGAGAATCCAAGAATACCAATCGATAAACCATAGAAAATCAATGCTGGCTTGCAAAATGTTACTTGTCCATATTTATCAGGGAGCCATCCGAAAAATATTCTCATTACTAGTGCAATTAAAGTATAGGATAAAAAGAAAATAGTTATAGGTTCAACATTAATTGACTTTGTAAATACTGCTGCGAAATTCAAGCATGTTAAGAAAGAACCTCCCACAAGAAACATTATAAGGCAAACAAATTTTAATTTTTTATTTTTAAATAAGGCTGTGAAACTTCCTGGATTATTTAATCTATTCTCAAATGAAACTTTATCTTGAATCCCAAGGACGACTATAAAAGATATTAAACACGCAAAAACTGTTGAAATAAAAAAATAATCGTATGACAAATAATTTATTATTTGCACTGAAATTGTTGGTGCTAATGCATGATTAATAATTGCAAAAATTCCAAAGAAACCTAACGCTTGAGTCTGATTTTCCTCTAGAGAATTCTCTGTTATTAATGTTCCAGCTGAGACAAAAAAAAGAGAAAAGGCGCACCCTTGAAGAAATCTTAAGACTAAATACGAATAATATATGGAATCAAAAAACAGAAATAAAAAGTTTGATATAGCTAATAATAGAGTTCCAAACAATAAAAGATATTTTTTTCTATACTTGTCCCCCATTAGTCCTGACACTGGCGTCACAAGTAAAGTGCTAATTCCTGCCATTGACATTACCAAGCCAATATCAAACTCAGCTCCACCTAAAGATATAATCCTAATCGGAAGAATCAGGAAGGCATGGTATGCATAGAAAAAGAAAAATGCAGAAAGAGTTATAAGAATTATATTCTTTGAGAATTTCAATTTATTTAGTTAGAAGTATAGACAGTTTTCCCGTTAACGATTGTCCTAATAACTTTTCCTTTTAATTTAATTCCATTGAATGGTGTATTTCTGCTTTTAGAGTACATTAATTCTTTATTAACTCTAACCTTTTTATTTTTATCAAAAATAACAATATCAGCCTTAAATCCTTTCTTAAGACTTCCACGTTTAATGTTTATTATTTCAGCAGGTTTAGTAGACATAATTCTTATCAACTTAGATAAGCTAACCCTCTTCTTTTCAACTAGGCTCAATGACAAAGGGAGTGCCGTTTCAAGACCAATTATACCAAAAGGTGCTTTTTTAAACCCCTTCTTCTTTTCTTTTTCAGCATGAGGTGCATGATCAGTAGCTATGATATCAATTGTCCCATCTGAAAGACCTTGGACAATTGCATCTACATCTTCTCTTGACCTTAAGGGAGGATTCATTTTAAAGTTTGGATCACAATCCTTAATGTCTTTATCTGATAGAGTAAAATGATGAGGAGTAGCCTCGCATGTTACTTTAACACCTCTTCTTTTTGCATTTTTAATTATTTCCACTGAATTTTTAGTAGATACATGACAAACATGAAGGTGAGCGTTTGTATATTCTGCTAATGCTATATCTTTTATAATTCCCAATTCTTCAGAAATATTTGGTATACCTTTTAAACCATTCTTTTTAGAAAACGTCCCTTCGTTAGCAACACCATCTAATGAAAACGAACAATCTTCACAATGAGAAATTACAGGAAAAGAATTTTTCTTTGCAATCTCCATTGCTGCGTATAATAGTCTAGAGTTAGATACAGGAAATCCATCGTCAGAAATCCCTACACACCCTGCCTTAATATTCTCTAGAATCATCGCTAGCTTAAGATTATTAAGAGACTTTGTAATCGCGCCTATTGGAAAAATATTTACTAATCCTAAATCTCTTGCTTTTTTTATAATGTATTTTGTAATTTTTGGATTATCATTTGCTGGTGAAGTATTTGGCATACATGCTATCGATGTGAATCCACCAGCAACTGATGCAAGCGAACCAGTCTTAATTGTTTCTTTATGCTTAAAACCCGGATCTCTTAAATGAACATGGATATCAACCAAACCCGGTGAAACAACTAGGCCTTTTGCATCTATTATTTCGTCATAAGAATCTGTTTTTAAAACTTTTCTTTGATTAATGTTAAAGATATAATCATCCCTAATTTCAATATTCATAATTTGATTAAGGTTTTGTGATGGATCAACAACTAACCCATTTTTTATTAGAATCTTCATTTATTTCATCACTCTTTCTAAAAGAATTTGTCTACACCATACACTAAATTTTATCTGGTCAAAATATTTTGCCCTCTTATTCTTATCAAAGTCAGTAGGAATCTCATTAACTCTTGGAAAAGGGTGCATCACTATTGACTTGCTTGGTAAAGTATTTAATTGATCACTAGTTAATGAATAACTATGAACACTTCCTCTTTCTTTTTGAACTCTTGTAACATAAAGTATGTCGGTTTCTTCTAAAACTTCATTTATATCTGTTGTTTCATAGTAACTCTTGGGTAAATCATTAGATAGCTTTAAATGCTTTGGGCTAACTAAATTAAAATGATTATTATCAAATCTATTTAATAGCTTTACTAAACTTTTAACTGTTCTTCCATTTTTAAGGTCACCAATAAGAGTAACTCTTAGATTCGATAAATTTTTATTAAAAGAATTATAAATTGTAAAGCCGTCAATAATAGTTTGGGTTGGGTGCTCAGAGTTTCCGTCACCAGCATTAATAATAGGTACTGAGCTAACGTTTGCTGCTTTGTGTGCTGCACCATTTTCAGAGTGCCTTACAACAATCGCATCACTCATAGTAGACATTGTTATCACTGTATCCTCGAAGGTTTCTCCTTTAGCCGCACTAGAGAACTGAACATTATTAATAGGTATAGTGCTTCCTCCACAACGGCTCATGGCACTATAAAAAGAAGAAGAAGTTCTAGTTGAAGGCTCATAAAATAAATTAGTTAGAACTTTACCTTTTAAAAAACTATTACTTTTCCCTCTTCTTTTACCAGCATCCCGCCACAAAGAAAACAAAAAATCATCAGTTAAATCATCAACACTTAAAATATGCAACATATTAATTATTCAATTATCTTGAAGAACCTCCTCGTTCTTAAAATATCTTTAACATTTTTAAAATTATTATTCCACGAGAAATGTATGATAAAAGCCTTTCCTACAATATTTTCTCTAGGCACGAAACCCCAAAATCGACTATCTAAGCTATTATCTCTATTGTCTCCTAATACAAAATAATTCCCATAAGGTATTGTTAAATTTTGTATATCATTTGGAATGCTTCCATTTGTCCTATAGATAACCTCTTTAGTACCTGAAGTAAAATTATTTTCATAAATAGTATGATTTACACCGTCTAGATTGTAGATTCTTGAAGTTTTACTTGAAATTTCCTTTCCATTTATATAGAGATTACTTTCTTTAATTGTGACTACATCCCCAGGAATTCCTACTATTCTTTTAATATAATAGATACTTGATAATCCAACAAACCCCCCATTGGGACAATTTTTAGAGTCTTTGTCCTCTGGAAATCTAAAAACTACAACATCTCCTCTTTTTATGATTTTAAAAGGAGCGACTATTTTAGAGGAAGAGCAAGGAAAACCTAGCCCATAATTAAACCTATCAACTAGAATTTGATCACCAACCAACAAAGTTGGATACATTGATTTAGAAGGTATCTTAAAGGGCTGAACAAAGATATATCTAATGAATAACGCAATTACCAATGCATATAATATTGACTTAAATGTTGAAAAAAACTTTGAGGAGCTTTTACTGTCTAAACTCATATCTAGTTAAGCTATATTCTACTGTTTTTTTGCGATAAGTTAAATTCTGAATTTGGTGCTAGTAATCTTTCAACACTATATACATCAGGGATCGAATCTAAACCTTTTATAATATCTTTTAAGTGATTTGCATTTTTTACCAAAATCTCAAGATAAATTGAAGATTTTGAGGAGGAAATCTTCTTTGCATTAATCTTAATAATATTAGATTCATTTTGTGCTAATAAGTTAGATACTTCAGATAAAATTCCAGTCTTATCGTTACAATAAAGTCTTAAACTTGTTGAAGATTTTATGTTGGATTTTTCATCCCATAAAGCCTCAACCAATCTGTTTGAATCGACCTCAAGTAGTTGCTTACATGAAATTCGATGAATCGATATCCCCCGACCTAAGGTAATAAACCCAGTAATTTCATCCCCATAAATGGGTCCACAACAATTTGCCATTCTTACCATAATATTACTAGATCCACCGACAGTTATAGCATTGTTCGGATTTAAATAGTTTTTTTGTTTTACCTCAAGTTTAGTTTTTACTCCCAGATTAAAATAACTTAGTATTTGAACAATATTAACTTTTGATAAGCTATAGTTAATAAATAAGCTTTCAATATTCTTAAAGTTATTTTCACTTGAAAAGTTCTTTAATTTTTCAAGAGTACTTGGATCGTCAATATTCAAACCATAATTTGCTAACTTCTTCCCTAATATCTCTTTCCCTATTTTTTCCGAATCCTTAGATGAAAGATTTTTGATTGAATTTCTAATTTTAGATTTTGCTTTCGAAGAAACTACATATTTAAGCCAATCTTTCGATGGTTCTCGATCTTTATTTGTAATAATTTCAATAGCGTCTCCACTTTTTAACTTATAAGAAAAGGGAACTATAGACCCATTAACTCTTGCACCAGAACATTTATTTCCTAAATCGGTATGAATAGCATATGCAAAATCAATTACAGAAGAGTCTATAGGAAGCTCTTTTAATTCCCCTGTTGGAGTAAATACATATACAAAGTCAGTTATAAGCTCATCTTTTATTGCATCAATAAATTCCCTAGGATCGCTTAAAGTTTGAGTTTCAAAAATATTTTTTATACTTTCTGGTAGATCTATAAGCTTCTTTCTTTCATCCGAATCAATCTTATATTTCCAATGGGCCGCAACTCCATATTCAGCTATTTCATGCATATCTTCAGTTCTTATTTGCACTTCAACTTTATCTCCAAATGGTCCAATAACTGTAGTATGCAAAGACTGATACCCATTACTCTTAGGTAAGGCGACATAGTCTTTAAATCTTCCTGGTATTGGTTTCCAAGTTGAATGAACAGCCCCTAATGCGGCATAGCAGGATGCTATATCTTTGGAAATAATTCTAAAAGCCTTAATATCAAAAACCTTATCAGGATCAAGATTCTTTTTTATCATCTTTCTATAAATACTGTAAAAATTTTTGAATCTTGTGTTAACTTTTGATTCCAAATTAAATTTATCTAATTGCGCTTCTAAAAGATTTTTGATTTCAAAAGAATATTTCTCCCATTCATCTTTTTTAGAATTAAACATCTTGGATATTTCATCATATTCATTTGGTTTTAAAACCTGAAAGCATCTATCCTCAAGCTCAGTTCTGATCCAATATATCCCTAGGCGATCTGCTAAAGGCGCATAAAGGTCAACTGTTTCTTTTGCAAATATCTTTCTTCTTTCCTCTGGCAAATATGATATTGTTCTAATGTTATGCAACCTATCGGCTAACTTTACTAATATCACTCTGATGTCTTTACCTGTAGCTAAAATTAATTTCCTAAAATCCTCAGCTTGTTTTTCAAAAGTTGAACTTATCTTTAATTTGCTAATTTTAGTTACACCATCAACTAAGCTGCAAACCTCCTCACCGAATATATTAGTTATATCTTCTTTTGAAGTTAAAGTGTCTTCGATGGTATCATGAAGAAGACCTGTAATAATAGACTCTTTATCAAGCTTTATATCTGCAAGAATAGAAGTCACTTCCATTGGATGCGTTAAATAGGGTTCACCAGAATGTCTTTTTTGTCCTGCATGAACTTTTGCCGAATAAGCATAAGCCTTTGTAACTTCGGCTATATCTTCTGAAGTGAGATAAGGATTAACTTTTTCTAATATATCATTAAATCTTATCATTTAAATTCCCAACAATATTTTTTCAATATCTTGATAACACTCATCAAAACTATCATTAACGATGAGATGATCAAAGTACGTAGATTTAATTATTTCATTTTTTGCCTCGATTGTTCTGTTCTCTATCTCGTCAGAAGTCATATCTCCCCTATTAAGAAGTCTCTCTCTTAAGGTATCGATTGAAGGAGGTCTAATAAAGAAAGATATACAATCAAAATGGTTAGTGTTAATAACGCTATATGCACCTTTAACATCAATATCCAGCAAGACACTATGGTTAAATTTTATCGAATCCTCGATGGGCTTTATAGGGGTGCCATAATAATTCCCATGAACTTCTTCATATTCTAAAAACGCATTTTGATTAATTAAATTCTCAAATTCTTTTTTTGATACAAAGCTATAATGATCATTATTGGTTTCACTTGGTCTTTTCTCTCTAGTCGTAAATGAAATTGAAAAATCAAGATTCTTACAATTTAAAAGCAATTGTTTAGTAATAGATGACTTACCAACCCCAGACGGACCAGAAATTATTATCAAATATTTTCCCTTAATGTTCATATTATTATTTTAAAGTAAAAAAAAAATAATGGAATTAGAGATTACCTGCTCTAGAAGTACCCTCACAGGCAGGGCAGCTATAGCTATTCCCTGTGCATGATGAAAGTCTTTTTTCTAATAAATCTAGAATTAAGTCATCCACACCCAATGGCTTAGATACATGATAATTCGTTCCAGGAAACTTTTTTGAAGCCTCAAGAGCCAGAGAAGGTATATCCTGCTGCCAGTGTCTACCAGGACCCAAGAAAAAAGGACATATAATTACAAAGTCAGCGCCCTTCTCTACACATTTGTTATATGCAGTTTCAATGGAGGGTTCAGCTAATTCCATATGGGCAGGCTCAATAATATTATATTTTGACGAAAAACGTTGATGAAAAAGATCAACAACTTCTAAAAGCATTTGATTGCTCTCAACTTTTTTTGATCCGTGATCAACTATTATGATTCCTTTATTCATATCAAAATTATAACTGAAAAAAAAGATTTGCCGAAGGCGGGACTCGAACCCGCACATCCGAAGACACCACCCCCTCAAGATGGCGCGTCTACCAATTCCGCCACTTCGGCATTAAATTAAGCTCCAAATTTAGCAAGCATGTCTGCATGAGCCAAAATGTAATTCATTAGACTTTTACCTTCAAATAAACCTAAGTTACCCTTTATACACTCTTTCTCAGTAAACCTATTAGAAGTCCCATAAAAACTATTTTTCGAATTTATCATTACAGGAACAGGATGCCAACTGTGACTTTTCATTTTTGATGGAGTTGAATGATCTCCAGTTATACAAACTACATCGAAATTTAATTTCATTATATTCTTTAAGTGTTTATCAAAATCTTCAATAATTTTTATTTTGCCCTTGTAATTACCATCTTCACCATAACTATCTGTTTTCTTAATATGAAAATAGAAAAAATCGTAATTTTTATACTCATTCTTTAATGTGCTTACCTGCTCCTTAATACTTAAGTCTTTTACTGTAAGAGGGTTCATCCCTACGAGCTTAGAAATACCCTTATACATTGGATAAGTAACAATTGAAGCAGCTTCTAAATTATACAATTCCTTGAATTTAGGAATTTCGGGATATACAGAGAAACCTCTCAGCAAAGCAAAATTTGCTTTTTTTTCATCTTTTAAAACTTTTTTTAATTCAGCTATTAGTTTTATCACTATTTTGGATACCGGAGATGATTTACGATTGATATGGTTAGGGAGAACTGGCTCTACTCCGATTTCCTCTGGATCTGTATCAATAATCATGCACTCTTGGGGATCCAACTTCTTTTTAAAACTAAGCTTACAGACAAACCTGTGATCAAGTCCAGAAACAAACTTCACACCAACTTGATCAATTTTTTTTATCTTAGAATTTAATAGGTCTACCAATCTATTATTAATCTTAGTTGAAATTCTTCCAGCTCTTCTATCAGTAACTATATCTTTAGATCCAATCCGTTTTACGGAAGCAAAATTCCCTCTTATAAGCAAATCTTTTTCACCTATATGAACATCTAGACCTAAAGCTTCTAAGACTCCACGACCAATATCGTAGCTTAAAGGATCATATCCAAATAACGCTAGATGAGCAGATCCGCTTCCTGGAGTTATGCCGCTTATAATTGGTGTATGTGCACCTGTTTCAGATTTTTTTACAAATTTATCTAATGTTGGGGTCTTAGCTGCTTCAAGTTCAGTTAGTTTAGGGAAAGGAAGACCACCCACTCCATCAAGTACTAGTAAAAGTATTTTTGATTTTTTATTCTTTACCAAACTGCTTCTTAGCTGATGCATCATTAAAACCTAAGTTTATAAATTTACTATTAAACCATCATAACCTGGTTCTATACCTTTTGGAAGATATTCAATAAGTTCGTTGTATTTCAGATCAGAACCCATATGTGTCAATATCGTTCTTTTCGGATTTACTTTTTGAGCTATTAAAATGGCTTCATCAACAGACAAGTGAGCGTCATGTTTAGAATATCTCAAGGAATCTATAATTAATAAGTCGAGATCCTCTATTTTACTAAAAGTTTCATCAGAAATAAAACTACAGTCAGTTATGTATGCAAAATTATTTATCCTGTACCCTAAAATATCCCAATCTTTATGTTTTATAGGAAGTGGTATTATTTCTATACCTTGTTCGATGAAAGAATCATTAACAACTTTCAAGTCAAGTCTTGGCCTACCAGAGATATTTTTATTATTGAAGATATATGAAAAATTTCTTTTTATATCATTAATTGTATGAGAGTTACCAAAGCAACTAATCTTATCCTCTTTTATGTAGCTAAAAATTCTCAAATCATCTATTCCATGTGTATGATCCGCATGAGAATGTGTATATAAAACAAAATCAATATTCTTTACATTATTAAGTAGAGCCTGTTGTCTGAAGTCAGGTGTAGTATCAATAAGAATACTAACCTCCTCAATTAATAAGATTATAGAACTCCTAGTTCTCCAATCTTTCTTTTCGACTCCAACCGTATCTTTGCCCAAAACAGGTGAGCCCACTGAAGAACCACACCCAAGCATTAAAACCTTCATTAAAAAAAATATATCATCACTGATTAGTAATTCAAAAAAGGATATATATATTGTATTCTTATATTAAATGAACCTTGCTGAAATCAATAAAAGAATAAAACATCTTGAAGAACTTATAAATCATCACAATAGACGCTATTACCTGGAAGATAGACCTGAAATTTCAGATGCTGAATTTGATTTACTATTAAAAGAACTTATTGAACTTGAAGAAAAACACCCTACTCTTGCAAATCCTAGCTCTCCTACTAAAAAGGTTGGCGGATTTGTATCAAAAGAATTTAATAAATTTACTCATATTAAGAGAATGTATAGTCTAGAAAATATATCAAATAAAGATGAACTATATAAGTTCATAGAAAGAATAGAAAAAACAATTAAAAATCCTAGTTTTATCTTAGAACCAAAGTTCGATGGATCTTCAGTTTCTATAACATATAAAGAGGGTTTTTTTTATTCAGCATCTACCAGAGGAGATGGAACAATTGGTGAGGATGTAACAGAAAATATTAAAACGATTAAAAATATACCTCTTCAACTTCAAACAAAAAAGCCCCCTAAAATTATTGAAATTAGAGGTGAGGTAATATTTCCACTAAAAGAATTTACAGCTCTAAATAAGAAATTAAAGAAAGATGGCATCCCTTTTTCAAATCCTAGAAATGCAGCAGCAGGTTCTTTAAGGCAACTTGATACAAAGATTACTGCCGAAAGACCTTTGATTTTTATTCCCTGGGGAGCGGGTGATTTCGGAGATTTAAATATTAAAACAGAGCTAAATTTAATTTCAAAATTTATATCATGGGGATTTAGTACTTTAGGAGAATTTATACCCGCAGAAAATACGTCTTTTATTGAAGGCCATTTTGATGAGGTTCTGAAAAATAGAGATAAATTAGATTATGAAATTGACGGTCTAGTAATTAAACTTGATAAAATCGAAGACCAATTAAAACTAGGATTTACATCAAAATATCCTAAGTGGGCAGCAGCAATAAAGTTCCCATCTCTCATGGGCAAAACAAAAATTAATCATATAACATATCAAATTGGCAGGACAGGGATAATTACCCCTGTTGCTGAACTAGAAGAAACAATATTAGGTGGGGTTAAAGTTAAGAGAGCTTCTCTTCATAATTTTGATCAAATTAAATTACTAGGATTAAATATAGGGGATGAAGTTTTTATCGAAAGAGCAGGAGATGTAATACCAAAAGTAATAAAAGTATCAAGAAAGAATAACTCTAAAAAATTCAAGGCTCCCAACAAATGTCCATCTTGTAAAATGGAATTGTACAAAGATGGTTCCTATATCTTCTGTAAAAATATCAGCTGTATGGAGGTCTTAAAAAGAAAGGTCACATATCTTGTTTCCAAAAAATGCTTCAATATTATTGGCTTGGGAGGAAATATCATTGACAAATTAGTTGACAATAAAATTGTTAAGACAATTTCTGATGTTTTTAGTCTAGATAAGAATGAATTACGGAAACTTGAAGGATTCGGAAATAAGCTAGCAGAAAATTTAATTAATGAAATAGATAAGAAGAAAAAAGTTTCGTTGCCTAAATTTATAAACTCATTAGGGATTAGGCATGTTGGAGAAAATATCTCTACCTTACTCTCAAATAATTTTACTGATATTGAAAAGATAGGATCATCAACTATTAAAAAAATCGAATCAATAGATGGAATCGGAACAGAGATAGCAAATAGTATTTTTATTTTTTTTCAAAATCAGGAAAATATTAAAGAAATTAATCTATTTTTCAAAAATGGAGTTCAAATAGAAAAAGAAAGAACGACTAAGGGGAGCAAGTTTCTTGGTCAAACAATTTGTATTACTGGCAAATTAACAAATTATTCTAGAGAAGAAATCATAGATCTGATTATTAAAGAACAGGGTAAAATTGTTAATTCAGTTAGCAAAAAAACCGATATTCTAATTGCTGGGGAAAAATCAGGCTCAAAATTAGAAAAAGCTAAAGAATTAGGCGTAGTCATATTAACAGAAAAAGACTTCTTAAACGGATATGTACAGAATGATTCCTAATAAAACTCTATAGATTGCAAAGATGGTAAAACCGTTAACTCTTGAGAACTTATAGAAATACTTAAGAGTTATGTACGAACTGATAAATGAAAAAATAAGAGAAAATAGAACTTCAAACCAAATGTCATTAATAATTATCAACTGACTGGTATTAATCTTATAAAGTGTTAAACAGAAAGCACCTACAATTACAGGAGCTGAGAGGATAAAAGAAAAAATAATAGAACTTTCTCTATTAATATTAACAACTCTTGACGCAATTATTGTGGATGCCGATCTGCTAACCCCTGGTATCAAAGAAAAGCATTGAAAAAGACCAATGACAATAGAGTCGTAATATGAAATATCAGATAAAGTTTTTTTATTTTTTGAATAATGATCGGATATAAACAGTACTATTCCAAAAACAATTGTAGTAATAATAATTAAATTATTAATTTGGTTAGTATTAGCTATTAGGTCATAAAATAAAAAACCAAATAAAAAAATTGGAAGTGATGCGATTAATATCACTTTGTTAAATTTTATACTTTTCAAAACATTCATCTCAAGCTTAGTATCAACAAAAGAGAAAATAACTAACGCAAATATTGAGCCTAAATGCATTGTTGCAATAATTAACAATGTTAGCGTTTTACTTGAAAAAAAACTTCCATAAATTAATAAATGTAAAGATGAGCTTACAGGAATAAATTCTGTAATACCTTGTATAATTGATGCAAATATTAAATCAATCAATATCAAACCTGCTTATCAAAATCCCAGCAGCAACACTGACATTCAACGAATTTGTTAAGCCCTTATTATTTATCTTAATTAATAAATCACACTTCTTTTTAACTAAAGGGCTCATACCTTTCTCCTCAGAACCCATAACTATTACAATTTTCTCATTTAAGAACTTATCAAAACAATTATCTTGATAATCTACTCCATTAAGATCGGCTCCTAAGATCCAATAATCATTATTTTTTAAATAATCTAAAATATTAGCAAGATTTGGAACCTGATAAAAATTAATTGAAAAAATTGATCCAGCAGATGATTTCACAGAACCAGGAGAAATAGAAGCTGATCTGTTTGAAGGAATAACTATATCAGTAATACCAAAAAAAACGCATGTCCTTGCAATAGCTCCAAGGTTTTGAGGATCTTTAAGATGATCCAAAACAACTATTTTTTTTATTTTATCTTTATCCCTTTTTAATTCTGATACGCCTTTAACGGATTTTATAGTTATCTCTGCTGCTAGTGACTGATGATTAGGGCTATTAGTAAGCTTTTCAAACTCAAAATCAGATAAGTAATTTAATTTTATATTCTTTATTTTCTTCAAAAGAACAGCAGGGATTTTCTTAATAGTTTTCTTTGATACATATATTTTGATAATATTATCTGGGGATAACTTTATAGAATCTAAAACTGGATTAATACCATATATAATCATCTATATTCCGGATTTTTTTATTCTTCTGTTAGAGGGACCTTTAATAAAATCATTGTAAATATTTAAAACTTTTTGGAAAAAGTACTTTTTATCCCAAACCTCGCTTGAATTAAATGGTACGCCTTGAAGATAGGTGCCAAAATGTAAATGGTCTCCAAAAGCCAATCCAGATTCCCCTGTTCTCCCTATAATTGTATCTGTTTTAACCTTATCTCCTACACTTACTAAGATTTCACTTAAGTGGCTATATAGAGAATAAAATCCTAATCCATGGTTAATAATTATTGTCTTTCCATAAATACCTAGACCATCATTATTAACATAAGAAACTAACCCTTCAGATGAGGAATAAATCTTTGCGTTCTTAATTGATGATAAATCATAGCCCCAATGATAGGTTGTCATGAGTGGCTTATCTTCGTCTTTGAAATAATAATCTCTCTTCTCACTGAAGTCAGAGAAAACTTTAGAATTTCTCATTTGGTAAAAATTACCTGATGTAATTAAGTTTCTAGATATAGCACTTGTATTTGATGATATTTCTATATTATTTTTTTCTCTTAAAATCATATTTAATTCTAAAAAATTATCTATTGAGACTGTAGTTAAATTCGAATCAAATATTTCATTATATTTATTGAGTAAAAAACTCAAATCAATTACTATATTAGATGTTTTCCAATTCTTATTTTTTAATGTCTTCATTCTTCTTAAAATAGAAACGGAATTACCTGATAAATCTTCGGCTACAATTTTAATTTTTCCATTCTTACATGGGCTATTTCCACAGGTAAAAAAAACAAGGTTAGAATCGACACTATCTCCTTCAATAGTAATGGGATAGAAATTAGTATTTAAACCAGTATCGACATAAGACAAGAAAGTATCCTTGCTAGTCTTATAAATTACATAACCAATCCCACCCAGGTATACATACGAGTCTGTTCTGACAGACTTAATACTTGGCGGTTGAAAATCAATACTTATTTTTATCTTTTTATTAAGATTTGAATTAAAAAATTTATTCTCATATTCAATTTGATAATAAAGATAAAGAGATTTTAGATTATTTTTTTTAATAAACTTTACAACCTTATCCTCCTCAGTGAAGGGTATTGATATAATCTTTTCTTCAAAATCACTATCTAAATTATTTTCTTGATATATTGGATAAATACTTTTTTCTTTTGTACCCAAGGAAACTTTAATCATAGATATCTTTGTATTATCAGAGATTATTCTTGCTTTTAATCCTGAATATGAGATTGTATTTTTAGAGAGAAGCTCAAAGCCAGGATTGTGAGCAAAAGCTACATATAAAGCATAAAGACCATAGATCAATACCAAGATTAAAAAAAATAACGTTACTTTAAATTTCTTCTTCTTCTTAAACATATCAATATCCTAAGTATTTAATTATAAAATAAAAAAAAGGAAGAATTACTATTAAACTATCTATCCTGTCTAATACTCCGCCATGGCCTGGCAATAAAGTACCAGTATCCTTAACTCCAGATTTTCGTTTAATGAAGGACTCTAATAAATCGCCTAGAATTCCAAGGAAAGAAATAACCATTCCAATAAACATTGCCTGTGACAAAGGAATCATTAATTGAAAATATTCAAAAAGAAAAATTGAAACCACAATCGACGATATTATGCCTGCAATTGAACCTTCATAAGTCTTATTTGGGCTCACATTTGGAAATGCTTTTGTTACACCAAAGAACTTTCCAACAATGTAAGCAGCTATGTCATTAATTGAGGAAATTATCAATACAGAAGCCAATAAAACTATCCCATTGTCTAAATTCCTTATTAAAATTGAAAAATTTACTCCAAATCCAACATACAACAGAATGAACAAATAAGAATTCCAAAAACTCTCTATTTTAGTTTTGTTAAAAATAATTCTAATTATCCATATAACAAATATCAAAGCTGCTGAATAGAGGAACATTTGAGGATTTGTAAATGAAAAAAATACTAAAATCAAAAGCAAGAAAAACGAAACTATAGAGAGCTTCTTTTCTGGCAACTCCAACATTTTTTCAAGCTCCCAGTACGCAAGGGATAAAACTATTCCAACGAATATTGTAAAAACTATTTCACCTTTATAAACTGAATAAAAAACTATAGGTAAAATCACTAAAGAAGTTAAAAATCTCTTTAAGAAATTGCTCATTTAATTTAATTAATAATACATTATCAATGTAATTTCAATTGTTTTAAACTTTTGATTTTACTAAAGAAAAAATTTGGCTAAAATTAAAAATTAAGAGAATCTAATTGATCGAGGGTATTTATGGTTCCTAAGTATGCATTTTTTACTAAAGGTATTGGAAAAAGCAAGGAAAAATTAACCAGTTTTGAAATGGCATTAAGAAATGCTAATATTGCAGAATTTAATTTAGTCAAAGTTTCAAGCATAATGCCACCCTTTTGTAAAATAGTATCGAAATCAAAAGGGCTAAAAATGCTGACTCCTGGACAAATTGTTTATGTTGTATTAAGTGAGGCATCAACAAATGAGCCTAAAAGAAGAATTACCTCATCGGTTGGGATGGCAATGCCGGAGGACAGAAGCAAGCATGGTTACTTATCAGAACATCATAGCTATGGTGAAAGCAAAAAACAGTCAGGGGAATATGCTGAAGATCTTGCTGCTTATATGTTAGCCACAACAATTGGAGCGCCTTTTGATTCAAATAAAAACTACAATGAACAAAAAGATATATGGAAAATTAGTGGAAACACGGTAAGAACTAGAGCAATCACAAGCATAGGAGATGGTCCTGAGGATGGGGAATGGGTTTCTGTGATAACTGCTATTGTTTTTGTTATTTAACCATCTTATCTGCCAGAATCAGAGCTTCTTGCTCAATTTTTTTTCCACTTATCATTCTTGCAATTTCTTTAATTCTTTCCTCTTTTGTTAATCTATTAACGCTAATAATAGTACTCCCATCTTTAATTCTTTTAGATATCAACAAGTGTGTGTCTGCAAATGAAGCAACTTGAGGCAAATGACTAATGCATAAAACCTGTGAAGACTTTGATAGCTGAGATATTTTTTCCCCTAGTTTTTCTGCAATCGCCCCACCTAATCCAACATCAGGTTCATCAAATAAAATAATTTTACTTTCAAAAATCTTAGATATCTCCAAAGCAAGAATAAGCATTATTCTCGACAATTCGCCTCCTGAAGCAACAGATTTTAATGGCTCAGGTGGGAAATCCGGATTTGCCGAAAACAAAAATTCAATATCATCAATCCCATTTTCACTCAAATCAATCTCTCTAAAACTTATAATCCAGTTTGAATTCAAAATACCAAGATCTGATAACCCCGTTTTTACTAACTTAGTTAATGCGCCTGAACTAGCCTTTCTCTTTTTAGATATAATATTAGCTTTTTTTAAGGATATCTCTTTAAGTTCACTATTTTCTTTCTCCATATTATAAATCATATTATCAATCTCAGATTCACATGAAAAAAGATCTATAATTTCTTTTTTTTTATTTATTAAATCCTCTGTTGTAAGCTTATACTTTCTTCTAAGGTCCTTAAGTAAAAAAAGTTCATTTTGTTTCTCTATAAAAAATTCATCATCTAAATTTTCTGTCTTAAGCATTGATACTTGATAAGATAGCTCGTTCATATTTACAGAAATGTCTTTAATTATCTTTTTTATATTTTCAGGAAAGAAATCTGACTTGTTAATCTTATTTTCAATCTCATTTATTGAATTAACGCCTATTTCGTCTATATAAGTTATTAAATCTGTTATTACCCCTGAATTTTCATTAATAACTTTTTGTTTCTTTACTTCTTCTATCAATTCTAATTCTTCATCAGAGCTTGCGATTTTTATCTCTTTTAACTCTTCGAGTTGAAACCTTAGAAAATCTCTTCTTTCTTCAATATCCTTTTTTTGAAGTAAGACTTTTTTTAATTTTTTATCAGATTCTAAATATCTATTGAAAGTACCTCTATAATCCAAAATTAAATCATCTAGATTCGCAAACCTATCTAAAATATTAAGCTGATACTTCTTACTAATTAAAAAAGATTGAGCACCCTGGACAAAAAAAGAAAAATAATTCTGAAAAATGCTGCTGACAACTTCAGCTTTTACCTTTATTCCATCAATATAGTATTTAGTAACCTTACTGGAGTTAATAATTCTTTTAATATTTAAGGAATTATCTGTAACTTCTATCTTATTGTTTCTTAAAATTTCTTTGATTTTAGAATTATCTATAACTATGTTGATTGAAATTATTGTCTCTTTTTCTTTATTCTTAATTAATTCATTTGGAAATTTTTTTTCTAAAAAGAATACTAAGGTACTCAATATCAGCGATTTACCAGCCCCTGTCTCGCCAGTTGCTATATTAAGACCGCTGCTAAAATTTATTTCAGCGCTATCAAGAATAGATATATTATTAACTTCCAGCTTTTCAAGCATTTTGCTTAATTTGTCCTTCTCCTAAAATGACAAATTTCTTTGTAGTTAATTCGTTAAGCCCCATAGGGCCGAAGGCATGGAGCTTTGTAGTGCTAATTCCAATTTCAGCCCCCAAACCTAACTCGTTACCATCATTAAATCTTGTAGATGCATTATGCATTATGGCAGATGAATTAATGGAATTAATAAAAAGATCCGCGGTCTTTTTATTATCTGTAACAATTGATTCGGTATGCAATGAACCATACTTTTCTATATGATTTATGGCTTCCTCAATATTCTCAACAATTTTAATATTCATTTCTAAATCTAGATACTCATTGTACCAATCCTGTTCTTTGACTTGTAAAATTTTAAAATCAGGCGAAAATTCTTGGACATCTTTCGTTGAATGCACTTTTACATTATTTTCTTTTAAAAGGTTTAATAATTCCGGCAAAAGTTGCTTTGCAACTTCTTTATGAACTAAAAGTGTTTCCATTGCATTGCATACTCCGGGTCTTTGGATCTTAGAGTTTAAAGATATCTCTATGGCGTTATTTATATTCGCAGATTTATCTATATATACATGGCAAACGCCTTTATAATGTTTAATTACAGGTATTCTTGAAAACTCAGAGATAAATTTGATTAAATTTTCTCCTCCTCTTGGAATTACCAAGTCTATATAACTTTCTAAAGTTAAAATAAATTTTAAAGCCTCTCTATCTGTAATCGGAATCATATTTATACAATTTGAATCAAAACCGCACTCACGTAACGAGCTTTTAATTATATTAATTATCTCAAGATTTGTATTAAAACATTCAGAACCTCCTCTTAAAACAGTTGCATTTCCAGACTTTAAACATAAGACTGCCGCATCTGAGGTAACATTAGGACGTGATTCATAAATTATAGATATTACACCTAATGGTATAGATTGCTTGAGAACTTCTAGGCCATTAGGTCTTTTATTAAAATGTTCTCTTTTACCTACCGGATCTTCTAGCTCAACGACTTCCTCAATATTTGTAATCATTTGAGTAATCTTCTTATCAGTTAAGGTCATTCTTTCTAAAAACGCGCTAGTAACATCCTTTTTTTGAACTAATGTAAGATCGACTTTATTTGCATCAAGTATTCTATTTCGAGATTTATCAATCCCACTAATTATTTTTCTTAAAATATCATTTTTCTCTTTTGAGGTAGCCTTGGCTATTTCGTATGAAGCATCTCTGGTTAGTTTTGCTAAATCTTCGATTTGACTCTTTATTTTATCAGCTAACATAAAACATCCTTTTTTCTATAATAAATCAACCTATTTACAAGGTCAAAGTTTCATGAGTATATTAAAGATGAAAAAGCAATTAGAATTAAAAGGAGCAGTTAAATGGAACAAACACTTTCGATTATAAAGCCCGACGGAGTAAGCAAAAATCTTGTCGGAACCATTTTAAAAAAATTTGAAGATGCTGGGTTTAAAATTACTAATATTAAATATTTAACCTTAGACGCTGATCAAGCAGGAGAATTCTACTCGATGCACAAAGAGCAGCCCTTTTATGGTGAATTAGTAAATTTTATGACATCAGGGCCTTGTATCCCTTTTGTAATTCAAGGTGAAAATGCAATATTAAAAGTCCGTGAAATAATGGGGTCAACGAACCCGGCAGAGGCTAAAGAAGGCACTATAAGAGCCGAACATGCCGAGTCTATTGATAGAAACATAATCCATGGTTCTGATTCACCAGAGTCCGCAAAAAGAGAAATTTCATTTTTCTTTGGTTAAGTTCTATAACAATTCAATTCCTCATTAAAGAAAAATGCAATTTCTTTTCTTAAGGATTCTTTGTTTATGTCTTTCAAACTAAAAAGATTCCCGACTTTTATCGTTGGGTCTCCGCATGGGCTTATATAATTAAATCTATCTAGATCACATTCAATATTAATAGACATACCGTGTAATGTGACACCGCTCTTAACTGCAATACCAAAAAAACAAATTTTATTATCCTTTACCCATAGACCAGGTCCTTTGTCATTTCTTTGAGCAAATATATTTCTTGATAATAAAAATTTGATAAGAAAATTGTGAAGAATATCAAGATAATCACGAAGAGATATCCCGATTTTTTTGATATTAATTATCGGATAAATTATCTCTTGACCCTTTCCATGGAAAGTAATATCGCCACCTCGAGAGGACTTTATTGGCGATAAATCCATAGTGTCTTTTGTTTTTGCAAATCGTCCAATTGTATAAACATCATGGTACTCGAGAAAAAGCAAATAACCATCAAGGTTATCATTCAAAACAATTGAATGGAATTCTGACTGAGTAGACTCAAAATCCTCATATATTTGAGGGGCTTTAAAACTTTTCGTTAAAATTTCTTTTATCACTTTCTCTTGTTATTATAACTATAAATATGAGTAGTAAGAAAATTTCTGTTGAAAAGTTTATAGAAGAAGAAGGGGTCAGTTTAAAAATCATTGATTCTACTAATTATAGTATCGAATCAGTAAAAAAAATTCTTAAGATAAATTCTGAAGAGGGTTTGGATAATGTTAATATATTTGATTTTTCTAAATCTAATACTTGTGATAATTTCATTAATATATGTAACACATACCCTTATCTTTCAAAATATAGGTTTGTTGTTGTATATGGATTAAAAGAAACTGATTCTGAAACAATTCAAGAAATAAATGATTATTTAATAAATCCAATGAAAACTACTAAGCATATTTTTATCTTCGATAATAAAAAAATTAATATTACTTGTGATTTTGAAAATGATGAAAATGATTCAGAGAGTGACATGATAAAGTTTATTGAAAAAGAATTAAAGAATAGGAGTCTTAAACTAAAAGATAAGAATATCGCTGAATTAGCTCTGAAGTTCTCAGACAAACTATCAGTTCTTTCATATTTAACGAAACTTGAAAGCCTTAACAAGACAAAGAACATGAACGAAGAGTTAGTTAACAATCTCATAAAAGATGAAAGAAATGAAGTGTTTAAAGAAACATATGATTTAATAAAATATATAAATAATAAAAACCTTAAAGCTTGCCTATTAGAGGTTCAAAAAACAAGATTTAAGGAAAATATATTTCTAGAAATTTCAAGATTGACTTGGAGATTTAGAACGTACCTTAAGATAAAAAGTCTTAAAAATGCGGCATTCAATAATCAAGACATTATAAAGACAACTAAAATCTCAAAATATCAATATAAGTATTTTGAACAAGAAACAAACAAAAAAAGTATGGATGATATACTTGAATCTTTACGTACATTAAAAGAGGTTGATCAATTGTTAAAAACTACAAATCTTAATCATGAGAACATAATTCTGAATTTATTTAATAAACTTTGTAAGAGTTAAGAGAGTTTTGAAATTCTAGAAATATTCCTTGAGGCATTTCTTTTATGGATTACGCCTTTAGATGCAGCTTTATGGTATGCAGATATAACTTTTCTTAACAATTCTTCTCTGTCATCAGACTGATTAGCTAAAGAAGTTTTATATGCTTTTAATTTGGTTTTTAGACTAGAGAGTACAGACTTATTCCTAAGTCTTCTTTTAACATCTTGTCTAACTCTCTTCTTTGCTGATTTACTTTTATTTGCCATAATTAATTGTTTATTGTGCTGATTTTATAATTTTTGTCAATCATTTATTTAAATTATCAGAAAATAAAGTATTATTTAGAAATGAAATTCTTTATCGATAGCGCCAATTTAAATGAAATTAAAGAAGCAGCAGAATTAGGATTGTTAGATGGAGTAACAACGAATCCATCACTTGTTGCTAAAGAAAATAAGCAAAAAGATTTTAAAACAACTATTAAAGAAATCTGCAAGATCGTGAAAGGTCCTGTAAGCGCTGAAGTGT
>PAOQ02000001.1 GCA_002708105.2 bacterium | reverse complement strand
TGGTGGCAAATCAGCCAGACATAATCCAGTCAAACCTGTTCCTGCCCAAACCAACATGGCTTCTTGAAATTCTGTCAAAGGTATCGGGGGAATTTCTGATTTATGACCTAGTGTACTATCCGAAGGTAATTCCATTCCTGCGCCAAACCTTCTAGACCTTCTATTAAAAATTGCTTCAAATAATGGATAATTTAATGCTGCTTCGTAATTAACTTTTCCGTTTCCATTTTTTTTGCTCATTATTGCACCTCACTTCTACTTAAGTATATTATAAATTAAATTTTAAAATTACAAAAAAGGAATTTTATCCTAGAGCCTCTTTTTTAGCTTCTTGCTTCTCAAATTCCTTAATAGCTAGCTTAACTGTTTGAATACCTAGAGTAGAGCATTTAGGCCTTGAAAGGGCAAGCTCTTCGCCAATGATTTCAGTAATAACTTCTGGGCCCATGCCCATAATCTCTTCTTTAGATTTACCTATAACAATTTCAGATATTATCGAAGTGCCAGCCTGGCTCACAATACAACCTTCACCTTCAAATTTAAAATCCTCAATAATACCATCATTAAATTTAAGACAAACAGTGATTATATCCCCACATCCCGGATTTCCACCATTTTGCTTTACATCACAACTATGTGTATGTTCATGATCACCATTAAGAGAACCCGCATTTCTTGGATTCTCATAATGGTCTAGGATAAAATCCATTAATTCCTGTTTGTCCTGAGTCAAATTTAACCTCTTTATTTTTCAATTGGAGCTTGAACAAGATTTCCCCACTCTGTCCAAGAACCATCATAATTTTTCACACTATTGTATCCCAACAAATATGTAAGCACAAACCAAGTATGAGAAGATCTTTCTCCAATACGACAATATGCTATAACATCATCGTCTGGCTTTAGTCCAGCACCATCTTGATAAATCTTCAACAATTCATCAGCTGATTTAAATGTCCCATCTTCATTTGCCGCAGTAGCCCATGGAACACTTTTAGCATTGGGAATGTGGCCACCCCTAAGTGCTCCTTCTTGAGGATATGCTTCCATATGTAACATTTCTCCAGAAAATTCTTTTGGAGATCTTACGTCAATTAAAGCTTTCTGAGATGCGCTGTGTTCCTTAACTTCTTCCCTAAAAGCTCTAATGTCTAGATTAACATTAGATACTTTATAGTTTGTATTTTCATACTCTGGGACATCTTTGGTTAAAGGCTTTTTCTCTTCTATCCACTTTTGCCTTCCACCATTCATTATTAAACATTTTTCATGTCCGTATATTTTAAATGTCCATAAAGCGTAGCAAGCCCACCAATTGCTTTTATCTCCATAAAATACAATTGTATCATCAGGTGAAATACCCTTAGAAGATAATAGCTTCTCAAATTTATCTTTATCAATATAGTCCCTAATAAGATTATCTTGAAGCTCTGTCTCCCAATCTATCTTAATTGCACCCTCTATATGACCAATGTCATACAATAGAATATCCTCGTTAGACTCTAATACCTTTATTCCAGGATTGTCTTTATTCTCAAGTACCCAGTCAGTTGAAACTAACAATTCAGGATTTTTATATTCTGCCATTTTATTCCTCCACCTGGTTATATTTATAAAACCAGAAAAAAATTAAATTTTAAGTTTATAACTAATACTATTTGTAGTTACAACAACATGAGTTTGACAGACAACAACAACATGTATTTATAACGCATAAACGAATATCACACATTGTTTTAGTCATAACAAACTCCTAAATTTTATTTGTAACTCAAAGAGGAAAGACATCGAGCAACGTCTTCACTCTATTTAGCAATTATTTTAAGTCGTTGCAAGTTGAGTTAAATGACGACTTATAGAGTATAGCATTGAAATAAAATAAAAATCAATATTATATTTCAATAATGAATTCAGTAGGTTATTATTGAATAATGAGTGAAAATGAAGAAGTAATAGATACTGAGTCCCCAAAAGAAAATAATAATCTTTCCGAAACAGTCGAAAATTCTGGTTCTAATGACGAAATTAAAGCAAGTGAAGATTCTGAGACTGAAGAGGAAGCGGAAGAAGTACATCAGGTCCTTCCTTATCCTGAAAGAGTCCCTAACGCTGAAAAGGGTGCTGACCATGCCCATTCATATGTAATGATAAAAATTCTAGTTTTTTTAGTGGTTTTTAGTTTAATTATTGCAAAATTCACATCACCCTTCTAGTTTTGCAATATGTTCTTTTAAGAATTTGGCCGTTTCAGAATTCGTTTCTAATATAAAATCTCTTTTAAGTCCCTGAAAAGTTAGCTCTCCTCCTTTAACTCCCCCATCTGGACCCAAATCAATTATATAATCAGATCCATTAATCATTTCCATATTATGTTCTATGATTAATATTGTGCTACCAGAGTCCCTTAGTTTATATATAACACCTAAAAGCTTATCAATATCATCATAATGCAGACCAATTGTAGGTTCATCTAATATATAAAAGGTTTTTCCAGTATTTCTTTTAATTAACTCTTTGGACAATTTTATTCTTTGTGCCTCCCCTCCTGAAAGAGTAGTTGCATCCTGTCCTAGTTTTAAATAATCTAAACCAACCGAGTTGATTAAATTAATCTTATTCTGCAAAATTGGAAACCCAGAAAAAAAGTCTTCCGCTTCTGCAAAAGTCATATTTAAAACATCAGTAATACTATTTCCTCTATAAGTGATACTCAACGTTTCTATGTCAAATCGCCTTCCCTCGCATAGATCACATTGAACATTAACATCAGGCAAGAAACTCATTTCAATCTTAATGCTCCCGGCTCCCGAGCAATCAGGACAACTTCCATCTTTAACATTAAAACTAAATCTTCCCGGAGAAAATCCTTTCATCTTTGACTCGGGTAAAGATGCAAAAATTTCTCTTATTGTTCCAAAAATTCCTGTATAAGTTGCGGGGTTAGATCTGGAAGTCCTTCCAATAGGTGATTGGTTTATATTGATTATTTTATCAAAATTATCACCACCAACTATACTATCTATAAAATCTGGAAGTTTTTTAGATCCCCGATTAATAATAGAGGATAAAACCTGATAAATTGTTTGGACAACCAAAGTACTCTTTCCAGAACCTGAGACACCTGTTACACAAGTAACTTTACCTATTGGAATATCTACATTAATATTTTTTAAATTATTTAGGCTTGCACCTTTTACGGATAAATAATTTTTTACTTTGGATTGACTCTCTACTATTTTAATTTTCTTTTTCTTTGAAAGATACAAACCTGTTAAAGATTTTTTATTTTTTTCTAAAAGTTTTGGCGATCCATCTGCTACAACCATCCCGCCATTACACCCTGCACCTGGGCCTATATCTATAACATAGTCTGCACTTCTTATAGTCTCCTCATCATGCTCAACTATAACAACAGTATTTCCTCTATCTTTTAAAAGACTTAAGGAGTTTAATAACATCTTATTATCTCTAGGATGCAATCCAATTGTAGGCTCATCTAGAACATATGTAATTCCTGTAAGATTCGCTCCTAACTGAGAAGCTAATCTAATTCTTTGAGCTTCTCCTCCTGATAGCGTTGGTGCAGTTCTATCAAGAGACAAATACCCCAAGCTAACACTTAACAAAAAATCTAATCTTGAAATAATTTCATCTTTAATCTTCATCCAAATTAATTTTGAATTTCCATCAAAATCGATTTTAGTGAATAAATTTTTGCAATCTTCGATAGACAAACTACAAACTTCGGAAAGATTAAGTTCTCCCACTGTTACACTTAAAGCTTCCTCTCTAAGTCTTTGACCATTACATGATAAACATTTTTCATTTTTTCTGTATTTAGAAAGATTGCTTCTAATTTCATCTGCTCGAGAAGAAATAAACCATTTTTCTAAGATATTAAGAGCTCCCTCAAAGGTTTTTGAGTCCCCATAAAGAATCAAATTTTGGTTTTTATCTGAAAGTTTTTTAAAAGGAGTATTTTCATTGATGTCATTTATTTTAATAAAATTATTTATTATATTCTTATAAAATTGGGAACCCTTAAAAGGGCTTAAAGCTCCATCTTTAATAGAAATTGACGAATCAGGAACTATTAATTCTGGATCAAAAATCTCAAAGGAACCCAACCCTTCACATTCTTTACATTGTCCATATGGGCTATTGAAAGAAAAAAATCTTGGAGATATCTCTGGGAAAGAAAAACCACAGGCTGAACATGCCATATTTCTATTAAAAACTTTTCTAACCTTTCCAGACTCTACAACCACAAGTCCTTGACCAAAATCTAATGCGGTTTTGATTGACTCATGTATCCTGGTAAAATTCTTTTTGGTAGCTTTTATGCTATCAACGTATACATCAATTGTATGTTTTTTTTGTTTCTCTAAATTTATCTGATCATTAAAATTTAAAAAATCTCCGTCAATCCTAATTTTAGAAAACAACTTCGAAGCATCTTGAATTTCCTTTTTAAATTCTCCTTTCTTTCCTGAGGCAATTGGAAAATAAATCTCTAAATTTTCCCCTTTAAATTCTTTATTAATTATTGAGACAATAGAGTCTAAAGAAGTGGAATCTATGATGGATTTACAATTAGGACACTTAATCTCTCCAATCCTTGCATATAACAATCTAAGAAAATCGTAAATTTCTGTTATAGTTGCCACAGTCGAACGTGGATTTCTCATAAATGTTTTTTGATCAACAGAAATTGTTGGGGATAAGCCAGAGATAAAATCTAAATCGGGTTTTTCAAATTTATCAATAAACTGTCTCGCATAATTTGATAAAGACTCTAGATATTTCCTTTGACCTTCTGCAAAAATTGTATCAAAGGCCAAAGTTGATTTCCCAGAACCGCTTACCCCTGTTAGGACAGTGATAGCGCCTCTAGGAATTTTAATATCAATATTTTTTAGATTGTTTTGTCTTATGCCTTTTATATTTATATTCTTCACTTTTATACCTTAACTAATAGAATCAGTAATTGTTTAGGTTCTTAGCCAATTAAAAAAACTAAAATCAATCTTTTTCTTTGAAATCTCCGGATGCCATTGAACTCCTAAAACTTTTCCATTCTTATCTTCAAATGCCTCTACAATATGGTCTTTTGTCTCAGCGGAAACAATTAGTGGACTTGCTAAGATATTAATTGATTGATGGTGATAGCTATTTACTTGTGCACTTGTTTTTTTAAATAACTTATACAAAAAAGTTCCAGGGAATATTTTAATTTTGTGAGTTACTCCATCTGAATGTTTTATTGCATCAGGGATATTAAATTTTATATCCTGATGTAGCGTTCCACCAAGAGCTACATTAAGAAGCTGCATCCCACCACAAATACCTAAAATTTTCTTTTTTTTCTTTCTTGCTAAACTAATTAATAAAAGCTCACTTAATGTTCGATTTTTATCTAAAGGATTAATAAACTTTGACTTTTTTTCACCGTAAAAAGTAGGGTCAATATCTCTGCTTCCTGTAATTAGCAAAGAATCTATGAAAGATATAATCTTAGATGCAGTTTTTTCGTCTGTTGTCATAGGCAAATAAAACGGAATTCCACCTGATTTTATTATCATTTCAGAATATGCGATTTCAGATTCATAAAATTTGCCTTTAATATCACAAGTAATACCTACAATTTTTTTCTTCATAACAATATTATCAAGTATTTTTGAAGTTTTTAAAATTCTTTTATTTTTAAAATTTTCATATAAGATTTACAAATTATGGGTTTAAACGAATTTGAGGTTATTGTCATTGGCGGGGGGCACGCCGGCTGTGAAGCCGCTTTAGCTAGTGCTAGAACAGGAAGCAAAACCTTACTTTTAACCGCCAATATAGATACTATAGGTATAATGTCATGCAATCCATCGATTGGTGGGGTTGGAAAAGGGCACCTTGTAAGAGAAATAGATGCTCTTGGCGGTGAGATGGGAAAAGCTGCTGATTTCTCATCGATACAATATAGAAGACTAAATACTAGAAAAGGTCCAGCTGTACAGGCAACACGAATTCAAGCGGATAGAAGTCTATACAGGCTGCACATGAAAAAAACCGTTGAAAATGAAGAAAATTTATTTGTAAAACAAAGACTAATTCATTCTTTACTTGTTAAAAATGGAGAAATCCAAGGGGCAAAAACGTCAATTGGAGAAAGTTTCTATTGCCAATGTTTAATTATTACTCCAGGCACATTTCCAAATGGCTTAATTCATGTTGGTAATCAAAAAACAAATGCAGGTCGAGCTGGCGAAGCTCCAACTAAGGAAATTTCTGATTCTTTCAAAAATTTGGGATTAAATGTTGGAAGACTTAAAACTGGTACACCGCCAAGGTTAGATGGGAAAACAATAGACTGGTCACAAACAATAATCCAACCAGGCGATAAAAATCCATTGTTATTTTCCTTCGAAAACTCTAAAGTAAAAAACGAGCAACTTCCCTGTCATATAACGTACACAAATAAAGTAACGCATAATATTATTAAAGAAAATATTCATAGGTCACCTATGTATTCAGGAGAAATTGAAGGAATAGGACCACGATATTGCCCTTCGATTGAAGACAAAATTGTAAAGTTTCATGACAAAGAAAGACACCAAGTTTTTCTAGAGCCTGAGGGCTTAGATACTAATGAAATTTATCCTAATGGAATATCAACTAGCCTACCTATTGATGTACAAATCAAAATAATTAATAGCATTAAGGGTTTAGAGAATGCTGAAATATTAAGACCAGGTTATGCCGTAGAATATGATTATTGTGACCCTAGGGATTTGAGAAATTCGCTCGAATCAAAAAAAATTAAAAACCTTTACATGGCAGGACAAATAAATGGAACAACAGGTTATGAAGAGGCTGCCGCTCAAGGTTTACTTGCCGGAATCAATGCTTCATTAAAAATAAAAAACTTAGAGCCTTTAATATTAAAAAGATCTGAATCATATATAGGAATACTTATCGATGATTTAACAACCTTAGGAGTTGATGAGCCATATAGAATGTTTACATCTAGAGCTGAACATAGACTTTTGCTCAGAGACGATAATGCCGACCTTAGGCTAACTCCTATAGGTTATAAAATAGGCTTAATTAATCAAAAAAGATACGATTTATTTACAAAAAAGAAAAACTCATTCAATAATATTATGGATGAATTGTCCACTTCAAAAATTTTACCTAACGAATCCAACAATCTCTTTCTAAATAAAATTGGAACCTCGTCTTTGAAGAAACCAACTTCGTATAAAGAAATTCTTCGAAGACCTGAGGTGTTTTATGACACAATAATCGAACTTGATTCAAAGTTTAATAAAATAGAGGATAAAATAGTACAATCTTTAATAGAAAATGAAATTAAATATGAAGGATACATCTCGAGACAAAATGCCTCTGTTCAACAAATAGAGAAACTACAAGAAATTAAAATTCCTACGGGTTTAAACATTAATGCTATCCCAGGACTTTCTAACGAGCTAAAACAAAAATTAAAAAAAATACAACCTGAAACTATTGGTCAAGCGTCAAGGATTTCCGGAATAACTCCAGCTGCACTAAATATATTAATGATATATATTAAAAAGGATTCATCAGAAGCAACAGCTAGATCTATTTAGTCAAGCAGTTCTTTTATCTCCGTTAATGTATGAACAGGAAGACTGCAGGAAAAATCTTTGCATATGTAAACCTCAAATTTATTATTTATTTCAGGGAAAAAATCAAAAGAGCCTTGCAAAATTTTCTTATATCTATCTAAATCATCTTTACATGAAATATAATAAGTCGATTTATTTTCATGATTAAAATTCATTAAATAATTTATAGTTTCATTAGTATTATCTAAATCTTTACCTGGATTAATAATAATAATCTGAAGTGGTTCAGTTAATAGGCTTAGATGGTTAGCTAAAAATTGAGCAAGATTAATTGGAAACTTCTTAGCCATTTCCCCAAGTTGCAAGGAAAGCTTATTTGATTTTTGCAAAATTGACTCATTTTTTGTATATCCTGCTATTTTTCTTAAAGAGAAAAGTGCAATAGAGTTTCCCGAGGGAATAGCACCATCCAATAGATTTTTTTGTCTAACAATTACATCTTTGGCATTTAAGGAAGTTGCATAGAAAAGTCCTTTGTTTTGATCCCAAAACAAATCTATCATTTTGGAACACATTCTTGAGCCAATTTCTAAAATAGAAATATCTAAAGTTGCTTCATATAAATCAATGCATGCTTTTGTAAAAAATGCATAATCATCAATCATTCCTTCAATAGATACCCTATCATTCCTATAACAGTGAAATAAAGAATGGTCATCTTTTAACATATTTTCTTTGATAAAATAAAATGATTTCAGGGCTAGTGATAAATAATCTTTGTTTCCAAACACAACTGACGATTTAGCAAGAGCAGAAATCATTAAACTATTCCAGTCAGTTAATATTTTATCATCAAGTCCAGGCCTAACCCTTTTATCTCTTATGGACTTTATCTTCATTTTAATTCTATTTGACTCTTCCAAAATGGAATCATGATTTATAGAAAAAACTTTGGAAAAAGTTTGCAGTTCGTCTTTCAAATATATAATATTTTTTCCATTTTTTTGTTTTGTTACTTCTTCATTAAAATTTCCTTCGTTTTCAATATTATAAAGATGCTCAAAAAAAGCAGACTCATCCTTGGTTAAAACACTTCTTATTTCATCCAACTTCCAAGTATAAAAAGCCCCTTCTTCACCTTCACTATCAGCATCTTCAGCAGAGTAAAAACCTCCCTGATCAGACTTTAAAATTTCCTGCACATATAAAAAAATTTCTTCAGCTGTAGAAACATAAATGTCCTTCTTGGATACTTTATAGGTCTCTGCTATTGATTCCATTATCATAGCTTGGTCATAGAGCATTTTTTCAAAATGTGGGACCAACCATTTAACGTCCGTTGAATACCTATGAAAACCAAAGCCAATATGGTCAAAAATTCCTCCTAGTCGCATCCCAATTAAAGTTTGATCAACCATTCTTAAGGCATCTTTTTCACCAAAAAGGTTATAAAATTTCGATAGAAAAATCATATTTTGAGGGCTAGGAAACTTAGGAGCTTCCCCAAACCCACCAAATTTTTCATCATAAAAATCCTTAATACTCTCAAAAATTTCTTTCATATCATCTTCTTTTACAAAGCTATCGGGAACGCTTGGATTAGAGACCTCTTTAAGAGAGCTGTAAATTGAATCACAAGATGTTAATACATCCTGACGTTTCTCATCCCAGACTTCTTTCACCTTAGGAAGGAATTCACAAAGACCAACTGAGCCTTTTGTAGAATTTTTCGGAAAATAAGTTCCAGCAAAAAAAGGTATTTTATCTGGCGTCAGGATAACTGTAAGAGGCCATCCACCTCTTTTTGTCATCATCTGACAAACTGCCATATAAATGCTGTCTAAATCAGGTCTTTGTTCTCTATCAACCTTTATGGAAACAAAGCTTTTATTTAAGATTTTTGCAACATCTTCGTCCTCAAAAGATTCTTTTTCCATCACATGACACCAATGACAGGTTGAATATCCTATAGATAGAAAAATTGGCAAATCTTTTTCTTTTGCAAGAGCAAAAGCTTCATCACCCCAAGGGAACCAATTCACGGGATTTGTTGAATGCTGAAGTAGATAAGGACTGTTTTCCTCAGATAATTTATTTTTCACTTGAGACCTCATTGTTTACTTTTTGTATATCTTCCCACACTAATTTCTTTTTTGAGCTATCTTCGATTAATGGCTTAAGTCCCAAAGTACACATTAGCTTGGTACCGTGAAAATTAATAAAACTATTTCTAAGTTCTAAAATAGAATTACTTGAACTTAAAAGAATCTGGGAAATCTTTTCTCCCATGACAATTATCACAAAAGGCTTAAGCTGGTGAATGCCTTCCAAAAGAATCTTGGTTAAACCTTTATGGGTCAAAATCATTTCTTTTGTATCTATAGTATATACGTCTTCCTTTGACAATTTCATCCCCTTGGTGATTATATTTTTAAATAATACTCCTTCTTGAGAATCTTCTCCGGAAATATCATCACCAACAAATAAAACTTTAATGTTTTGATCCTTATTCTTTAGTAAACCATCATTAACTGTATTTAAGAATTTCGATTTTTTATTTTCAGATATAAAAAGACCTTGAACGCCCAAAGACTTCAGCATTCTTGCTTGCTTCTTAATATTTTTACTATGTAAATTTTTATCTTGAAGATTCATGGTATATATATAAAACTAAACTATAACTTGTTTTTGGCAAAAAAAGATATGGAATATAAATTTTTAGATATAGAAAGGAAATGGCAGACAAAATGGGAAAAAGATTCAATGTTTTCCCCTGAAAAAACCAGCAAAAAAACCAAATATTATGTTTTAGAGATGTTCCCATATCCCTCTGGAAAAATACATATGGGACATGTAAGAAATTATACAATCGGCGATGTATCTGCAAGATTTAAGAGGGCACAAGGATTTAACGTTCTTCATCCAATGGGTTGGGATGCTTTTGGGATGCCTGCTGAAAATGCTGCAATAAAAAACAAGATACACCCAAAAGATTGGACTTATGAAAATATCGACGCCATGAAGTCTCAGTTAAAACAAATGGGCCTCTCTTATGATTGGAGTCGAGAAGTAAGAACATGTGATAAAGATTATTTTGTTCATGAACAAAAATTTTTTCTTGAACTTTATAATGCAGGGCTAGCATATAAGAAGGAATCTTTTGTAAATTGGGACCCAGTTGACCTAACAGTGCTTGCTAATGAACAAGTAATAGATGGAAAAGGATGGAGGTCTGGCGCACCTATAGAACAAAAGAAATTATCTCAATGGTTCCTAAAAATAACAGATTTTGCGGAAGAACTACTAGACGGGTTAGATAATTTAAAATCATGGCCGAAGAAAGTTTTATCCATGCAGGAAAATTGGATTGGAAAATCAGTTGGGGCAACAATAAAATTTAAACTTGCTCAAAGTGAGGAATATATAGAAGTTTTTACAACGAGGCCTGATACAATCTTTGGTGCATCTTTCATAGGATTGTCAGCTGATCATAAAATAAGTATAAAGCTTGCAGAAGAAAATAAATCCATTTCGGATTTCATTAAGGTATGTAAAAAGGCAGGTACAACAAATATAGATTTGGAAAAAGCAGAAAAAATAGGAACTGATACAAATATTAAAGCCATACATCCGTTTACAAATGAGGAAATTCCAATTTATATAGCCAACTTTATACTAATAAATTATGGAACTGGAGCAATTTTTGGTTGCCCTGGGCATGATCAAAGAGATTTTGAATTTGCTAAAAAATATAATTTAAGAATAAAACAAGTTGTTAGTAGGGATGGGAAAGAAGAGGTGTTAGAAGAAGCTTTTACCGATACTGGGGTGATGATTAACTCTGAATTTCTAAATGGTTTAAGTGTTGAAGATGCAAAAACTAAAATTATTAGTGATTTAGAAAAAAAAGGTATGGCCGAAAAGTCAATAAAATATAAATTAAGAGACTGGGGTGTTTCAAGACAAAGATATTGGGGGACTCCAATTCCAATTTTATATTCTAAAGATGGTCAATCTTTTGGAGTAGAGGACGCTAGTCTACCTGTCGAACTACCTGAGGATATTGACTTTGACCAAAACGGAAACCCTTTAGAGTTTCACCCATCATGGAAATATGTTGAAAACAAGAAAGGATCATATATACGAGAAACTGATACTTTTGATACTTTTTTTGAGTCATCATGGTATTTTGCAAGATTCTGTTCTCCTAAATCAGATAAAATGTTTGATGACGAATACAATGAATGGATGCCGGTAGATTTATATATCGGTGGCGTTGAGCATGCAATACTTCACTTGTTATATTCACGCTCTTTTACTCATGCCCTTTTTAGGCTAGGGAAAAGTCCGATTAAAGAGCCGTTTAAGAAATTAGTTACTCAGGGGATGGTTTTAAAGGATGGGGCTAAAATGTCAAAATCCTTAGGGAATACTGTTGATCCCGAAGAAATAATTGAAAAATATGGCGCTGACTCTGTAAGGATTTTTATTTTATTCTCAGCTCCAGTAGAAAAAGATCTTGAATGGAATGACAAAGGAATTGAAGGTGCGAATAGGTTTATCAAAAGAGTTTGGAAAATAATGAGCGAGAATCTTGAAACAATAAATTCTTCATATGACAACGATATTGAAGCCCTAAACAAAGATGAAAAAACTTTTCTAATAAAAATTCATAAGACTACAGAAAAAGTAACTAATGATATTGAAAACCTACAATTCAATACATCAATTGCTGCTCTAATGGAGCTTTTAAATTCTGCGTATAAATTTAAAGAAAATAATGACAACAGTAGTCTTTTTGGTTTTTTTGTATATCAATTCCTACAACTATCTAATCCTTTTATGCCACATGTTGCCAATGAGCTATGGGAACAAAGTAAAATTAAAAATATGGAAATTAATTTGAATTGGCCGAAATTCAAAAAAGAAATAATTGAAAAAGACCAAATTATAGTTGCCGTACAGATTAATGGAAAAACACGAGGGACTATTGAACTAAAATCTGAGAGTGAAACAGAAGACGATTTGACCGAAAGAATAATTAAAGAAGAGAGCTTTGTTAAATTTGTTCAAAATAAAAATATTGTTAAAAAAATCTATGTTAAAAATAGGCTGTTAAATTTAATAATTAAATAGTTAAATTTTTTATTCGCTCTACTGCTTCATTTAACCTGGAATCATTTAAGGTTACAGATGCTCGAGTATAGCCCTCACCATATTCGCCAAAACCAGTTCCGGGTGTCATTACAATTCCTGCATCCTCCAGAAGACTATTGGCAAAATCCTTTGACGAAAGACCCTTAGGATTTTTAAACCAAACATAAAAGGTTCCTTTTGGTTCGTATACTTCAATCCCTATGGACTTCAAGCCTTCTGATAACAAACTAGATCTATCTTTATAAATTTGAATTCGTTCTGTTAGCCCATCTTCATAATTTTTTAACGCTTCTATTCCTGCTTCCTGTACAGCCTGAAAAGCCCCTGAGTCAATATTTGTTTTCACTTTCCCTATGGCTGCAACTGCGCTTTCGTTTCCAGCAACATGGCCCAACCTCCAGCCTGTCATACTAAAAGTTTTAGATAGACTGTGAAATTCAATTCCCACATCAAGTGCGCCATCATATTCCAAGAAACTTTTAGGTTTTTCTTGAAAATAAACTTCTGTATAAGCAGCATCATGACAAATTAAAATATTATTTTTATTTGCAAAACTAATTGCTTTTTTAAAAAATTCGTCTGTTGCAAAAGCAGACGTTGGATTATTAGGATAATTTAAAAACATTATTTTAGCTTTTTCTAGAATGTCAGACGGAATTATATCAAGATCTGGCATAAATCCGTTTGACTCTAAAAGAGGCATAACATAGGGAGTACCTCCTGCAAACTCTGTAGCGACACTATATACAGGGTATCCAGGGTCTGGAACGAGAGCTATATCTCCAGGGTTAATAAATGCTAAAGGTGCGTGTGCGACTCCTTCCTTTGATCCAATTAGAGCAATAACATTTTTATTTCCTGTAATTTCAACATCGAATCGTCTTTTGTACCACGAAGCAACTTCATTTCTAAAGGACATCATTCCAGCATAAGAAGGATATCTGTGATTCTC
>PAOQ02000008.1 GCA_002708105.2 bacterium | reverse complement strand
CGAGTTGATTTTCCCGAAGATGAAATTCCAGAAGTGGAGCAAGCTAAGATTGATGGGTTTTTTTATAATGTAATAAAAGCCTGTGATCTGATTTTGAATAAATACTCTAAAGGTAGGTTGGTAATTAATGGGTTGAGAGTATTGATTCTAGGAGAGCCAAATGCTGGAAAGTCAACATTATTAAATGCAATTTTGTCAGAGGATAAAGCTATTGTATCACCTAAGCCTGGGACCACTCGAGATATTCTAGAGGCAGATATTTTATACAATGGAAGAAGAATGGTATTTTCTGACACTGCGGGAATAAGATTAACAGATGAGGAAGTTGAAATAGAAGGGATAAAGCGAGCAAAGGATAAAGTTGATTATTCGGATGTAGTTATAATATTGACTGATTTTAACGCAAATTGGAAAGAAATGAATAAAGCCTTTGATTTTGTTCCACGTGGAAAAAGACTGTTTGTAGGAAATAAAATTGACCTTAGTGATGATTTAAAAGAAATCGAAAAGATTATCAAACTAGAAGAGGAATCTTTAGAAATAGAAAAAATATCCTTAATTTCGGCAAAAGAAAATATCGGTGTCGAAAAATTATTAGAAGATATAGCTTTATTTTGTAAAGAGGATATGGAGGTTGATTTTGAAGAGGGAATTTTAACTTCTGATAGGCAGGCGAATTTATTAAAAGATGCTCTTAAAAGTTTGAATAAGGGCAGAGAAGGCTTTTGCTCAGGCAAGCCTTTTGAGATAATATCAATTGATATAAGGGAGTTTCTAGATCTAATAGGAAAAATTACTGGTGAAGTAACAAACGAAGATGTTTATGATGCCCTTTTTTCAAAATTTTGTATTGGAAAATAATACAATGATTACGGTACTTTACAAGCTCGAATAGGGTTTTATCAACATTTCTCCACATCATGTTGATAAAGGTTTAGTTGATTAATATAAAAAATTTTACTTATTTAATAAATAATCTAATATAATAGAGGGGTTAGATTTAAATATGATTATTTCTTTAAGTGAATTAAATAGAATATTAGATGAAAAACTTTCAATTGATGTAGTTTCTGATGCGTTAACTATGATCGGTCTTGAAGTAGATGGTGTTGCTGATGTAGATGTATCACATTTGGATTCAAAAATTGTTGTTGGAAAAATTGAAAAAATAGAAAATCATCCTAATGCTGATAAGTTGCAAATATGTTCGGTAAATTCAGGCTCTGAATTATTGCAAATTGTATGTGGTGGATCAAATATCAAAGAGGGAGACAATGTCCCTTTGGCTCAAATAGGAGCAAATCTAAAAGGAACAGATAAGTTTCCAGATGGATTAAAAATTAAAAAATCTAAGATAAGGGAAATTTTTTCATACGGCATGTTGTGCTCTTCGTCTGAGCTTGGATTGGGTTATGAATATGAGGATGGAATTTTTATTTTACCAGAAGACTTGGATGTGGGAGAGGAAGTAGGCAAGCTTCATTTTCTTAATGATTCTTTGTTGGATATTTCTGTTACCCCAAATAGAGGCGACTGCCTTTCCTATTTTGGTGTTTGTAGAGAACTTTCTGCGGTTTTAGAATGCAAGTTTAATAACCCTTTGTACGATGATAAAAGTAATTATAGACTAGTCAAAAAATTGGATGATTTTTCTGTCAAGATTGGTTCACCAGAAACAACAAGATACGCTTTACAAAAGGTTGAGAATATAAAATTAGGACCTTCACCTTTTTGGCTTAAAAATTTTCTTGCAAAAATGAACATGGGATCGATAAACAACATTGTAGATATTTCAAATTTTTTCATGCTTATTACAGGACACCCAATACATATATTTGATATTGATAAGATAGTTGGAGAGGAAATACTGGTTAACGTATCTACCAAAGGTGAAATTGAAACTTTAAAAGATGAGACCAAGAAGACAGAGGGCCATTTAGTAATTTCTGATGGAGCAGGCCCAATAGCGATAGCAGGAATTGTTGGAGGAAAAAGAGCTAGCGTAAACTTAGACACCAAAAATGTTCTTATTGAATGTGCCTCATTTGATTCAAGCACAATAAGAAAGAGCTCAAAATCTTTAAATACTTCTACTGAGTCTTCTTACCGTTTTGAAAGACATGTTTCAGAGTTTTCGATCAAAGAAGCGTTGTTCTATGCATCGAGTTTAGTAAAATCGGTATGTTCAGGAAATATTTCAGAAGAATATTTTGATAGTAATCCAAATATTATAAATGACAGAAAAGTTTTATTGGAGCTAGACAAGGTTTCAAAGGTTCTTGGTGAGGACATAAGCAAAAAAGAAATTATTTCGATCTTAGAGTCTTTATCAATTTGTGCTCAAGAAAATATGGACGACAAAAACCTGGAAACAAGTTTCTCCATACCAGATTATAGGTTTGATTTAGATTTCGACTATGATTTGATTGAAGAGGTTGCTCGTATAAAAGGATTTGCCTCTATTAATCCGGTACTTCCCACGGTTTCTATTAGAGAAAGTTTAATAAATCCGTTAGTTGATTTAAGATCATTAAAATTAAAGGCCAGAGAAAGTTTTTCGCAAGAAGGGTTTTCTGAAGTTATTAATTTTAGCTTTACAGATGATTTAATGTTTAAAGATTTAGAAAAAATTGAAGTTTTAAACCCTATATCAAAAGATTTTAAGTATTTAAGATCTAGCTTGGTTCCATCTTTATTAAATAATGCAGCACATAATTTAAATCATGGAAATGATAGATTTAAATTGTTTGAGATAGGAAATATTTTTTTTAATAAGAAAAAGAAAAAAATTCAAAGAATGGAAGTCGCAACTATATCTTCTGTTGATAGAAGTAATCTAATGTGGGATAAAATTAAGTTTGACTTTTATGATGGAAAGAAAATTTTAGAGAAATTTATGTCTTTTTTAAATCTTAACTTTGATAAAATATCTTTTAACTCTAAACTAGAAAGTTTTTACTCTTCAATTCTTCATCCTGGCAAGGCCGCTTCAATTTATTATGAAGATAACAATATAGGGTTTGTGGGAGAGGTGCATCCGGAAGTTTTATCAACCTATAATATAAAGAAAGGGTTAGTTGCTTCTACATTTTTTTTAGATGAAATATCCAAAATTACTATAGAGCCTAAGACTTTAAAACCCTTTGGTAACTTTCCATTTATACAAAGAGATGTATCGCTTCTGATAGATAAGAATATTGAAGGAATGGAGGTAGTTCAATTAATTGAAAATTTTGATTCAAGTTTAGTCAAAGATGCATTTATATTTGATGTTTTTGAGGATTCAAAACTTGGTCCTAATAAAAAGAGCTTGTCGATTTCAATATTATTTGGCGCAAACAATAGAACCCTTGAGGATGTTGAGGTGACAGATGAATTAGAAAATATTTTATCAGGTGTAAAAAAAGAAATTAACATAGAGATAAGAGAGTAGATATGACAAAAAAAGATTTAGCAAATATTTTAAATAAAAATTTAGGAATAAGTCTCAAAGAAACCGCAAAAATTGTAGATCGATTTTTTGAATTGATTATTAAAAGTCTGAGCAATGGCGAAGATGTTAAGTTGCCAGGATTTGGTTCAATTAAAATTCAGTCTCGCAAATCCAGGCTTGGTCGTAATCCAACCACAGGAGAGCCCATACAGATAGCAGAAAGAAAAGCAATTGTATTTCGTCCAAGTAAAGAACTTAAAAAGAAACTTAATGCCAACGAGGAAGGTTCCTAGTCATAATGGGCAAACTAATAAATTTTATTAAACAAAATTTTGTTTCAGGCTTAGCGGTTTTTATTCCATTTGTCATAACGACGTATTTGGTTATTGAGGTTGGAAAATGGTTAAATTCGCTTGTGGGCTTTACTCCAGCAAGGTTTGTTAAGCTCCCAGATGTAATAAGTCCTTTTTGGGCTGAAATAATTCTTTTTTTAGTAGCCTTGATATTTTTCATCATTTTGGTGACTGTTTTAGGGTTGGCTACCAAAAACTTGCTTGGTAAGTTTTTGGTTAAAATTGGCGAAAAAACTATATCAAAAATTCCACTAGCTAATGCCATTTTTACTACAACTAAAGAGATTTCGAAGATTGTTTTTTCCGAAGGTGAAAAGCAAAAAAACGTTGTATTAGTTGAATACCCTAGGAAAGGATCATATTGCTTAGGATTTGCACCTCATCAGGTTGATTCTAAAGATTTAGATAAGATTCCAATTTTTATTCCAACTTCTCCAAACCCGAGCTCTGGTTTTTTAGTTTTTTTTAAAAAAGATGAAATCCAGCAACTAGATATTTCTGCGGATGAGGCTTTTCAGTTAATACTTTCAGGAGGACTCGCTTTTAATGACCCAAACTCTCTATCAAAATTTAAATTCTAATATAGAGAAATTCCTGAAAAAAAATCAAAAAATTGTTGTAGGAGTTTCTGGCGGACAAGATTCTTGTGTTTTGTTAGACCTTTTGCTTAAAAGCGACTTAAATCTAAAAGTTCATGTTTGTCATTTTAATCATATGGTTAGAGGAAATAGTTCTGATTCTGATGAAGCTTTTGTTCGGAATATTTGTCAAAAAAACTCAATACCTTTTTACATAAAAAAATTTAATATTTTAAGAGCCTCTAGATTATTAAAAGCGGGAATTGAAGTTACAGGAAGATTATATCGAAAAAAATTTTTTGAAGAAATAGCTTATAAGACAAATTCTTCTTTTATTGTTTTAGGTCATCATAACAATGATCAAATTGAAACTTTTTTAATGAGACTTATTCGTGGTTCTTCCTCCAAAGGGCTAACCTCTATGTCTGTTCTTGAGGGTTGGTACCTTAGGCCACTATTAGATGTAACAAAAGTTGAAATTGAAGAATATTCTAAGAGTAATTATATTTCCTGGGTTCAAGATGAATCAAATTTTGACGAATCGTATACTCGAAATAATATAAGGAAAAATTTGGTTCCATTCTTCTTTAAGTTGAATCCGAATTTTGATCAAACCTTAAAAAACAACTTACGTCATATATCAGAGCAGAATGCTTTTATAGATACCCATATTAAATCATTAGAGAAGAAACTTTTAATGCAGATAGACCATAATGATTTCATTTTACCTTTAAAAAAGTTTAATAAGCTTAGTATGTTTGAAAAGAAAGAACTATTATTTAATTTCCTTTCTAATAAAGTTGGAAAAGAAACATTTGTAAGTTTTAAAAACATTTCTGATATAGTGGCTCTTGCTTCCTCTAAAAATGCTTCTGGTAAATTCTTTTTGACAAGTCAGATTCAAATTCAAAAAGGATATGATTTTCTGTTTCTTGAGTTAAATGAATCAATTAATAATCAATATAATATAGAAATTAATTCCGAAGGATCATGGGAAGATAAAGATTTAATTGTTCAAATTAATAAATCACAAAATACTAATGCCAAATTTTTTAATTTTTCTAATAATAAAATTAATATCAAAGTTAGGAATTTTAAGAATGGAGATAAGATTAAGATAAAGAATTCGTATGAAAAAAAACTTCAAGATATTTTTGTAGATAGCAAAGTTCCACAATTTATAAGATCTAAATTACCGGTTTTTGAAACAAATGGAGAAATTTTTTATGTTTATGGTCTTGATGTGGATACAGCGTTTTTTACGGATAAAATTAATAAAAACTCAATTGGAATTTCTGTCTACAATAAAAATTTATTAAAACTAATCGAGGCAATTAATCTTTAATGAGACAATAAAAGTTAATATTTTTTTTAGATTTTTTTTCGGCAATATTAAACTTAAAATTTTCTGCATTTAAACTTACCTCATTATCTCTTGTTTGGGGATAGCAAAAAATAAAAGATCCCTTACTCTTTAACAGGCTATAGCTAACATCAAATATGTCTGTCATATTACAAAGTATTTCATGTCTAGCCAAGAGCCTTTGAGTATTTATTGATTGTTTACCATGGCCAACCTTGAAGAAGGGCGGGTTTGTAATTATTAAATCGTATGAATTAGGCTTAAAACTATCTTTTAAATTTCTAATATCATATTTATACGCTTTTATATTACTACAATTATTTGTTTTTATATTTTCATTTAAAGATTTAAAAGCCTTATCTTCTATTTCTATAGACGTAATCTCTTTAACTTTAAAATTCTTTTGTATAAAGATTGATATTAAACCTGAACCCGAACCAAGCTCCAAGACCTTCTTTTGATTTAATTCCCCCTCTATAAATGAGCAAAGCCACAAACAGTCCTCATTAATTTTATTTTCTAATCCTTCCTGGTTAATAGTGAAGCTATCTATATTAATTTTTTTAAACACTTATTTTGTTCTCAGCAAACCAGGCTTTTAGTTCTTCAAATTGAGGTTTTTTAAGATTTTCTCTTACAAATCTTTTTGCGGCTGGAAGATATTTAATATATTTTGTTTTTTTATCTCTATATTTAAGCCTTGAGAAAATTCCTAGAATTTTTAAGTTCCTTTGAATAGAAAAGTAAGAGATTTGGTCTTTAAAATTTATCAAAGTGTTCTCCGCGATTTTAATTTTCTCAGGACTAATTTCGTGTTTTGGATTTTTATGTTCACTTAAGAAGTTTTTTGTGTGAAAAATAAACTGTTCAATTAAAGATTCTTTGTCTGATATGTTCATTGGTGCTCTTACATCTTCAACTAAAGAGCACAAATCATATGCTGGCGACCCTATTAATGCGTCTTGAAAATCAATAATTCCTAAAGTGCACTTTAATTCACCTGCTTGTATCAATTGTCTAATTGTCTTTTTTTCAGTTAAGGGAGGGTTCTTATCAAAAAAAGGAATTATATTATCAACATGAAAATCTCTTAATACTAACGAATAATTTTTTATGCATAATTTCTTATAGATTTTTTTTAAAATTTTATAAAATTCAACTTTTTTATTACTTGATACTTTTATTTTAATATGTTTTCTCAGGTACCAATCAAAATATAGTTCAGTTTCTTTTATTTGCTCGTTGAATGTATATTTTTTTATATTTTTTATAGTCCAGGGCTTATTTAAACTCTTCCTATGAATTTCCATTAATGTTTCTATCGCTTCAGAGTATAGGCTTGTATCCATTTGGCTTTCATACTTTTCTATAAAGTCTAAGAAGTTTAAACTACCAAAATCTTCAATAATCATTAAACCCAATGAAATACTTTTTTTGTAGAGTCGGGGAGTTCTTATACCCATTTGCGAGAGTATTTTATGTATTTTAATAAAAGAGCTAATTTTTTCATTAGTTTTTGGATCTGCATCCATAAGAATCAGCTTGGTATTTTTGATCCTAAAATAATTTCTAAAAGACGCATCGCTTTTTATTTTGACTAAGGAACTTAAAGATATATTCTCTGACTTTAAGAAACTATCAATTGCAGCTAGTCTTTTTCTTTTATTGTTAGATATAAGTTTCATATTCATAATTCATTCTATGATATAATTTATATATAAGGAGTATATTATGAGCGATAGTATTTATAAAGACGATATTTCTAAGTATATGGGAGACCTTAAGAATGCAGCGCCAGAATTAAATGATGCATGGATGGGTTATCACAATGAAGTTTTTGCTGATGGAAAGATTAGCAAGAAGGATAAACAATTAATTGGACTCGCTTGTGCGCACATGACTAGTTGTCCTTATTGTATTAGGTCTAGAACAAAATTAGCTCTTGCAGCTGGAGCATCTGCAGAGGAAATAGCTGAAACAGTATTTATATCTATGCGCTTAGCTATTGGGCAGCCCTATGCTTATAGCAGTATTGCTTTTGAGAATTTTGATAAAATGAGCAATAAAGAAAATGTGACAGAAGGTAATTTTTTTAGTAAAAACATTACTCCACAAATAAAAGATTTCCATGATCATAGCGGTACAATGTTTGAAAAGTTTTCTGTTTTTAACGAAAAAGTATATGCAGATGGGCATCTATCTAAAAAACTTAAAAAAGGCCTAATGGGACTTGCTTGCGCAATTCTTGCAAAATGTGCATGGTGCGTTAGGAGTTGTATTAAAGATGGGATACAAGAGGGCGTTACCAAGGATGAAATTACAGAAGCTATCAATATAGCAATGGTTATGAACGCAGGAGCTTGTTGGGCACATGCTGGTATCACAATGGAAGTGGTTGATAAGTCTTTGTCAAAAGATAAATAAGTTTAATCAATTATGAAGATTAGATTAAATCGGTATTTATCATTGTGTGGTCTTTCATCAAGAAGGAAAGCTGAACTTCTAATAGAAAATGGCGAAATTTTTGTAAATGGTCAAGTAGAAGTTAAATTACAAAAAGTTATTGATACAGGAGTTGATGAAGTCCTTTATCAAAATAGAAAAATAAAACCTCAGGAATTTGAATACTATAAAATGAATAAGCCTAGGTTTTGTTTAACCACCATGTCTGATAATGAAAAACGAAAAACAGTAAAAGATTTATTAGAGGGCTTTGAAGTCAAATTATTTCCTGTTGGTAGGCTAGATTATGATACAGAGGGCTTGTTACTTTTTACGAATGATGGGAAAATAGCTCATAAAATCTCGCATCCTAGCTTCTTAGTGCAAAAAACATATTTGGTACATTTAAAAAGTAAGGTTTCAAAAGCGCTATATAGTAAAATGAAAAAAGGCGCAAATTTGAGAGATGGATTTTTGATGCCTGAAAAGATTGAATTAATTAACAGTAATGAAGATGAATCTTTATTAAAGATTGAAATACATGAGGGTAGAAATCATATAATAAAGAATTTTTTCAAGTTTTTTGGTATAGAAGTGTCCAAATTAAAAAGAATTAGTGTCGGACCAATAAAATTGGGGGAATTAGAACCAGGACAAATTGTTAAATTAGATTATAATGAACTAGAAGAACTTAAAAAAATATTTTAAAGCGAGGTAATTACTTGTTTCTGACTTTTGAAGGGATAGAGGGTTCTGGAAAATCAACACAGATTAAGATGCTCAAATCTTCCCTAGAGAAGATACATTTTGATGTGGAAATAACCCGTGAGCCAGGTTGGGGTGAAGTTGGAAGACTAATAAGAAAAATAATACTTGATGTGCCAGATTTAGATTTAGATTCCTTTTCAGAAATTTCATTGTTCTGCGCTGATAGAGCCCAACATGTAAAAGAACTAATTAAGCCAATGCTTAACAAAGGAAAAATTGTTTTATGCGACAGATATTTTGATTCAACTTTGGCTTATCAAGGATATGGAAGGAGTCTGGATATAGAATTGGTTAAAAAGATGGCAATTGCATCAACGCTTGGTTTGATCCCAAATGTTACTATTTTGCTGGATATTTCAGTTAATACAGCTTTAAGTCGTATTGTTGAAAGACCTGGAAGGAACCGAATTGATGATGAGTCTTTTGATTTTCATTCAAGAGTTAAAAAAGCTTATCTAGGCATAGCTAAAGATTCACCTAGGGTTCATGTAATTGATGGAGAAGATAATGAATTAGAAGTCCACGAAAGGGTTAAAAACTGTTTATCTAAAAATTTTAGCATCTTCTCAAGGTTATAGTGATAAATGTTTAATCGAGAAATAGGCGAGTTTCACTTTCACCAACAAAAAGTTTTTGTGAATTTTATTAAAGAAAAAGATACATCAGGCTCTTACTTGCTTGTTGGACAGGAATCGATTGGAAAAAGAGACTTTGTTGCGATTCTTGGAGAAAAAATTTTGAAAAATAGTTCAAAAGTTTTTCGGGGAATTCATCCAGACTTTTATCTTCTTGATAAAGGATCAGACCCAATACTAGTAGAGGACATAACCAAATTAGAAGAATGGACTTTTAATAAACCATTTGAAAGTGATAAAAAAATTGCAGTAATTCAGTCTGCGGAAAACATGAACTTAATTGCTCAGAATAAACTATTAAAAATTTTGGAGGAGCCACCGGATTATTTGTCCTTTTTTTTGCTTACCTCAAATAACTCTATTCTTTTACCAACCGTTGATTCAAGATGTATAAAGATTAATTTGAATCCATTGCCTGACACAATTGTTAAAGAATTGATTAAACATAAATTTGATGATCAAGATCTTCTTGCAGCTTCACTTTATACTCTAAATGGGTCTTATGATAAAGAAGATATATATACTGAAGAATTTCTCCTAGATATTATTCAGTTTTTAAAAATTATAGTATTGAGAGATGCTGGATCTATTGATCAATCGATTAGTTTAATAGACAAGTTTTTTAAAATGAAAGTAAAACAATATAGAGTTTTAAATTGTTTTATAAGGGTTTTAGTTTTGATTCTTAGAGCTAAACATGATAAAAAAACAAATAATGTTTTTTTATCAATTAATCTAAGTAATGTTTCAAGTTATAATATTACAGATTTCATAAATTGTTTGGAAAATCTAAACTCTGGCGTCAAAGGTACTACCTTAAATTTAAGGATAGGGTTAGAAGAATTGGTTTTAGACTTCATTTTGGGCAAGAATGGTTTGAAAAATATAGGATAATAGATGGGAAAAACATATATTACAACTCCAATATATTATGTTAACGATAAGCCTCACGTGGGACATGCTTATACAAGCATTGCGTGTGATGTGTTAGCAAGGTTTCATAGACTGTTAGGCAATGAAGTTTTTTTCTTAACAGGAACTGATGAGCACGGCTTAAAGATTCAACAATCTGCAGAAAAAAAGCAAATTGATATTCAAACTTTTGTTGATAATGTAAGCAAAAATTTTCAAAATCTTTCTTCAAATTTAATGTTAACTAATGACTATTTTATTCGCACTACTTCAAAAGAACATAAACAGAGTGCCAGCTATTTTTGGGAGTACTTGCTTAAGAAGAATCAGATTTACTTAGGAAAATATGCGGGATGGTATTCTGTNAGAGATGAAGCATATTANCANGAGGANGAANTTATTAATGGACAAGCTCCTTCNGGTTCNGAAGTTGANTGGGTTGAGGAGCCAAGTTATTTTTTTAAGNTATCAGAATGGCANGAGCCATTAATTAAATTTTACANAGAAAATCCAAATTTNATAAAACCTCAATCTAGATANAANGAAGTNCTTAGGTTTGTAGAATCAGGTTTACGNGATTTGTCAGTTTCNAGAACNGGNTTNCAGTGGGGNATANAAGTTCCCGGTAGCCCTNATCATGTAATGTATGTCTGGCTTGATGCANTGGTAAATTATTTAAGCGCAATTGGTTATCCAAAAGTGGATTCTGAGACTTTTAAAAAATTTTGGCCCGCTGATTTTCATATTGTTGGAAAAGATATTTTAAGATTCCACGGTGTTTATTGGCCAGCTTTTTTGATGGCCGCAGACCTACCTTTACCTAAACAATTGATTGCCCATGGGTGGTGGACGGTTGAAAAAGAAAAGATGTCAAAATCTTTAGGNAATGTTGTTGATCCAAATGATGTAATAGATGAATTTGGATTGGATCAATTTAGATATTTTTTACTTAGAGAAGTGCCATTTGGAAATGATGGAGATTTTTCTAAAGATTCTTTGATNAATAGGATTAATTCAGATCTTGCTAANAATTTTGGNAACTTAATTAACAGNGTCTCTTCNATGATACTTAAAAATTTTGGNGGCTCTATCCCTAAATATTTTGATTTAACCGATTCTGATAAGTTTTTGCAAGATAAAATAAAAGTATTGGTTGCAGATTATGTNAATCAGTTTAGCTCTACTGAATTTAGCAAGGGGCTTTCTTCGATTATAGAGATTGTTTCTTTAGTGAATAAGTATATTGATAGTGAAGAGCCATGGAACNTAGCAAAAACAAAACAAGTAGATAGGTTGTCAACCGTATTGCGTTTGAGTTTGGAGTCTATAAGAATCGCTTCATTTTTAATTTCCCCAGTTTGCCCTTTGTCTGCCTCTAAAATTTTGGGATCAATTGGAGTTCAAGACGATTTTATAAGTCTAGAGCCCGAGAATATAACAAATTTTACTTTTTTAAATGAAGATTTGATGATTGAAAAAATTGATTTATTGTTTCCTAAAATTGACAAAAAATAAAGTTAACTTATATTTTTTTAAACAATGAGTAACATGATTAAAATATTTGATACAACACTTAGAGATGGAGAACAAGCACCTGGGTGTAGTATGAATGAAAATGANAAGCTAAAAGTGGCTCTAAATTTGGAAAAATTAGGGGTTAATATTATTGANGCNGGGTTCCCTATTGCATCTGAGGGTGATTTTAACTCTGTAAAGTTAATTGCAGAAAATATTAAAGATTGTGAAGTTGCAGGTCTATCTAGGGCAAACTTAAAAGATATTGATAGAGCATGGGAAGCTATTAAANATGGAGAAAATCCAAGAATACATACNTTTATAGCTACTTCAGATATTCATTTAAAATATAAGTTAAAGAAATCTCAAGAAGAAGTTTTAGATATAATTAAAACCTCNGTTTCGCATTCTGCNAAATATACAAGCAATGTAGAGTTTTCATGTGAAGATGCAACCAGNACAGATTTAAAATTTTTATATAAATCAATTCAAATTGCAATTNAAGCTGGTGCCACAACNATTAATATTCCTGATNCGGTTGGNTATAGTGTTCCATCAGAATTTGGATCTATAATAAAAAACTTATATGAGAATATAGATGGNATCCAAAATGTAACAATTAGNGTTCATTGTCATAATGATTTGGGGCTTGCTGTNGCAAANTCTTTAGCGGCAATCCATGAAGGTGCTAGGCAGGTTGAATGTACAATTAATGGCTTGGGNGAAAGAGCTGGNAATGCTTCTTTGGAAGAGCTGGTTATGGCTTTAAAAGTTAGAAATGATCTTAATCCTTTTNATACGAGGCTTGATACAACTCAAATNTACCCTTGTAGCAAACTAGTAAGCAGTGTTACTGGAGTTTCGGTTCAACCAAATAAGGCAATCGTAGGAGCAAATGCATTTGCGCACGAAGCTGGGATTCATCAAGATGGAGTATTGAAAGAAAGTATGACTTATGAAATTATGAATCCATCNGAAGTTGGGATTCCATCNAATCATATAGTNCTAGGAAAACATTCTGGAAGACACGCNTTTAAAGACAGATTGACNCANTTTGGNTATGAATTAAATGAAGAGAATTTTGAAAAAGCTTTTATNAAATTTAAAGAATTGTGTGATAAAAAGAAATATGTTTTTGATGAAGANATATTNTCATTAGTAAATGAAGAATTTATGAGATTATCAGATTATTANNAGCTCNTATCNATTGAGTGTTCGTCTGGTTCTGANATTANACCNATGGCAAAAATAATTATGAAAATTGATGATAAGAATGTANAAGTAGAAGNGTTTGGNGATGGNCCAATGGATTCGGTATTTANGGCNATTTCCAAAGCAGCAAATTTAACTCCTGTTCTAGANTCATANTCAGTNGCTTCAGTTACAGAAGGAATGGANGCNCAGGCNGAAGTNTCGGTTTCAATCAAACANGATGATTTTTTTGCTCGNGGAAAAGGAGCNAGNACTGATGTAATAATTGCTAGCGCAAAAGCTTTTATTAATGCNTTAAANAACTTAAGGTGGAGAAAGAANCATCCAAAAATTGCNTCTACAAAAGGCGTATAATTTTTTAAAAAAAATCTTGATTTTTAAAAGNCAACTGTGCTAGAATTANANAAGCGTAGGTAGGATGGTAACATCCCCGTAACCCTGAGAGGTACTTTTGTAGTACCTCTTTTTTTTTATAAATTTACTTTTTTTCCACATTTTTCACATATTATGTCTTTTTTTTCGTATTCTATCCATATATCGCCTTNGGATATGACATTTTCTTTATAAAATTTATATTTTTCTTCTTTTACTCTTTTTGAGTATTCGAGTTGCCAATCATGGTTTTGTATGCCTTCTTTAAAATAAAGCTCTCTTGGTACACTTACATAGATTTTTTTTTTCGGATCGCATGAACAACTTGTTATTATTATTGGAGACATTTAAAAAATATTAATATAAAATACTGCAAGGACCAAGTATTTTATAGTTTTTTTACCTTTTCTTTAAATTTTGAATTTTTACCTTCATTTTGGACTCTTTTTGTCCATAATTGGTCAAATTTGACCAATTATTTGATTTTTTGTTTGTAAATTGTTAGTATTGGGAGAGGGTGGAACCTATAACTTGAGTTTAGCGACAAGAGTGACTTTAAATTCCACCCTCTTTTCACAACAAATTTCAATTAAAAAGCCCAGCNGAGAAATCCCAGCCGGGCCAGAGTTTACAAACTTAAGCACCAGGATAGTAAGGTGTTAAGAATCTGTGTCTCATTGTATATTTGTAAGGAGTTGAGAACAGAAGATGCTTCGCAGTATCTTCGTCAGTTCTTTCAACTCTTTTCTCCCATACAATTGATGCTGGTGGAATAATTAAGTTAAATGTGAACGAAATTAAACCGTGACACTGAACGTCTCCTAATAGACCTCCCATGAAGTCAAAAGGTGTTCCAGCCATATACCATGATCTTACGTCATCACCAGTTGCAGTTCTAACAGAACTTGGATCCAATTGGAATCTGTGTCCGTTTCCAAACTGTGGTGGTAACTCAGAACCAAGATATGTAACTTGGTGGTCACTGTAAGCAACACTTGGATGAGTTGTGATTCTATAGTTTAGTCTACCCCAGTCTGTTTTACCGTAGAATGAAGGCTTAACAGCTAAAGGTTTGTCTGAATAACGACCGTTTGCTGAATGAAGAACATATCCTCTTCTTTCCATTAGCATGTTGAAGTAGTTGTCGTTTGTTCCATGCTCAAAAGCAGCAATGTAAGCAGCTTTTTTTGGAAATCCGAAAGGCTCTCTACCAGCGAAAATTGGTGAGTCGTTTGAAAGGTACATATATGGATAATATCCACCTTTCCATACCTGAGCGTCAGCTCCGCTTACTGTTGCGGATTCAGTAACACCAAACTCCATGTATGGTCCTAACATAGTGTTTCTATGAATTACATACCAGAATTCAAGGATGTTATCATGAAGATCAATCGGTTCAGGTGTAATTGCTTTTAAAGCAGCTTCGTCAGCTTCAACAACAAAAGCCATCCAGCGGCTTTCTGTGTATGTTAAAGGAACGATGTCATAGTCGAAAACTGGATCAGCTACACCCTGAGAGATAATATGAATTCTATCTCTATCAAGTGGTAGTGGTGGAACTTCACCTTCTTCGAGCCATGGATAGCTATATTCGTTTGCTTGTTTTCCCATGATTATTTT
>PAOQ02000007.1 GCA_002708105.2 bacterium | reverse complement strand
CTTCAAAATCCCGTAGTCTTAAATATTCGCCTTCAACGTTTAAGGGTTTTTTTGAACTAATTCTAGTTTCTTTATCATAAACTTCTTCATGAAAGATAAAATCAATATTTGATTGTTCGTCTGGTTTTAAGATTGTTATTGAATAGGAGTCACTGATAATAGGGTTTAGATTGGAATCATGAAGTACCCACCTTATATATACATACCTTCTTTGGTCAGATGTATTTTTGATTGAACCTTTGAGTCTATTTTCAGGATGCAAAGAAAACTTAAGTAAAACACCTTTACGACTTATTTTAGCTTTTTTATCCCAATATTTTAGTCCACAGTGAAGATTATTGTTCTTTTCTAATCTTTCACAGTCATTCTTGGATATTGAGAATGAAATTATTGGCAACAGTAAAAACACAAATAAAATTAAATATTTCACTTTAATAATATATCAAAATATATAAAAATTACCTAGTTAAGTTTTAGAATATTCAAACTCAGCCCTAGCCCTCGAACAGGCACAATTCTGACAAAAAGGATTAAATTTTGGAAGATCTTTTGAATTTAAAACATTAATCATTTCATCTATTTTTCCATCGATCCAGTGAATTCTATGTTTATAAGGAACTAAAGTTTCATCGAATATAAGTTTAGAATTAAATCCTTTTAGGTCTTTTCTACAATTAGCTACATAGAAATACGTTATATCACTTACTTTAAATCCATTCATTGTAAATAAGTATGCATATATATCCATTTGGATCTTGTAGGCTTCATGAAAAGGATTTGAAAGATAATCTTCAGTATTAACCTTGTTAAAGCTAGCTTGGGACTTATAGTCTACTATTATTATTTCTTCAGTTATGGAATCAAACCATATATCGTCTACCCCGCCCTTTAAAATTAAATTGGATGTTTTATATCTATATTTTATACCACCCCTCAGTGCATCCCTCCATTTATCCATATCTTCGTGCTTAAATGGAACAATATGGGACAAGTCATTCTCTAGCATTAATCTATGTGGTTCTTGGGATATTCTACATTTATCAAATTCGCGTTTTAATAGTTCGTCAACTGTGCTATTTAAAGTCCAGCCAGGCATATCTGGCACTTTTACACCAAGCACTCTATCTAGATAGAAACATCTTTTACATAATAAAAAATCATTTATCTTACTTCTACTTAGCTCAAAATCAGCATCCATTGAATATAAAGATGACTTTGTAACCCTTGTTCCTTTAGCTTCAGTTAATAAACCCTTATTATTTCTATTTATAGAGATCATAAAAAACTCTTTAAGATATTTGTACTCTTTTGAATACAAAAATCAAGTTTTTAAGGTAAAATTTTTATATGGAAGAAATTAAAACAAAATTTAAAATTGGTCAGATAATACGACATAAAATTTTTAATTATACTGGAGTAATTTTTGATATTGACCCATCATATGAAGGTACAGATGAGTGGTATGAAAAAGTTGCCGAAACAAAGCCCCCCAAAGATAAGCCTTGGTGTCATGTTTTAGTTTCAGACGATGAGAAAACTACTTATGTGGCTGAAAGAAATATTGAAGAAGTCATAAATCCTGAACCCATAAACCATTCAATGGTTCAGCATATTTTTGAGAAATTTGATGGAAAAGAATACAGGTTAAAATTTAAGGCAAATTAATAATGAATCTAGAAACCATCAAAAGTTTAAATAAAGAAATTGTTGGATGTAGCCTTTGCGATAGATTGGTAGTATTTAGAGAGAAAATCTCTAAAATCAAAAGAAAAGAGTATATCAATGAGGAATATTGGGGGAAACCAATAACTGGTTTTGGTGATAATAATGCTAAAATCTTAATTGTAGGACTTGCTCCAGCTGCACATGGTGGGACCAGAACAGGTAGAGTTTTCACTGGAGACAAATCATCCCAATTTCTGTATGAGTGCTTATATGAAGCAGAACTTAGTAATCAGCCTTATTCAATAAGTGCAGACGATGGATTAAAGCTTAGAAATTCCTACATAACTACAGCATTAAAGTGTGTTCCACCAGGTGACAAACCAACAAGCAATGAGTTAAAAACATGCTCCAGCTATTTTAAAACAGAACTAAGTTTATTAGTAAAATCTAAAATTATAATTACCTTGGGAAAAGTTGCTTTCGATGCAACAGTAAGATATTACATAGATGCTTATGGAAAATTTGAAAAAAAACCAGCCTTTTCACATGGATCTTTGATAAAACTACCGGACAACAAGATTCTTGTTTCATGCTATCATCCTAGTCCAAGAAATGTTAATACAGGTAGGCTAAATAAAGATATGATGGTCTCTTTATTTAAAAAAGTTATAAAACTAGTTTAATTTTAAATACTTAACTACCCTAAATTACAACTATTTTTTAATAATTATTTTAAAACTATTCTATTTTTTCTGAATATCGAGAATAAAGTAAGTCAGCTAAGTTGTAGGAATATAGTCTAATAAGAAGATTATTTTAAGTTGTGATATCATTAATCCATGAAATTTAGTCTAATAAAAAGACCCTTTTTTATAATGGGCGTATCAATCTTTTTCTTTTGTTACATGACCGGTTTTTCAATAAACTATATAAACCCTAAAAATATAGATTGGATATTCTTTGTTGGAAATGATGATGCATCTATCTCATGGTTTGGCTGGGAATTCTTTAGATGGACCGACTTAATCCAATTTCCTTTGCTTGATAACTACTTCTATGGGGAAGAACTAAATATCTCCCTCATATACTCAGGATCAGTACCTCTTTTTGCACTATTATTTAAACCCTTTGACACCCTATTATCTTTTCCATTTCAATACTATGGAATTTGGCACCTTACCTGTTTATTTCTTCAATCTTACTTTTCACTAAAAATAATTGAGAGAATAACCGACGACAAATATATGCAAGCATTGTTCCTATTTGTAATACTTCTTACTCCACTACTTCCATTCAATTTAATAATTAACCATGTTGGTCTATTCGCTAATTGGATTATTATTGCCGCTTTATACCTTTATATAAGAGAGGGGTTTTCTTATAAGCACTGGTTGATACTGATAGTCGTATCAATCTTAACCATGGCATATCTTTTTGCCATGATACTACCAATCTTCATAGCAGACCTTGTAAAGAATAAAGTTAAAAAGAACATCTCTACTATTTCAGCCTTAAAATTCTTAAGTCTAACAGTTTTAATAATATTGAGTATTTTTCCATTGTTGGGAATTGAAACAAGTGAGGACACCTACTTTTTCTATAAAGGTTACGGTCATTTTAGAATGAACCTTAATTCAATAGTCGACCCATCAGTCTTTATAGATAACTTTCAAAAAGACACCTATATTTTTTCAAAAGTTATACCAGATTTACCAGATACGTCTTTTTTTACTGGATCTGGAGACTACGAAGGATTTAACTTTATAGGGCTCCCAATAATCCTTATATTGATCACAATCGCGTTATTTTTTAAGAAACAAGTAATCTCTATACCAAGAATAGATTACTTGCCTATAGTGGCCGTATGTTTAATTTTTATTCTTTATTCCTTATCAAATAAAATTATTTTTAATGACTCACTCTTATTCTCTTATCCGTTACCAGGCTCAATAAAAGACTTCTTTGGGGTTTTTCGATCATCTGGGAGATTTTTTTGGCCTGTATATTATATATTGGCTTTCTTTTCATTCTACTTATTCTGCTCTTTTATAAAGAAGAAAAAAGGCCTGCCGATACTAGCTCTTATTGTAATCTTTGGTTTTTTTGATTCCTCTAACATTTACAAGAAAACAAGGGAAATAAAGTCTTTCAAATTGGATTATGATGGTTCTACTTGGCAACAAATGCTAAAAGATCCAAAATGGGCTCTTTTAGGGAAATCGTATAAAAAAATAAAATTGATTTATCCAGAAATAATGCCTGGAAAAAATTCAAAGAAAATAACCCTATTTGCACTCTCCGAAGGACTTAGCGTTAATGGAGGATATTTAGCTCGAATCAAGAAGACCTCTTTAATTGAAATGAAAAAAAGGTTGGAAAAAAATATTCAAAATTGTCATTTTGATAGTGACTCTCTATATATATTTACAAACAAAAAAGTTTGGGACAACGCATCTAGATGTAGCAATAAAAATTTAAAGTTAGTTTTAGACAATATTTATGTAATTGCCCCTGAAATAAAAAATAAAGACTAATTTAACTATCAAAACATACTGCTTTCATGATAAAGTTAAAAAATGCGAATATGCGAGATTATTGCTCATTCAAAATATAAAAGGACACTCATAACTATTGCTGAAAAACAAGGTGTTGTAGATTACTGGTGGTCATCGGAACTAGAAGATGGTCGTCAAGTTTTCACTATGGTTGTAACTAATGATTCAAGACAATCTGTTCTAGATAGCCTGCAAACACTTTTTGAATCTGATAAAAATGCAAAGATTTTAGTACTGCCTGTAGATGCCTCAATACCTAGACTACAAGAAAATAAGCATGAAAAGTCAAAGATTGATCAAAAAACTACAAGAGAGGAGTTGTATGAAAACGTTGTTAAGGGCGTAGATTTAAATTTAAATTTTATTTTAATGGTAATTTTTTCAACTATAGTTGTAACAATTGGATTATCTGAAGATAACGTTGCTGTAGTTGTAGGAGCAATGGTAATAGCTCCATTGCTTGGTCCGAATATTGCTCTTTCATTTGCGGCATCAATCGGGAATAGAAATCTTATTTTAAAATCATTAAATTCTATAATAATTGGAATTCTAATTTCTATAACATTTGGGTACATAATCTCATCATTTTCTAATTTAAATTATCAAAGCAATGAAATTATATCAAGGACTAATATTGGAATGGGCGATATAGTACTTGCTTTAGCATCTGGCGCAGCTGCAGCGCTTTCTATGACTACAGGAATCTCAGCAGCTTTAGTTGGCGTTATGGTTTCTGTTGCCCTACTCCCACCAGCTGCATCATTTTCAATTCTCATGGCTAATGGTGAATACAATTTAGCATTTGGGTCACTGATGCTTTTAGTGATAAATACAATCTGCGTTCAACTTGCAGGTAATATTGTTTTTATTTCTCAAGGAATTAAGGCTAGGACTTTAAAAGAAAGAGATACAGCAAAAGGGAGCCTTAAATATTTTATTCTTTTTTGGATAGTTTCTATATCGATTTTAAGTTTAATATTATATTTTTAGCTATTTATTATAAATCCTTTTAGATACGTAAATTATACTTCCTTCTTTTGTATACAAAGAATGATGTGAATCCATCAACATTACAAAAATTTCATTCTTCCCCTTTTTTAACAAGCTTCTCTTTAAAACAAAAGTATCATCTGTCACCATAATCTTCTTCTTATTGTTTACTAGAATAAGAATATGTCCCTCGTTTTTATTTCGATTTGAGTTCTCTTCAAGAGCAATTAGCTTAAAATTTTTAATGTTAAATTCTAGCTTAAAATCTGGCGAATAGAGGTTAATAAGATCTACTTTGATTTCTGGGTATGGTTTAATCGCTTCAACCATTTTTCCATGATCGTCATGAGAAAGTGAAGTAAGGGGGTGGAATAGAAAAAAAGAAACAAATAGTATGAATATTTTTGATTTAATAATATAAAACATTATTTAAGGCCCTCAACCCAATCTTCACCATACGAAATGATTAGATATAGGATTATAAAGAAAATTAAATATAAAATCTTAATAAGATTGTCCCTCCATCTTAGAATATTAAGAAATTTGGTATATTATATACTTAAAATAAAATTTATGGCAAAAAATATACTTATTATTACAGATTTAGATGGAACTCTCTTAAATTTTAAAAACTTTGAATATAAGAGCATCTTGCCTTTTATTAATACTCTAACCTCCAAGGGAGTTGAGATTGTTTTATGCTCTAGTAAATGCTATCAAGAGATAATCCAAATAAACAATGGGTTAAATCTTATCTCGCCTTTTATTGTTGAAAATGGTTCAGCAATTTATTTTCCAAAAAAGACTTTCTTAAAAAGACCTGCCAATTCAACAGAAAAAGATAACTATTGGGAAATAGTTTTAGGTACACCAAGAGATGAAATATCTAAGAAAATCAGAAGTAATACTTTTAAGAAATACCTTAAATACGTACTTTTTTTAAAAAATATGACAAAATTACAACAAGCTTATTATACAGGTCTTAAGTCTGACGCATTAGATGTTACTTTAGAAAGAAACTTTAGTGAGCCGTTAATCTGGATGGGTACAAATAAAGAATTAATTAACTTTAAAAAAGAATTAAATGAAGAAAGTATGGATCTAAATACGGGTGCAAGATTGTTACACCTAACTGGATTAAATACTAAAGGAGATGCATTAAAAGAATTACTACAATTCCTTAATATCTTAAATTATTTTAATAACTCTGACGAAATTGTTACAATTGCTTGTGGAGATAGCGAGAACGATATATCAATGATGGAGATATCTGATTATGCAGTTGTAGTAAGACTTCCAGATAAAAAAAATATTACTCTCAAAAGAACAGTAAATGTCTTTAATTCAAAGAACGTTGCTCCCATAGGCTGGAGGGAATCATTAGAAGAAATCGACATAATAAGGGAAATTATTAAGTAAGAAATTTAGAGTTCACAGAAGAGTCATAAGAACATTTGCTGAATGGTTTTTGTTGCAGTAAGGATAAATGTCCTAATGACTCGATTGTGTATAGTTTAATATTTAAGCAAATTCTGATTGAATTTGTTTGCACCAAGTCTCTACTCTTTCTTCAGTAAGCTCAGGCTCATTATCATTATCTATTCCAAGTCCAACAAATTTATCATCCTTTTGTGCTTTTGAGTAATCAAAACTGTATCCCTCAACAGGCCACAAACCAATTGTAGTTCCACCCTTTGCTGTTATTTTTTCTTCTAAAGTACCCAAGGCATCCAGAAAAGTTCCAGAATAAACATGCTGATCGCCACAACCAAAATAAGCTACTTTCTTGTTAGAGAAATCCAAATTATCTAAGTCGTCAAATTTAGATCTCCAGTCTTCCTGGAGTAATCCAATATCCCAAGTCGGACACCCGATAATGATGTTATCAAACTCGCTAATTTTTTCTAGAGGTTCCTTGTAAATATCAAAAAGTTCAACTTCACACCCATCTAAAGATTCTTGTATTAAATTAGCAACTTCTTCAGTTGCTGCACTTGTTGTTCCATAAAACAAACCAATTTTCATTTCCTACACCTCGTATAATTAATGTGGACATCTAACGTCCATATATAAAATATACTTAAAAAATATAAAAAACAAGTATAGAATTTTAAAAAAAAATCTATAAGTTAATTACCAGAATCCCTATGAAGCATACTACCAACAAAGCGTAAGCAACAACAGCATTTCCTAATGATCCGATAGGCTGCATAGCTTTATCGTACTTCGCTAAGTATTCAGCTTTTGAACTTTGTTTTTGTCTTTTCATAATCTAACCACCTTTTAGCATTTGTTATTAATGTAAATAATTAATATACATTGTCAAGGTTTATTGTCCTTTTTTTACTTAAAAGTTCGACAAAGTAGTAAAAACTCCCTTTTCAAGTAAAATAAAAGGTATAAAATTTCGCTTTCAAGGAGAATCTCATGAAAAACCTTACTTTATTTCTAATATTTTTGCTATCGTTTTCAACCTTTTCTTATGCTGGTCATCATGAAGGATGTGAAATCGATCTTGAAGCTAACGGTATGATGCAGTATAGCACTGCTGATATAACTATTGATTCAAGCTGTAGCAAATTTAAGATTAATCTAACAAATACTGGTCAGTTGGACGTTAACCTTGCTGGTCATAATGTTGTTATTTCAAAAAAATCTGATTTTAATTATTTAACATCAATAGTCAGCCCTTCACATGGAATAGAGGCTGGATATTTGCCCAAAGACAATAAAGTTATTTATAAAACAAAGTTTCTAGGGCCAAACGAAACAATCTCACTTGTAGTAAGCCCTTCTAAGTTTACTAAAGGTGGCGAATATATGTTTTGGTGTAGTTTTCTTGGTCATTGGGGTGTAATGAACGGATCAGTGACAATAAAGTAATTTTGTTAAAAGCTAAATTTAAAACCTATTGTAGCGGTCATTGGATTCATCTCCATTGACCCATAGGTTTCTTTACTTGATCCTCTAGCAAGGTGTACAGATTTAACTTTAACATTCTTAACCTCACTATATAGGGATACATAATCATTAAGATTATACTCTCCACCTATTATAAATTGATAGGTTGGATTAAATAAGTCTGTTGACGACTTAAAACCTGTATCTGCCTTAGCCCTACTCCCTGTTATTCCTGACTCATCAAGGTCAACCTTTTCAGTAATTCCAACTCCAGCCCCAAAATAAAAGTTTGTTTTACCGAACTTGAAAAACTCAGGATAGTAGAGAGCGTTAATCATAATAGTTCGCAAACTTATATCTCCACTAGTTGTTTTAATTGCTGTATCTGAAGTAATGGAATCTATGTCGCATACAATTTGGTCAATAGAAAGTTCAAAAGCGAAATTTTGAAATCTATTACCAGCAGCTATTGAGAAGGTCGATCCAGCCTCATATTTAAAATCATATTTAGCTTTAGGAAAAGTATTATCAATTGCTCCATCCCCCACTCCTTGGGAAACATTATTATTATCTGGCAAATGAACAACTCCATATCCTACCTTTACATATGATTTATCTAGTACTAAAGGTTTTTCTTCATATGAATGAGATGATAGAGCTGGTGACAATAATACTATAAGTACAAATAAGATATTCCTTAACATATAATCTCCGCTTAAAGGCTTTATTTAATGATTTGCTAATTATATAAAAAAGAACACCAAGGCACAAGTAAAATATTTATTTTATTTTAAAATATATAATTAATTTAGTTTTCATTGTAAAATCTAAAAATGAGACCAATTTGGTTTACCTTGTTTTTTATTTTTTTTACTATACCTCTTGCTTATTTTTATAAGGAAATATTTGGATTTTTAGAAAAAATAATTCAGCTTTTTACCAAATAAGATTCATTTTGTCATCTTATAAATGTTATTATAAAATATATGAACTTTATAAAGCAGTTGATATTATTAATTCGTGAAAAATATATTTCATCTTTAATAATTCTTTTAGGGTTTATACTAATTTTTTTAGGTATTTAATATGGTTTCAAAAATTCCTCTATCTTTAACTTTTTTGAGAATTATTATTATTCCAATCTTTGTTTTTGCTTTCTTTATCCCTGGAGAGATTGGTAAGTGGACAACATGTGGGCTATTTATTTTTGCTTGCATCACTGACTATTTGGATGGAAAACTTGCAAGATCCTTGAATCAAGAATCTAAACTCGGAGCCCTGCTAGATCCTATAGCTGACAAAATAATAGTTGCTGTTGCAATAATACTATTGATCCATGACGAAACGATAAAAGATTTAACCTTATTTGCGGCATTAATTATAATAAGTAGGGAAATTTTAGTTTCAGGACTAAGAGAATTTCTTGCTTCACTTCAGCTTTCACTTCCCGTATCAAGTCTTTCAAAAGCAAAAACCTTTATACAAATGTTTGCCCTGTCAGTTTTGCTTTCTGGCGAGCCGGGAAACAACTTCCTCTTGGGATACGGGAGAGACATAGGCCTTTTTTCATTATGGGTCGCTGCTGTTGTTACTGTATACACAGGATATGTATATTTAGTTAAAGGTCTTAAACATATTTAATTTATTGAATTAAAGAAGCTCTGGATTGCTAAGGTTGCATCGTGATCCAAATCCATCATATGGTCATCATCTACAAAGTGTGAGTATTTTTTACTATTTATAGAATCAAAAATTTCCTTTCCCATATGAAATGGAACAATCTTGTCCGCATATCCGTGCATAACTAAAATTGGACACTTAACAGACGAAATTTTACTTCTTGTATCAAACTTATCTTTTAATATTAGGTCTATAGGTAAGAATGGAAACTTAATTTTTCCAACATCTCCTACTGAAGTGTAAGGGGATTCGAGAATCAAACCTTTAACGCTTCTAATAGTTGATACATTGACACCTACGCCAGTACCTAATGATTCCCCATATATAACAACTTCATTGTCCTTTATCCCCAAGCTATTTAAATAATCAAGTCCTGAAAGAGCATCAAGAGTTAATCCTTTCTCTGTTGGACTACCTTTATTACCACTAAATCCTCTCCAAGTTACTGCCAAATAATTAAATCCCAAATTTTTAAAAATATTTAATTTATAGATTCTATTGTTTAACGTTCCTGCATTTCCATGAAGAAATAATATTGTATTTCTGTTCTTTTTTTCAAAATATAAATACGATTTTAAATTTAAATTATCTTTAGTCCTAATGTTAAGAACTTTGTTTTCTTTGTTTATGATTTCTGAGGTTAAATAGTTATTTTCATCTGGAAAATAAAGGAATGACCTTTGAAAAAAATAAAAGAAAAGAATTATTACTATATAAATAGACACTAATAAAAGCAATATAGATATTTTCATACGATTATTAAATTATAACAATGTTTGATTTCTATATCACTAAAAGTATATTATTAAGTATGAACTATTTACCTTTTTTAATTTTAGTTATGACTCTAATGATTTCTTGTTCCGCTTATAAGTAAGGCGGTCTAGTAAGTCTCAGGATTCTTTTCAGGAACTCCAAAGCTTCCTTCTACTCTTTGGCAATGGATTTTTTTATTCCCTTTTTTATCTAAACTTACAATTAAATATCCTGGAAAAATATCATCTAATTTAAAATTCTCCTGATTAGAAGTAAATTGTATGCTTGTAGATGGTGATGAGACAAAAGTAATACCCTTATATTCAACTTTTGTTTCTTGATGTATATGTCCATTAATAACAAGTTTTATATTTTTTATCTTAGAAATTATCCTTAACACTTCATCTTTATTCTTCGTAATATGAACATCAAGCCAAGGAGATGAAGTTAAAAAAAGATTATGATGCATGAATAAAATAAAATGTTTATCTTTTATTTTATTTAGCACTGTAGCAATTTTATTTAGATTGTCGATATCAACCTCACCATATATATTCCCTTTGCTATATGTATCAACCCTTATGATCTCCCAGTTATCATAAGAAAACTTTCCATTATTAGTATCTAAATTAGAAAAAAAGCTATCGGACAAGTCATGATTACCTCTTGCGTATAACTTAGGAGAAACTATTCTATCGATTTGAGATTTAAAAAAATCGAAAGATTCTTTTTTTTGATCCTGAATTAAGTCCCCACCTATAAGTAGGCAATCTAAATCGCTATGAAATTGAAGAATATGATCAACAACAGCTTTAAAAGAATTAAAAGTATCGATTCCTAAAAATTTTTTTCCATGAACCAGATGCATATCTGAAAGGAAGACCATTTTAAAATTATTAGCTATCATAAGATATTAAATTTATTTTTAACAAATATATTATATCAGTTACTATATGAAATTATGAATAAATATATTGTCGAATTTTATGGAACCTTTTTATTGCTTCTCGCTATAGTTGGAACACCTTTTATTATGTCATCAATGGATGCCCCTGCTTATATAACTTTAATAGTAATTGCTTTAGCAGCTGGCTCGATATTATTTTGTAATATCACTTTGTTTTCCAAAGTGTCTGGAGCACATTTTAATCCAGCAGTCTCATTAATGATGTACTTGCGAGGCAACATTGAATTAAAAGATTTAACCTTATATTCGATAATGCAAATCCTTGGTGCTGTATCTGGAGTAATCTGTGTTCATTTAATGTTTGGGGAAACTCCTGTTTCAGTTTCTGTAATTGATAGATCGGCTACAAATATTCTTCTCGGTGAATTTATCGCTACTTTAGGTTTACTTATTGTTATCATTCATGGGGATAAATTCTCACCATCGAGTATTCCAATATTAGTAGGGTCATACATACTTTCAGCTACCTTTTTCACATCTTCAACATGTTTCGCTAATCCTGCCGTTACTATATCAAGATTATTTACGAATTCTCCAGTAGGAATAGACTTTTCATCAATAATATTATTTTTAATTGTTGAAATATTAGCTGTTTTTATTGTTTCGAAGGCAATTGAATAAGATTAATGTTTAGCAATAAGACTTTTTATAGTTTGATCCATTTCTGTATTTTCACGAACAAAATCAACTGATGAACCTATTTTCTCACTAACAACATGGAATGCTAGTGTTAAAGCTTTGTAATCAGTTATACACTTGAAATAATCAAGCTTGCGTAACTCTTTCATTAATAGGTTTAAAGCCTGGTTTTCTATATCTTTTTCACTCATGAAGCCCATAAGATGCCATATTTAAAAATACTTGTCAATACTATATTTAAAAAAAATTAATAATTTTAATTGTTTTTATGAATTTTATTTACTAAAATAAGAATGGATAAAAAATGATATAAAGGAGTGTTTCACAATGATAGGTGAATCTGTGAACTTTATGATAACCGGGATGACTGTTGTTTTTCTCTTTCTGGTTATAATGGTCTTTGTACTCGAGGCGCAAGGAAAACTTATAAGCTATATTTCGGGTTCAGAGGACATAGATGATTCAATTGAATCAAAGAAAAGTTCGAAAAATTTAACTGAAAAGAAAAAAGTTGCAGTTGTGTCGGCAGCTGTTAAACATCACATTAAAGAAAATACCAAAAATTAGATCTTTTCAGGTTACCTGTGAATAGTCAAAAGAAATGAGCAAGAAATTTATAGATATAATGGATACTACTTTTAGAGACGGTTTCCAGTCAGTTTTTGGTGGAAGAGTCTTGATGGAAGATTTTATGCCAGCAGTTGAAGAGGCATCAAAGGCTGGAATTACACATTTCGAATTTGGTGGTGGAGCACGTTTTCAAAGCCTTTTCTTTTATTTGAATGAAAATGCATTTGAAATGATGGATAAATTTAGAGAAATTGTTGGGCCTGATGCAAATCTTCAAACTTTATCAAGAGGAATTAATACAGTAGCTTTAGATACAGGCAGTCGAGAAATTGTGGACCTCCATGCGAAAATGTTTAAAAAACATGGAACTACCACAATAAGAAACTTTGATGCACTAAATGATGTATCAAATCTTATTTATAGTGGTGAATGTGTTAATAGGCATGGCTTGCGACATGAAGCTGTAATAACGATGATGGACTTACCACCAGGATGTGAAGGTGCACACACTGTTGAATTTTATGAAAAGATATTAAAACAAATATTAGACTCTGGGATGAAATTCTCTTCTTTATGCTTCAAAGATGCTAGCGGAACATCCCATCCTAAAAAAGTATATGAAACTATAAAAATGGCTAAAAGACTTTTGCCAGAAAACTCTCATGTAAGATTTCATACTCATGAAACGGCTGGAGTTAGTGTTGCATGTTACCTTGCAGCATTAGAAGCAGGTGCTGATGGAATAGATACTGCCGTAGATCCTTTATCTGGGGGTACAAGTCAGCCTGATATTTTAACTATGCTTCACGCTACTAAAAACTCTAATTATAATCTTGGTGATTTAGAAAATAATAAAATTTTAAAATATCGTGAGGTTTTAAAAGATCGACTCAAAGATTACTCCTTCCCAAGTGAGGCGCAAGCAGTTTCTCCTCTTATTCCATTTTCACCGATGCCTGGTGGTGCGTTAACAGCTAACACACAAATGATGAGAGACAATAATATACTTGATAAGTTTCCCTCTGTTATTGATGCTATGGGAGAGGTTGTTGAAAAGGGAGGTTATGGTACATCTGTAACGCCTGTATCACAGTTTTATTGGCAACAAGCCTTTAGTAATGTGATGTTTGGAAAGTGGGAAAAAATTGCAGATGGCTATGGAAGAATGGTCCTTGGATATTTTGGTAAAACACCAACAGCTCCAGATCCTGAAATAGTGAAGCTTGCTTCAGAACACCTTAAACTTGAACCTACAACAGAAAACCCTTTAGACATAGCAGATAAAGACGAAAAGAAAAGTCTTGATTACTGGAAAAAAATACTCATAGAAAAAGATATAGAAACATCAGAGGAAAATATTTTTATTGCCGCTGCCTGTGCGGAAAAAGGTATTGACTTCCTTGAGGGAAAAACTAAAGCTAGCGTTAGAAAAATTACAGATGAAGAACCATCTCTAGTTAAAGAAGGTGGCAAAAAAACTGGTAAAGCATCAAATTACACTATTGTTTTAAATGGTGAATCATTCAATGTTCAAGTTGCAGAGGGTACTGATGTAGAGATTGTTTCAAAATCTGGAAGCAACCAAAACTCAGATTCTAGCGAAGAAACTGAACAAAGCTCCTCAGGTGAAGGTGTAGTTGCTCCGGTTAATGGAAATGTTCTTAAAGTTTTGTGTTCCAAAGGAGATACAGTAGAGGCAGATCAAACAGTGATGATCTTAGAATCTATGAAAATGGAAATCGAGGTAAAAGCTGGATTAAATGGTACAGTTAATGCAATAATTGTCGATCAAGGACAAAGCGTTGAAGAAGGAGATTTAATACTAGAAGTTTCATAAGATGATAAATATTAAGACATTTATAACATTACTATTATTGTTCTTTGTTTTTGTTTCTCTTTCAAATGTTGCGTATTCCGCACAATCATCAAATTCAAAAATCGAAACCAAAGAATATAAATCTAAAAATGTAAAAGAACTCTTTAAAAGCTTTTATAAATCAACTGGTATATATGAGTTTATTAATCCTGTCGAAGGTAAATTGGATCCTGATAAATTAAAACCAATGTCAAAATTTTCTCAAAGTTTTGGAAGAATAATAATGATCTTAATTTGCCTACTATTGTTTTATCTAGCTATATCAAAAAACTTTGAACCCTTATTATTAATGCCCATAGGCTTTGGTGGACTTCTAGCCAATATTCCAATTGCGGAAATTGGGGGGCCAAACGGCTTCCTAGGAATACTATATTCCCTTGGTGTTCAAAATGGCCTATTCCCTATAATAATTTTTATGGGAGTTGGAGCTATGACTGATTTTGGACCATTAATAGCAAATCCAAAAACAGCACTACTTGGAGCAGCAGCTCAGTTTGGTATTTTTGGATCTCTAGTTGGAGCAGTTGCATTATCACAAACAACAACGATTATAGATTTTTCATTACAAGATTCAGCTGCAATTAGTATTATTGGGGGAGCTGATGGACCTACAGCAATTTTTATTGCCTCTAGATTAGCACCAGAACTCTTGGGGGCAATCGCAGTTGCCGCTTATTCATATATGGCATTGGTTCCTATAATTCAACCACCGATTATGAGAGCATTAACTTCAGAAAATGAAAGAAAAATTAAGATGGTACAATTAAGGAAAGTTAAAAAACTTGAAAAAATCTTTTTTCCAATAACCGTTCTTATTTTATGTATATTAGTTTTACCTGATGCTACACCTCTTGTTGGTGCTCTATGTTTTGGAAACTTTTTAAAAGAATCGGGAGCTGTTGATAGGCTATCTGAAACAATGCAAAATTCTCTAATAAATATTGTAACAATCTTCCTTGGTCTTGCTGTAGGGTCAAAACTAGCAGCAGAGAAATTTTTAGTCCCTGAAACTCTTGGAATAATTGTTATAGGTTTGGTTGCTTTTTCTCTAGGTACTGCAACAGGTGTCTTAATGGGTAAATTGCTAAATAAATTTAGTAAAGACCCTATTAATCCACTTATTGGTGCCGCAGGTGTATCTGCTGTACCAATGGCTGCAAGAGTTGTAAGTAAAGTAGGAAATAAAGAAGATCCATCAAACGTATTATTAATGCATGCAATGGGACCTAATGTTGCAGGGGTTATTGGTTCAGCGGTTGCAGCTGGTGTATTAATATCAATATTTGCTTAAAATGAAATTAGTTTTCGATATAGAAACTGATGGTTTTTTGCAAGGAATGACAAAAGTCCATTGTTTTGCAACTATAGATCCAGAATCAGGAGAAATCAGAAAGTTTAGAAATAATATTATTGAGGGATTAGAGTACTTAGAAAAAGCTGAATTTCTTATAGGTCATAATATAAAGAAGTTTGATATTCCTGCACTACAAAAAATTTATACATTTAATCCTAAAGGGGAAGTTTTTGACACTCTCGAATATGCAAGAAGGATTTGGCCGAATATTATTCAAACTGACAACATAGAAGATAAAATACCTTTAGAATTACGAGGTAGGCATTCTTTAAAGTCCTGGGGTCATAGACTAAGTAATCTAAAGGGTGATTATGAAGGACCATGGGATGTTTATAGTGAAAGGATGATGGATTACTGTGTTCAGGATGTTGCAGTTACACTTGAATTATGGAAAAAAATACAGATAAATTTATGAATCTTTACCTGGATAAAACCTATAGAAAATAAAAATAAGTAGTAAAAAAAGATTTCCAAACCACACTTCAGGTGTTGCCCAAGAAACGCCGTCAAAACTATAATCAGTTAAAGGCCAAAAAAGTTTTGTAGCAAAGAATTCTTTGCTGTGGAAAGGAAAGTCTAGAAGAATAGCAAAAGGCCATGCAAGTGCAGCAAATGCAAAAACTTTCTTCTTAAATATAAAAAGTAAAAGAATGACTAAAAAAGCAGTTATGAAACTGTGAGAGAAGTCATATAGGCTTAAGACCCAACTTGGTATTTGAACAATTTCGGGCTTCCCAAAAAGATCAGAATCATTACTGTTGAATAATTTGTATATAAAATGTGGAACAAAAGCAATTAAGTCAGGGGCAGATCCAAACAAAAAAGGCGAAAATTTTGCGCCTCTATAACCAAATAATGCTTTACCCCAGAGGGCATGACTAAATGTATCCAATATCTAATTTCTCTTTTGTAATAAGTCTAACAAACTTGAGTTCATAGGGAGAAAAATAATTGTTTTTTCATCAATAATTTGTTCGTATGTTTCTAAAGTTTTCATAAACTCATAAAAATCAGGGTCTTTACTATATGAAGACGAGTATATTTCAGTAGCCTTTTTATCACCCTCACCTTTTACTTGTTCACTTTTTGCATAAGCTTTGGCAATTATAATATCTCTGTTTTTAATAGTTTCAGCCCTAATCTTAGCAGATTCTTCTTCTCCCTCAGATCTGTATCTTTTAGAAATCCTTTTTCGCTCAGCAACCATCCTATCAAAAACACTTTGCTGAACTTCAGATGGCAAATCAGCTCTTTTAATCCTTACATCAACCAATGTAATCCCGTACTCAGTAAGCTTTTCACTGCTTCCTGCTTTTACTTTATCCATTATTAATTCCCGATTCTCTGCAATAACATCATTAATATTATGAGTAGCAAGCTCTTCTCTAAGTTCAGAATAAACAATGTCTTCTATCCTAGTATTTGCACTAAATAAATTCCTAACAGATTTAAAGAAAACTAAGGGGTCTGTTATTCTCCATCTAGCTAAGAAATCTACAACCAGTCTTTTCTTATCTAAAGTTAGATATTCTCCAGGTGGAGCATCGGTAGATAACATTCTTTTTTCAAATCTTGATATTTTCTCAATAAAAGGTTTTTTAAAATGTATCCCAGGCTTAACAACAGACCTTTTGAATTCTCCAAACTCTGTAATAATAGCCTGTTCCTTTTCATCTATTGTATAAACGAAGCTAGGTATTAATAATGCTAATAAAATTAATATAGGTAAAAACTTCTTCATATCTAATCCTTAAAAATATCTCCTAATTGTAATAGATTTAATGCGCCACCAGATGAATCGGTTCCAATAACTTTCTTAGGCTTCTGAAGCACGTCAGTTAATTTCTCTAAATATATTCTTGTTTTTGTTACATCTTTATCCTTTCTGTACTCAGAATAAATTTGATTAAATCTTGACGTATCACCTTCTGCAGTAGATATTCTTTTTTCTTTATAGCCCTCAGCTTCTTTCAACATCTTTTCAGCTTCTCCTCTAGCTTTAGGAATAACGTCTTCAGAGAAGCCTTTTGCTTCATTTATAAGCCTTTCTTTATCTTCCTTAGCACGTACAACTTCGTTAAATGCATCTTTAACTTCGTCAGGAGGATCGACAATCTGAAGCTTAACGTCTGTAATCTGTACTCCTGATGAATAAGAGTCTAATAGTATTTGTAAAAATTCTTTAGTTTTAATTTGAATTGCATCTCTGCCTGTGGTTAAAGCATCATCAATCAAAGTGACACCCACAGTACTTCTTAAGGCAACTTCTGCTGAATTTTTTATCGTAAGTATAGGGTTTGCGACTTTAAATAAATAGTTTCCAGGATCTTTAATTTTCCATTGAATAATTGCTTGAGCACTGACAATGTTCTCATCTTTAGTAATCATTAAAGATTCCTGAAGAACATTTACCCTCGCTCTTTCAGACCTGAAACCAATTTCAATTCTTCTAACTTTCTCAACATTAACTTTAGTTAGCCTATCTACAAAAGGTATTTTTAAGTTTAGGCCTGGATTTGTATAAGATGAGAATTTTCCAAATCTTTGTATTACGCCTATTTCTCCTGGTTGAATTGTATAGATACTTGATAAGACAGCTAATATTCCAAAAAAAATTGGAACAATTATAAATAATTTTTTAAGATTATTTTTGTCTGTAGAATTCATGTCAGGAATACTTCCATTAGTACTCCCTCTTTTATCTAAATTATTTAAGAAATCTACTATGAGTTTAATTAATCGAAACATTATCTAAATTTTAACTAACAAATTCAATTTTAACTACTAAAAATTATTATTTATTTATAATTTTGTTTACCACTGTCGAAATTGTCAGATCACCAGCTACATTAATTGAAGTTCTAAACATGTCTAACAATCTATCTACCCCTGCAATAATTGCTATTGCTTCTAATGGTATTCCAACTGACGAGAATACTATTGTCATCATAACCAATGCAACAGAGGGTACTCCTGCTGCACCGATACTACCTATAGTAGCAGTAAGACAAATAATTAGATATTCATTATATGTAAAGTTAATACCTAAAATTTGACCTACAAATAAGGCAGCAAGGCCTAAATATATTGCTGATCCATCCATATTCACTGTTACACCAATTGGAATCACGAAGGATGAAATCTCTTTATTAAGTTTTAAATCATCCTCTGCAACTTTTAATGTTAATGGCATTGTAGCTGCACTACTTGACGAAAAGAAAGCAAAAAGTAGTGGATCTTTAATTTTTTGAAAAAAAGCCAATGGGGATACTTTTCCTAAATACTTAACAACTGAACCATAGAAAAGAAACAGATATAGCAAGAAAATGATTATAGAGCTAATTACAAATCGAAGCAGTGAATAGATCATTTCATTTTCAACCTGAATAAGCAAATTCCCTAGTAATGAAAATATTGCCAAAGGAGCAAGTAGCATAATATAATTTGTAAAAGTTATAACTAAAATATTTAATTTTGATAAAAGGTAAACTGTTTTATTGCTATATTCTGAATTTATTCTACATAGCATTCCGATAGTAATAGAAAATATCATTATAGCAAAAGGATTTGCATCTAAAAGTAAACTAACAAAATCTTTTGGATTCACAGAGAGCACAGAAAGACTTGTTCCAATATCAATTTGCTTACTTACGAAGTTGCCTTGAAGATTAAAGTCAGTTGAACCGAAATCAATATAAGATCCAACAAGTAAAGCAAAGGTTATCGCTATTAATGTTGAAATAATATAAAAAAATAAAGTTAGAGGAACAATTTTTCCTATTTTGCTAAATGCATCAAAAGATGCGATTGAGTATGTGATAGTACCAAAAATCAGGAAAGGAACAAAAGCCTTAAGCAATCTTATAAAATAATCACCTAGAAACTTAGAATTAATAACTATTTCTGGAAAATAATTTGAGAAAATAATAGCCAGCAAAAAAGACAGCAACATTAATAACGATAATTTTTTATGCATTGCTGGTTAAGTAGTTAAATGCTCCCCTGTATATAAGTTATTCATTCTTTTTCTTTAATGGATTTATTTTTCTATTTAAATTTTTTAATAAATCAATCTTATCCTCAACTTTTTTTGCAATTTCGTTCGTTAATTTATCTGATCTAACAGTATACAAAATCCATCGAGGAAAGATGAATTTCATCTTAAAATATATATCAATTTCAGATGCTTCAACATTAGCCTCAATGTTGGTTAGTGATATAAAATTAAAATCAGTTAATGCATAGCCTTCGTATTCTAGTACATTTTCACCTGTAGTAGGATTAGAATCAGCTTTATTCTCATTATTAGATTTATTATTATTTTTATTATTATTCAATCTATATAATTTAAAAATCCCTTCCGGTGTGACAACTTTTTTAATTGCGATATCAATTGCTTTTTCTCCAAAAAGCAAACCACCAAATTTTTTTACATCCTCAAAGATTCCTTCAATAGGATTATCCAAACTTTCCTCTCTAAGTTTTTCTCTTTTCCTTAAGAAGCTTTTAACATCTTTTCTTAATGAATCCTGAAGACTAGGCCAATCCATATAGTAATTTAAAGTCTTTTTATCCTGATTTTCAATACTTGAGCCAATTTTATAAAGACTATAAAAAGGGGAAAAATATAAAAGTAAAATAATTAATAATAGAATAGAAAAAAGGGTTTTCATTTTTCCCTTATTCTACACTTTTTTATAAAAAATCAAAAAAAAAGTTATTTAATAAATATTAGTCTATTTCCTTTGTCTTGGTTGAAGTAGCTTAATGCCCATTTTGTAAGAACTGACACCTTGCTTCCAAATCCTATCAAATACAAAATATGAATAAAAATCCATAGCAACCATGCTACAAACCCTTTTGAGGTCATGAAACCCAAATCAGCAACAGCTTTATTTCTTCCGATAACGGCTAAGTTTCCTTTATTTTTATATTTAAATTCTTTCTTATAATTTTTTTTATTCCCAACTCTATTTTTAATTAACTTAGCAACAAACTCCCCGGATTGCATAGCGACAGTAGCCACTCCAGGTAAGAAGTCACTTCCTTCCTTAAACCTTGCCAAGTCTCCAATTACAAAAATATTATCATGTTCTCCTACTGTAAAATCTTTATTTACCACTACTCTACCAACGGAATCAAGCTCAACTCCTGTAGCGTCCGACAATATTTTTCCCATAACAGAAGCCATAACGCCTGCTCCCCACAATATCGTCTTAGCCTCTATTTTTTTACTTTCATCACCAATCTTGTAAAAAACAGTGTCATTTTGAATATCCGTCACCAATGAACTAGTCAAGACTTCCACGCCCATTTCAGTTAGATAGCCTCTGGTAACTTCTGATAAAGATTCTTTAAAAGATGGTAAAACGTTTGGTAGACCTTCTATTAGATAGATAGAACATTCTTTTTTTGTATTAATATTATGAAAATGTTTTTCAAAAGTTTTGTATGCCAAATCTGCAAGAGCACCTGCTAGCTCCACACCTGTTGGGCCTCCGCCTACAATCACAAATGTCAGAAGCTGTTTCCTTCTTACAGGATCTGATTCATTTTCTGCTAGCTCAAAAGCTGTAAAAATTTTCCTTCTCATCTCCAAAGCATCTTCAATCGTCTTTAGTCCAGGAGCATTTTTTTGCCACTCATAGTGACCAAAATAATGATGGCTAACTCCAGTCGCTATTATTAAATCATCATATTTAATTCTAGTGTGACTTTTAGTGTTAAGGTGCCTACTTCTAACATCAATACCAGTAGCTGAATCAAGCCTTACTGTAATATTTTCCTTTTTTCCAAAAATTGATCTAATAGGAGCACTAACATCAGTTGCCGAAATAGTTCCTGTGGCAACTTGGTACAAAAGCGGCTGAAAAAGATGAAAGTTTCTTCTATCAATTAGAGTTACATCAACATCTGAGTCAACAAGCTCATTAACTGCATAAAGTCCACCAAACCCAGCACCTACTACTACAACATGGTGTCTATTTCCGTTAGAGATATTCATCTTCCTTAATTATAACTAATCTATATACTTTTTTTGAGTTGAATAGAGCATTTTTGACATAAATTTTCATCCTTATCAATGAAAGATTCTTGATGGAAATGCATCCAACATCTATCACATTTCCTAAATGAAGTCTTATCAACTTTTATTTCAGACTCAAGAGCATCGATTTGCATAATTTCAATTTCAGAAATTATCAAAGTTTTTTTCATCAATTCTAAATTCTTAGAATAAAATGAAAAATCATCTTTGCTGACACCCAATGTAACCTTAGCTTCCAATGAAGATCCTAATATTTTATTACTTCTTTGTACCTCAATTTCTTTAAGTATAGGGTCTCTCAATAACAATATTTTTTCCCATTTTTTAGATAGATTGTTATCAATATATTCATCTTTTGAAAGCACATTCTTAAAAATACTATTATCGTGACCAAATCTCTCCATCCAAGCCTCTTCTGACGTAAAGGAAATTATAGGTGAAAGCATTAATGTTAACTCTCTAAATATTATCGATATTGAGCTTTGAGCTGAAATTCTTTCGCGAGAGTTTTTACTGTAGGTATATAAAATATCCTTTTGAGAATCTAAATAAATCGAACTCAAATCCTTAGAGGAGAAATACAACAATTGATTTAAGGCTTGATGAAAAGAATATGCTTTAGATAATGACAGAAATTGCTTTTTAACTTCAGTAAATTTAATCAATATCCATCTATCTATCTCTTCTAAATCATCAAAATCAAGAGCATTTTTACTTTCAAAATCATAAAGATTTCCTATTAAAAACTTAAATGTATTCCTTATTTTTTTATATTTATCCTTAATACTATTTAATATATTGTTTGAAATCCTTATCTCAGAGGAATAATCTTCACTTGCAACCCACAATCTAAGTATATCTGCACCACTTTCATTTATTATCTTTTGAGGATCTACAACGTTTCCCTTAGATTTTGACATTTTCTGACCTTTATCATCAACTACAAAGCCATGAGTTAAAACATTTTTATAAGGGGCAATATTATTAATTGCAACTGATGTTAGGAGGCTACTTTGAAACCATCCTCTATGCTGATCGTTTCCTTCTAAATATAAATCTGCAGGATATGAACCTTCTTTGTTTAATACTGTTTTCCATGATGAACCTGAATCAAACCATACATCTAAGGTATCCTCTCCTTTTATCAGATTTGTAGACTCACTCTGATATTTCTCTGGTAGAAGATCGTCAATACTGCGCTGCCACCAGGCTGATGAACCCTCTTTCTTAAATATTTTTATAATATTTTCAATAATTTCTTCGTTTAAAAATACATTCCCAGTTTCCTTATAATAAAAAACCGGTATTGGTAAACCCCAAGACCTTTGCCTTGAAATACACCAATCTGACCTTTCTTTTATCATATTTGTAATTCTATTTACTATTGATGGTGGGTACCAATTAACTTTAGAAATTTCATTTAAAGACTTTTCTCTAAATTTGTCTACAGACGCAAACCATTGAAATGTAGCTCTAAAAATAGTTGGTTTGCCTGTTCTCCAATCATACGGATACTTGTGCTCATAGTCTTCAGCTAAATATAGCAATCCAGAAACCTCTAAATTTTCTATTACTTTTTCATTCCCCTCTTTTAATACATTTAATCCAACTAAATCATCATTAACCTGATCGGTAAAACGTCCTGCAGCGTCAACTGGAGAAAAAACTTCTAAACCATTCTTAACTCCTGTCGAATAATCGTCAACGCCATGGCCTGGGGCAGTATGAACTAATCCTGTACCAGTTTCTCGTGTAACGTAGTCGGCTAATAACACTGGGCACTCTTCACCTGAGATTGGTGACATATATAGTAATTTTTGTAGATTTTCGCCTTTCACTAGTTCAAGCAATTTTAAAGCATCATTTTTCTTCTTAAAAATATTAGTTGATAGTTCTTCCTCAATAATTAGATAACAATCATCAGATTGATATACTCCATACTTAAACTCTTTATTAATTGAAATGGCCTTATTTGCAGGAAGAGTCCAAGGAGTTGTAGTCCAAATAAGAAGAAAGGCCTCTTTGTTGCTATCAAGCTTGAAATTAAGACTAGAAACATTGGTAATTTTACATTTTACATAAACACTCTTTGAAATATGATTCTCAGGATACTCTAGCTCCGCCTCAGCCAAAGCAGTCCGAGAACTTGGGCTCCAGTTTACGGGTTTTAATCCGCGATAAATAAAACCCTTAAAAAACATATCAGAAAAAACTTCAATTTGATTTGCCTCAAATTCTTTGTTCATTGTAAGATACGGAGAATTCCACTGCCCCACAACACCTAACCGTTCAAACTCTTTTTTTTGAGATTCTACAAATTTCATTGCAAAATCGCTACAACTATTTCTAATTTCTAATTTTGATATATCTTTTGTCTTAATTTTTTTTAATACTTGATGTTCTATAGGTAGACCATGGCAATCCCAGCCAGGAACATAATTGATTCCTTTCCCTAAAGATGAATTAAACTTCAAAATTATATCTTTCAAAATTTTATTAAAGCAATGTCCAATATGTATCTTACCATTTGCAAAGGGTGGTCCATCGTGAAGAATAAAAACATCATCGGACTTAGATTCCATTTCGCCGTAAATATTTTGAGAATTCCAAAAAGATAGAATCTCAGGTTCTTTATTGGGTAAATTTCCTCTCATTTGGAAATTTGTTTTTGGTAAATTTAAAGTTTTATTATAATCTTGACTCAACTATTTTCCTTTAAGAATTTTAGATATATTATCATAGATTCTTCTCGAAAAAAGTACCCACTGATCCCATATTTCATTATTATAATTTTCTTGGCTTACAGTTTTTACAATCCTTATTCCATATTCTTCTTCACTTAATTCTATATCATCCTCTGACTTTATCATAGACATAAAGACTGAGCTTAACTTATGCATTATTTGAACATTTTTAATATCAATATCACGAAATTCTGTAATTAAAAGTTTAACCCCTCTTATCTTAGAGCCACCTGCCATCATAGTAGAACCCATTCCCCACCCTTTCTTTGCCCTTGGGGTCTCAGCTCTTATCTGCATTTCCATTATTTTTATATGATACACCGTTTTCTAAATTTATTTATATAAATAAAGAAAAATATGCTAGATTTAAGCCTATATATGTTTGAATATGATATTGCAATTATTGGAGCTGGTCCTGGTGGCTATGTAGCAGCGATAGAATCATCTAGGCTTGGGTTAAAAACTGCATTGATAGAAAAACAGTCATTAGGTGGGACTTGTTTAAACAATGGATGTATACCATCAAAATCATTATTAAAATCTGCTGAAATTGCAGATCTCCTCACTAATAAAGCTAAAAAAAGAGGTTTTCTATTTGAAAATCTAGCTTATGACTACGAGTTAATTATTGAAAATAGTAAAAAAAATACAAAAAGACTTAAAAGTGGGCTTACGAGTTTGTTAAACAAAAAAGATATAGATATATTTAACGGTGAAGCCTCTTTTATAAATAAAAATGAAGTAGAAATTAAGCAAGCTAATGACACTATAAAAATATCATCAGAAAATATAGTCATATCTACAGGATCAAAACCATTTTTCCCAAATAATCTAGCTCCTGATGGGGTGAACATAGTAGATAGTGACTTTGTATTAACTTCAAAAGAATTGCCAGAAAAGATTTGCATACTAGGAGGTGGCTACATCGGAATAGAATTTGCCTACCTTTATAATAGTTTTAACGTAGATGTAACAATAATAGAAAGTGCAAACTCTATCTTAGGGTTTCTAGATAGAGAAATTGTTGAAGAATTAAAAAAAAGCTACACAAAAAAGGGGATAAAAATACATGAATCAACCACAATAAGTAAAATTAAGAAATCAGAGAAAAATCTTAAAATTAATGTTACAAATTCAGAGGGTGAATTCGAAATTGATACACAGCTACTTCTGCTTTCAACTGGACGTATTCCAAACACAGATAATCTTAACTTGAGTAAATGTGCTGTTAAAACAGACAAGTTTGGGTTTATAAAAGTAAACAATTCTTATCAAACAAATATTGAAAATATTTTTGCAATTGGAGATGTCATAGGGGGATCCATGCTAGCCCACAAAGCCTCAGAAGAGGGTAGTCAAGTGATCAATCAAATTCAAAAGAAAAGTATTAACGATAACTTTATAGTTCCTGCTTGCATATATTGCCAACCTGAAATTGCTTATGTAGGTATTACTGAAGAAACAGCTGTGGAGAAAAAAATTGATTATAAAGTTTCAAAGTATCCATTTAAAGCTAATGGAAAATCCCTTGCAGATGACAATGTTAACGGTTTTTGTAAAATTATTACTGATAAAGATGATACAATATTGGGTGCCCATATAATTGGAAAAGGTTGCACCGAAATGATATCAGAGATAACTCTTATAATGCAAAATAAACTTTCTATCGAATCAGTCATTAATACAATCCATCCTCACCCTACTCTTTCAGAAATTTTTCTTGAAGCATCATTAAACGTAAAAAATAAAGGAAGGAATTCTTAACGATGATAAACAAAAAAAGGCTCGTTAAAACATTTACGGACCTTGTCAAAATTGATAGCGAATCTCGTGATGAAGCTAAAGTAGCTCTTTATATTAAAGAAAAGCTAAAAAAGCTTGGTATAAAATATAAAATTGATAATTCCAAATCTTTAACTCAATCCAATCATGGAAACATAATAGCAAAACTCGGTTCGAATAAAACACTTCCCACAATCTTGTTGTCTTCACACATGGATACTGTAACTAATGGAATAGGAATTAAGCCAAAAGTTCATAAAAGCTCAATAACTAGCGATGGGACGACAATATTAGGTGCGGACGATAAAAGCGGATTAGCGATTATTTTAGAGACACTAGAAGTACTTAAGAAAGAAAAAGTAAAACATTATAATATTGAAGCAGCAATTACAACATGTGAAGAAATTGGTCTTTTAGGGGCTAAGTTCCTTGACTATAAGCTAATAAAAGCAAAAGAAGGAATTGTTTTAGATAGTACAAGCCCAGAAAGGCTAGTCTATAAGGGACCAAGCTCTGACTACTTTACTATTAAAATTAAAGGTGTAGAGGCTCATTCAGGAATAAATCCCGAAAAAGGCTTAAGCTCTATAGTTGTTTCATCTGAAATAATTTCAAAAATGAAAACTGGTCGTATTAATGCGAATACAACAATAAATATAGGAAAAATTAATGGTGGCTCAGCAATAAATATAGTTCCTGGAATGACAGAAATTATGTGTGAAATAAGAAGCCATAATGAGAAAACAATCAAAATAGAATTAAATAAAATCAAAAAAATTCTTGATCTCATGAATAAAAAATACAAAAGAATAAATAAAAATTTTAGCGCTAAAATTAAAGTGAATAGAATCTATGACTCGATCAATATTCCAAAAAATAGTCTTATTATAAAAAGGATTCTTTCATCATGTAAGAAATTTAACTACAAAATTAATCTAGTTGAAACTGGTGGAGGAGCTGATGCAAACTTTTTTGTTAAAAATGGAGTCAACACTGTAAACCTAGGAACTGGTATGAGAGAATTCCACACTGTAAAAGAAACATTAATACTAAAAGAATTTTATCAATCAGCAAACATAGTAATAAACTCATTAATTATAGAAGACTAAATATCCGTAATTGCTTTATCTGTTATCTCTATATAATCATCAATTATTACATCAGCATTAGTTAAAAATTCTCTCTCAACAGAATTTGTTATAGCAAAGCATTTCATGCCAGCTACTTTGGCAGCATCCACTCCCTTAGTTGTATCCTCGATTACAACGCATTCATCAGGAGAAACTTGGTAGGTTTGATTTATTCTTTCCAATACCGTTATATATGTTTCTGGATTTGGCTTAGGCTGAGATGTTTCATCAGATGAAACGATTTCTTCAAATAAAGTCAACAACTCTTCTCTTTTTAATACTCTGACAATCTCTTCTCTTCTAGCACCTGAGCCAATTGCAAGAATATAATTTTTTGATAGTTTTTTAATAAGATCTATAGATCCTTCATACATTGATGTTTCAGAATCAAAATTCTTATCAAAATAATAATGTTTTTCTTTAATAATTTTGTCAATAAAATCATTATTAAATTCAATTTTATTATCAGTTAAAAAATTTTTAAAAAATCCCTCATCATCGTATGAACAATAAGTTTCATAGTAAACTTCTTTAGTTATAGTTACATTTAAAGGTTTAAGTGCATAATTAAAAGCTTTAAAATGAAGTGGTTCTGAGTTGTAAATTACTCCATCAAAATCAAATACAATAACCTTTTTTTTAGCCATAAGGCTTAATCATATATTCTTTTCTTACTTAAGTGAAGCCTAAATTTAACTTTAAAAAAGAATTAAAAGATAATATAATACAAATCTATGTTTATTCGTGGTAGAAGATTAAGATTAAATCAAAATATAAGAAACCTCGTTCAAGAAACCAGCATTTCTGTAAATGATTTAATAATGCCAATTTTTTTAATTGATGGGAAGAATCGGTCTGAAAAAATTGAATCAATGCCTAATGTTTTTAGAAAAACCTTAGATAACCAGCTAAAGGATATAGAATCAGCTATAAAATTAGGAATTAATGCAATAATCTTGTTTCCTGCAATCGATGAAAGACTTAAAGATCCTCTTGCAAAAGAAGCTCTAAATAAAAAAGGATTAATTCCCAAATCAATAGCTACTATCAAAAAAAAATTTCCTAACATTGTTGTAATAACAGATATTGCGTTAGACCCATACAATTCTGATGGACACGATGGGATTCTCCATGACGGCGAGGTTTTAAATGATAAGACTGTGGAAATTTTATGTAGGCAAGCCTGTATTCATGCTGAGTTTGGAGCAGACATTGTGGCTCCATCAGACATGATGGATGGAAGAGTGATCAAAATAAGAGAAGCCTTAGATAGAAAGGGTTTTCTTAATACTGGAATTATGTCATATGCAGCAAAATTTGCCTCATCACTTTATGGACCCTTTAGAGATGCATTAAATTCAGAGCCAAAAAGTGGTGATAAAAAATCCTATCAAATTAACCCTAAAAACTACAAAGAAGCAATTAAAGAAATACTTTTAGACGAAGCTGAAGGCGCTGATATATTAATAGTAAAACCGGCATCCTTTTACCTCGATGTAATAAAAGCCTCTTCTGAATCGTCACTTCTTCCAATAGTTGCATATCAGGTAAGTGGTGAATATTCAATGATTAAAGCGGCTGCAGAAAAAGGATATATTGACAATGATACAGTTATGAGAGAATCCCTAGAATCAATTAAACGTGCTGGGGCGACCGCAATTATTACCTATTTTGCTCTAGAAATGGGAAGATTGCTAAAAAATAATTAATAAGGATAAATTCAGAAACTAGAATTATTACCCATGGAAGGGCCAAAAATTTGAATAAAAATACCAAAATAAATCCAAGTTAAATTAAGTACAATAGAAAAAATTAAAAATAATGTAGTCAATATTCGCCATATATTTGTCCACTCGTATCTAGCTGAAGCTCTAAAAGTACCAACAAGTCCCCATATGTAACCAGCTAATAAAACAATCAATATTAGGAATGGAGGATCCCAAGATTTAGTTAAAGAATTAACAACAATGTTTTGAACAACAAAATTCAGCCAAAAGGATCTAGCAAGAGTCTGATGTCCAAACCAGTGATCTTTAATGTAATCAAACACATTTAAAATATAATATAAAAACTTCTTGGTTTAAAGTTTTACAGGATACTGATATAAAATTGGAATCAGATGTTAATTTTGTAAATAATCTTTATAGTTAAGAATAAAAACCCCAGCAACTATCAAGATAGTTCCAATAATTTTTTCTGTTGAAAAATCTTCTTTAAGGAAGATGTAGGCATAAAAACAAGTAAAAAGAGGATAAACTGCTGTTAAAGGGACTATTTTGGAAGCTGTAGAATCTGACAAAGCATTAAAATATAAATATATCCCTAATACAGCTAGGATGCCCGGTATTACAATTATAAGAATATTTTTAAAATTAAGTTCGGGCAAATACACAACTTGATTTGTTGTAATAAAGAAAGGAATAAGCAAACCGGCTACAATAAAAAATCTAATACTAAGAATAAAAATAGGATTCATAGATTGAAGACTCATTTTTTCAAAAATTGGCGCAAGCCCCCATAAAGCTGCAACTATTAATGCTAACAAGTTTGGATTAAGATTCATCTAGTACCTCAAAGATTTTACCAAAATCAGGACTTTTACAAATATTCATATCTTTATCAAACTGATTATCTCTATCAATCAAAATTGACTTCATTCCAATTGCCATACTTGGAATGTAATCAAGATTATAATTATCTCCTATGTGTATAGAAAGCTCAGGTTTTGCTTGTACTTTTTCTAGAGACATATAAAACAATTCTTTATCAGGCTTTGAACATCCAGATTCTGATGAAATTGTAAAGTGGTCGACAAACTTATCAATTTCAAATTTTTTACAAACATTATAAATTCTTGAATCAAAATTTGAAGTTACAATTATATTAAAATTTCTATCTTTAAGATAGGATAATGTGGAAATAGTATCTGAATAAACTTCCCATGCTTCTTCAGAAAAAAATTCATATAAATCATCAAAATATTTATTGAAATCATTAAACATACCTAGTTCATTAAAAATATCTTTGACTAAACTGTGCCACCATTCCTTTTCTGCTTTAAAAAGCTCGTCTCCCTTTAGGCCTGTAAAATGTAACCCTTCTCTATTTGAAAAGAACTTTTTAAATACTTTTGAAATATCTTCAGGATTATAGGATGAATCGTAATTCTTCAAGACATGATAATAGCTTTTGCCTAGACCCATCTTAATATAAAAAAGAGTATCGGCTGCATCAAAAGAAACTGTACTGTATTTACTCATAACTAAATTGCTAGTTAAGTATACCTGTAGTTATATAATAACGAATCAATACCTATAGAAGCAGAAATTAAAAGAGCCTATTTTATTTTCAAAGATCTTTCAAAACCAAAATCTTTTAAGAAATCAGATACAATCTCCACAAGTTCTAGATTATCTGATGCAAGATTAACTGTTTCTGTTGAGCAAGCGATATAGTCAACAATAGATGAGAGATCTGCTTCCAATTCATTCTCGTCCAACCAATCAGATACAGCATCAATTGAATCGAGCCAAGATGAAATTGAATATTCTTTAATTGTATAATTTTTCGCCCTACCATCATATGATAAGCCTTTTGAATATTGCTTTATTTTATCGAATGATTTTACTGGTATATTTGGCTTTTTTGATTCTGAGTATAATAATCTGACAAAGTTTTTAAAAACCTTTGGAGATGAAGATGATTGAAAGATATTCTTTAAATCATCATCATTTAGCTTAGCATCATTTAAAACTTCTAAAGCGTTATTTGCAGAATCAACCCATTCATCTGTTAAACTTGAAGTATCATTCTTTAATTTTAATAAATCATCTATAGTCATTAATCTATTAAATTATTTTGAAGCAAACTTCTCATCCTTTCAATATTATAACCTTTTTTGTTTGCATATATCTCAAATTGCGAATTATTAATTTTTCCTAGATTAAAGTATCTAGCTTCTGGGTTAAAGAAATAAAGACCGCAAATTGAGGAAGGAGGATTTAAAGCAAAATTTTCTGTTAACGAGGCACCAATATTTTTCTCTACTTCTAGCAATGACCATATTTTACTTTTTTCAGAGTGATCAGGAATGGATGGATACCCATGCGCAGGCCTTATTCCAGAATACTCCTCTTTTATTAAGGATTTAAGATTAAAATCTTCGTTTTCACCATTTAAGATCCGAATTTTATAATGTAGAAACTCTGAACATGCTTCAGCCAATCTATCTCCTATAGCTTTAATCATTATAGATGAGTAATCATCCCCCTTTAACTCAAAACTAGAGGCATATTCTTCAACTTCTTTCCCTGCAGTAACAGCAAAGGCTCCCAATATATCATCATCAGATTTCTTATCTGATACAAAATCTGAGAGACAATAGTATTTAGAATTTTTTGTACTTTTATCAGCCTGCTGTCTAAGAAAATTTAATGTTTCAATTTCTATTCCATTCTTATCAATTAAAACAATGTCCTCATCAATGGAGTATGCATTCCATATTTTTGACAAACCCTTTAATGACAAAACTTTTTCGGAAATCATTCTTTTTAAAATTTTTTCTGCATCTATAAATAATTCTTTAGCCTGGGTGCCATATTTTTTATTACGGAAGATATTAGGATAAACACCTTTAAGCTCCCATGTCCAGAAAAAAGGTGACCAATCAATATATTGAATAATCTCATTAATATCAAACTCCCATTTTTTTTCTGAATAATCATTAATTTTATTATTTATTTTCTTAAAATTTATTTTTAGCTTATTGTTTCTTGCCTCATCTAGAGATAGAAATTTTATTTTTTTATTTTTGTTATAGTTTGAAGCAAACTCAACCTGGCTTTTCTTTATATTATCTTTAAATTCAGTATTATTTTTTGGACTTAACAAATCTTTGCAAACTCCTACAACTAATGAAGCATCTGGAACATGGACAACTACTTCATTAGGATACTTTGGTGCAATTTTTAATGCTGTATGAGCTTTACTTGTAGTTGCTCCACCAATTAGAACCGGGATGTTAATCCCATTTTTTTCAAACTCTGAAACATTTGTAATCATTTCATCTAATGACGGTGTAATAAGTCCGCTTAGTCCAATTATGTCTGGCTTTAAATCCTTAGCTCTATCAATAATATCTGCGCATGAGATCATTACTCCCATATCCTCTACTTGATATCCATTACATCTTGCAACAACAGAAACTATATTTTTACCAATATCATGAACATCGCCTTTAACAGTGGCTATTAGAATTTTTCCAATTCCAGAAACATTATTTTTATCCTTTTCCATAAATGGCTCTAAATAATTAACTGCTTTTTTCATAGATCTAGCGCTTTTAACTACTTGAGGCAAAAACATTTTTCCTTCGCCAAATAGAGTTCCTACAATTTTCATTCCATCCATTAATGGGCCCTCTATTACTTCTAGAGGGGAAGTATATTTTAATCTAGCTTCCTCAACGTCATTTTCAATATTTGACGTTAAACCTTTTATTACTTGGTGTGCGATTCTTTTCTCTAAATCAAAACTCATCCATTCTTCTTCTTTTTCCTGGCTAGATTGATTTGAAGTAAGCTTGCTTGCATAATTAATCAAAACTTCAGTTGAATCATCTGATTTATTAAAGATTACGTTCTCAATAATATGTAACAAATCTTTATCAATCTCCTCATAAACCTCCAACATTCCAGCGTTCACAATTGCCATATCTAAACCTTTGTTAATTGCATGAAATAAAAACACAGAATGCATAGCCTCTCTTACTTTATTATTTCCTCTAAAAGCAAAAGAAAGATTACTTAAACCTCCACTTGTTAAGGATCCAGGACATTCTTTTTTTATTAGAGGTATCGCATCTAAGAAATTAACAGCGTAATTTTTATGTTCATCTATTCCTGTTCCAATCGTTAAAATATTGGAATCAAAAATTATATCTTCGGGAGAAAATCCAACTTTGTTAACCAGAATATTATAAGCTCTTTTAGATATAGCAACTTTATGATCAGTCTCTGTTGCTTGTCCAGATTCATCAAAAGCCATTACCACAACAGAGGCACCATATTCCAATATCTTTTCTGCTTGTTTAAGAAATTCTTCCTCCCCTTCTTTTAAACTTATAGAATTTACTATTCCTCTACCTTGAATACATTTTAAACCTTCTTCAATAACAGACCATTTAGAGCTATCAATCATTATTGGAACTCTTGATATATCAGGCTCAGAGGCAACAAGATTTAAAAATTTTATCATGCATGCCTCACTGTCTATTAATCCTTCATCGAAATTAATATCTATAATATGCGCACCGTTCTCAACTTGTTGCTTAGCTATTTCTAATGCACCTTCAAAATCTCCATCTTTTATAAGCCTTGAAAACTTAGGTGATCCTGTCACATTACTTCTTTCGCCAACCAATAGAAAATTATTAATATCATCTTTTTTTAATAGTTCTAAACCGCTATACGTTGAAAAACTATCTCTTGTAGAATTAGCTCTCCCCTTATATTCACTTAATTTTTGTACTATTGCTTGTATATGATCAGGGGTGGTACCACAGCATCCACCTACAAAATTAACAAGGCTCTCTTTTGCAAATAATTCAAGATCTTTTGCCGTCATATCAGGAGTCTCATCATATCCGGTTTCAGATAAGGGATTTGGTAAGCCGGCATTTGGATAACAAAAAATTTTCGAATCAGCAACATTAGAGAGAGTCTTCATGTAGTCATAAAGAGAAGCGGCTCCAAGGCCACAATTCATACCTACTGCGTAGGGATTAGAATGTCTAATAGACTCCCAAAATGCCTCTATAGTTTGACCAGAAAGTGTCCTTCCAGATTTATCAGAAAAAGTTACAGATAAAAAGAGAGGTAGCTCAATAGATACCTCATTAAACAATTGGCGAATCCCAAATATAGCTGCCTTTAAATTTAAAGTATCAAAAGTAGTCTCAGGCAATAGAATATCAACGCCAGACTCGTATAGAGTTTTAGCTTGATTATAATAAGCTTCTGAGAGTTCATCAAAAGAAACATTTCTTGCGCTGGGATCTTCAACATCTGGAGAAATTGATGCAGTTCTATTAGTTGGGCCTAATGCACCAGCAATTAAAATCTTTCTTCCATTCACCATGTCCGAAGTTTCAGCAATAGCTTCTTTAACAGCTCTTACTCCAAATATATTAATATCTGCAGCATAATTTTCTAAATTGTAATCATACTGTGCTATCGAAGTACCATTAAATGTATTAGTTTCAATAATATCAGAACCCGACAAGATGTACTGCTTATGGATATCTTTTATGGCTTCCATATTTGTTATATTTAAAATATCGTTGTTTCCCTTTAAATCTATTTTATGATTTTGAAACTTTAATCCTCTATAGTCACTCTCTTCAAAACGATACTTTTGTATCATTGTTCCCATTGCACCGTCCATATAGACTATTCTTTCTGACGATAACTCATCTAAATATGAAAAGACTTTAGTTTTAGTTAATTTAGTGCTCATCTCTTAGTTGCCTCAATAATCTAAATCTAAATTCAATATTCTCATTCTTAAATAAATCTTTTTTATCTAAAAAATCTAAAAAGGTAAACTCATCTATTCTTAAAAATGGATTATATTTTTTCTCAAATTTTAAATCAAAAATTGGGCTTAGCTTCTCCGAACTGAATTGATTTAACAAATCAGACAATTCATCGTCAATAACTTCTGAATCAGAATAAATTGATTGTAAAAAGTTAATGTTATTCGCAAGGTAATCGTGACCTGGTAATAGCTTTAAATCATCTGGAAGATTTTTTACCTTATGGGTTATAGTTCTAAACAACATAGAAACATCTCCCCGAAATTTTACATTTCCTACACCAAGATTAAAAATTAAATCACCACATAAAAAGTATTCTCCTAATATGAGAGATATGTGTTCATGACAATGTCCTGGAGTATGCAAAACTTTAAGGTTCAAATCACCGAGTTTGATTACATCATTTTCAAAGACATTCTGAAATTCAAATTCAAACAAGTTTTTACAATCAATGTGCGCTAGCAATTTACAATTATATTTATTTAGAAAAAAGCTATTTTCTTTTATGTGATCAGGATGTGCATGAGTATTAAAAACATAGATTGGATTAAGAGAATTATTATTTATTATTTCTTCAATTCCATCCTTGTCTAGTGGATCGATAATGACGCAATTAAGTGTTTTCTTACATGCTATAAGATAATTAACGTTTCTATCGCTATTCTTAACCAAAAATCTGTAAATTATAAAATTGTCGTCAATTATACTTTCATACATTTTTTTAGTATACCTCTTTAATAATTAGACTTTATTGTTTTTTTTATAAATTAATACTATAATTATTAATGTCGTCATTTAACTCTAATTGCAGCGACATAAAATAACTGCTAAACAGAGAAAGGACATTCTTGCCTATATGTCTTTCCTCTTGAGTTACATTTAAATTTTAGGAGTTTTTTATGTCTAACTCATGTGTGGTAAACCTTCGTTGTGCCGACAAAAATTGTGGTAAAGAATATGAAAAAAAAGCAAATTATGTTTGTGAATTCTGCTTTGGGCCATTAGAGGTCAATTATGACTATAAAAAAATAAAGAAGGATCTTACAATTGAAAAAATACTTAAAAGAGATAAAAATCTTTGGAGATACAGAGAACTATTACCATTAGATTCTGCACCAACTGTAGGATTAAACTCTGGTTTTACTCCACTTATAAAAGCAGAAAATCTTGGTAAAAAATTAGGCGTTGATGAATTATACATAAAAAATGATGGCGTTTCTTTCCCAACCCTGTCATTTAAAGACAGAGTTGTATCTGTTGCCCTTTCTAAAGCTAAGGAGCTTGGTTATGACACAGTAGGATGTGCTTCTACTGGGAACCTTGCTAATTCAGTCGCTGCAAATGCAACCAGAGCTAATCTAAAAAGTTTTATATTTATACCTTCAGATTTAGAGGAATCAAAAGTTATAGGAACTTCAGTATATGGATCAGAAGTTATAGCTATAAATGGAGCATATGATGATGTAAACAGATTGTGCACCGAAGTTTTAGGTTCAAAAAATTGGGGCTTCGTGAATATTAACCTGAGAACATATTATGCAGAAGGTTCAAAAACGGTTGGGTACGAAATAATTGAACAACTAGGCTGGAAAGCACCAAAGAATATCGTGGTTTGCATGGCAAGTGGATCATTGCTGACTAAAATATACAAATCTATAAAAGAGTTTGAAGACTTAGGATTTATAGAGCCAAATGATACAAAAATATTTGGAGCTCAGGCCACAGGCTGCTCTCCAATCTCAACCGCAGTTAAAAATAAATGGCCTGTCTTTAAGCCAGTAAAACCAAAAACGATTGCAAAGTCACTTGCAATAGGTAATCCAGCAGATGGTATTAATGCAATTAATTTATTAAATTCAATCAACTCTTATTCAGAGGATGTATCAGATCCTGAGATTGTTGATGCAATGAAGCTATTAGCAGAAACTGAAGGTATTTTTACTGAAACTGCAGGTGGTGTAACCCTTGCTTGTGCGAAGAAAATGATTGAATCTGGGAAGTTACCAAGAAATGAATCTCTTGTATTAGTAATAACAGGTAATGGTTTAAAAACCCAGGATCCGTTAGTGAATAATATAACAAAACCATATATAATAGAACCAAGGATAGAAGATTTTAATAAAATCTTTGGTTAGGAGAATTTAATGGCTATAGTAAAAATACCAACCCCTCTTAGAAGACTTACCAATGAAAAAGATGAGGTTTCTTTGCAATCAAGCTCTGTTACTCAGATGATCGCAGACCTTGAATCTGAGTTCCCTGGAATAAAAGACAGACTATGTGACGAAAATGGAGAAATCAGGAAGTTTATTAATATTTATATAAACGAGGAAGATATTAGATTCCTAAAAGGCCCTGATTCTGAGATTAGTGAGAACGATACAGTATCTATAATTCCTGCTATTGCTGGTGGAGTTAACTAAAAAAATCTTTAATAGTGTTTAAGTAGTCTGAGAATGGATTAGATGCATCTTTATCAATTTCCTTTTGGAAGTCTTCCATTAACTTTTTCTGTTTTGCATTAGTTCTTTTAGGAATAATAATATTTAATTTTACATACAAATCACCTATATCTGTTGAATGTAAATCCTTGATCCCCTTACCTTTAAGCCTCATGATTTGTCCGGGCTGAATTCCAGCCGGAATTTTTAATTCTGATTTACCGTCTAATGTTGGTATATCAATTTTTCCACCAATCACAGCATTTGGCACACTTATTGGTACTTCACAAACTAAGTTGTGACCTTCTCTTTCAAACAGGGGATGGTCTTTGACTGATATATTAATATACAAGTCGCCATTTGGCCCAGAGTTTAATCCTACATCACCTTCGTTCCTTATCCTTAATTGTGTACCATTGTCTACACCGGGTGGAATTTTAACTTCAACTGACTTATGCTCAGTATCTTCAGGAAAAGCTCCAATACCTCCACATGAATCACAACCTCTACTAACGGAAAAAAATCCTTGAGAATAATTTACTTGCCCTGATCCACCACAAGCATTACAAGATTTGTAACTTTTTGCCCTTCTAACCTGGACATTCATTTTTGTACCTTTAACAGCTTGATCAAACTCTAGATTTAAATCATATTTTAAATCTCTTCCTCGAGGACTTTGATTTCTTTCCCTAGATGATCTTCTGCTTCGTCCTCTGCCACCACCTAAAAACTCATCCATGAGATCTTCTATATTTATTCCGCCACCAGCAAAACCACCACCTGGAAAACCTCCTCCTGGAAAGCCTCCCGGCCCACCACCTTCAAAAGCAGATGATCCATATGCGTCATATTGAGATCTTTTCTCTGGATCACCTAATATTTGATAAGCTTCGTTTATTTCTTTAAATTTTTCCTCAGATTTTTTATCACCCTTATTTCTATCGGGATGATATTTAAATGCTAGTTTTTTATATGACTTCTTAATTTCCTCGTCAGAAGAATTTTTTGAAACGCCTAATGTTGAATAAAAATCTTTACTAGCCATTAACTTTCACTTCCTGTAGAAACTACAACCATAACAGGTCTTAATAGTTTGTCATTGCTTAAATAACCTGACTGAATTACAGTAACGATTTTATCTTTAGAAAATTCTTTAGATTCTTTTATTTCAATTGCTTCATGTATTGATGGATCAAATTCATCACCAATCTGGGTATCGATTCTTTTGATATTGTTTTTGGATAAAAAATTATCGCATTCTTTAAAAACTGCTTTCATCCCTTTAAAAAAATCAGAATTAGATTCCTTTTCTTCATACAATGATAAACCTCTTTCAAAATTATCTATAAAATTTAATAATTCTTTAAAAATTAAATCTTTTGTATACAAGTTTGACTGTGATTTTTCTTGAGAAACTCTTTTTTTATAATTTTCGAATTCAGCTGCAAATCTTAATAATTTATCATTAACTTCCTTCTTTGCCTCTTCAATTCCTTTAACAACAGAGGTAATCTCTTTTATTGACTCTTCGTTTTTAAAAAAGAAAATTATTCCCTTCTTATTATCCTCATCCTTTAATAAATCAAAAGAATAAGATTCAAAATCAGGAATTGCCTCTTCCTTTTTTAATTTTAACTCTTCCAAATGCTTTATTAGATTTTCCTTTGTATCTAAACTCATTTCCAATTTAATATCTTCTATTTCATTGTTGTCTTGTGATTTTTCTTCAGTCATTTTTTAACCTCAGTTTGAATATAGTCATCATAATTCAAAAATCAATTAATTTCTTGAATTAATCCTTCTAAAATGCCGGAATCTGAAACGTAAACTATCCTTTTTTTTAAAATTTTAAGTAACGATAATAGAATAAATACTCCATAAATTATTACAATCTCTCTTCCTTTCTCCATCCCATATATTCTTAATCTGTCTTCTGATTTCATTTCAATTAGAGATCTAAATACTGACTTAATATAACTAGAAGATAACTTATATCCATTAATCTGTTTAGGATCGTATTTTTTCATTTTTAATTTAATTGCGGCAAGAGTTGTTGGAGTTCCTCCGTTCATAACAACTTTGAATTTATTATCTTTTAAGCTATTAAAAAATTTATAACTTGTGATTTTCTTCTCTAAATCATTAAAAATCCTTTTTTCAAAAGTCGTATCAATAAAATCTGATATCTTATAAAAGTTAAATTCTCTAACAACTCCTATTTTCATTGATATAAATTTTTTAATTTTCGATTCCTTTACTAAAACCACTTCTGTGCTTCCTCCACCAATATCAATTACTAAACAATTTTCGTTATTAAAAGTCAGTGGATGTAGAGCACCTATCGAAGTTAATTTTGCTTCTACAGATGGAGAAATGATTTCCAATTTAACTTTATATCTTCTATAGAAATCTCGATGAATTTGCTCCTTGTTTACGCTATCTCTAAAAATACTAGTTCCAACAACTCTTACTTTTTTAACTTCAAAATCTTTTATATACTTAAAAATTTTATCTAATACCTTATAATATGACTTTGGTGGGCTTAAAATATTAGTTTTAGAAATATAAGATCCAAGTCCAATAATTGAGCTATACCTTTTAAGAACCTTTTTTCTTTTTTTATCAACAATTAGAAGTCTAAATGCATTCGTTCCTAGATCAACCGCAGCGTATGTCATACTTTTCTTTATAAAACTTACTGTACTTTACATAGTCTTTTGCAGATCCAGTAATCATTTTATAGTCATCCTCATTAATTGGTCTAATTTTTTTGCATGGAGAGCCCATATAAATAAAACCTGCCTCTAATAGAGCTCCAGGTGGGACTAGAGATCCGGCTCCAACAATAACATTGCATCGAATTTCTGCACCATCTAGCACTATTGCTCCCATACCTATCAGTATCCTGCTTCTAATCGTTGTAGCATGTATAATGCAACCGTGTCCTATAGTTACATCATTTCCTATGTCTGTAGGATATTTTTTCGAATCTATGTGAACTATAGTTCCATCTTGGATGTTGGTTCTTTCTCCAATTCTAATAAAGTTTCCATCTCCTCTTAAAACACAATTAAACCAAACACTAGAATCTTCCTCTATACTTACATTGCCAATTACTTTTGAATTTTCAGCTATAAAAACACTTTGATGAATATTAGGTTCTTTATTCAGATTAGAAGAAAAATTTCTATCTTCTTTTGAGCTAACTCTCGTTGTCATTATTTCTTTTTATATTTTTGGTTAAATTTTTCGATTCTACCGGTTGTTCCACCCGCTCTTTCCTTACCTGAGTAGAAAGGATGAGAAGAGCTTGAAATCTCAACTTTAACCAATGGATACTCGACTCCATTTTCAGTAATACTTTCTGATGTTTCAACAGATGAAGCAACTATAAAATTTTCATCTGTAGTAATATCTTTAAATAAAACTTTTCTATAATTTGGATGAATATCTTTTTTCATAGGGATGAATTATAAACAGTTAAAATATATTTTCAACTATTTATCAGTAAACTCAGCATCTATGACATCTTTTTCATCTTTCTTCTTATCATTGTTATCATCATTCGTATCTTCACCTTCAGGGGCATTATTAGCAGCCTCAGAAGCTTCTTTATACATTTTATCAGCCAAACTATGAGATGCTTTAGTTAGATCATCATATGCTGTTTTTAAAGCATCTAAATCTTCTAATTTTAAAGCCTCTTTTGCTTTTATCACAGATTCTTCAATTTCTTTTTTCTCATCATCCGAAACCTTATCAGCATTATCCTTTAATGTTTTTTCTGTTGAATAAATAAGCTGATCTAAATTATTTCTTTGATTTATTATTTCTTTCTTTTTCTCGTCCTCTTCGGATTTTGACTCTGCATCTTGGACCATATCTTCTATCTCTTTATCTGACAAACCTGATGATGCTTCAACCTTTATTTTTTGCTCTTTATTTGTTGCTTTATCTAAAGCCGATACGTTTAATATTCCATCAGAATCAATATCAAAAGTAACTTCAATTTGTGGGAGTCCTCTAGGTGCTGGAGATATACCATCAAGTATAAATTTAGCCAAAGTTCTGTTGTCACTAGCCATAGATCTTTCACCCTGAGTAACATGAATCTCAACACTTGGTTGATTATCTTGAGCTGTACTAAAGATTTGACTTTGCTTAGTCGGAATAGTTGTATTTCTTCCAATAATTACAGTATTAACACCACCTAAAGTTTCAATACCTAGTGATAATGGTGCAACATCTAATAATAAAACATCTTTAACGTCACCACTTAATACGGCTCCCTGTATAGATGCTCCTAAAGCAACAACTTCATCTGGATTAATTCCCTTGTGCGGTTCTTTTCCAAAAAAATCACTGACTATCTTTTGTACTATTGGCATTCTTGTGGAACCACCTACTAAAATAACCTCAGTTATATCAGAAGGTTTAACTCCAGCGTCAGAAAGGGCATTCTTACATGGGTTCAAGGATGATTTAACCTTATCATCTATAATTTGTTCAAATTTTGACCTAGAAAGCTTTATTAGTAAATGCTTTGGTCCGTTTTGATCTGCAGTTATAAATGGAAGATTGATTTCTGTTTCCAAAGCTGCAGAGAGTTCAATTTTAGCTTTTTCTGCACCTTCTCTTAATCTTTGTAAAGCCATTTTATCAGAGGACAAATCAACGCCATTTTCTTTTTTAAATTCCTCAATTAGGTATTGAATAATAAGCCTATCAAAATCATCTCCACCCAAGGTTGTATCACCGTTTGTTGATTTAACTTCAATAACATTTTCACCAACCTCTAATATAGATATATCAAAGGTTCCGCCACCTAAATCGTATACAGCAATTAATCCATCTTTTTTCTTATCGAATCCATAAGCCAGAGCTGCAGCAGTAGGTTCATTTATAATTCTTTCTACATTTAAACCAGCAATTTTACCAGCATCTTTAGTAGCCTGTCTTTGACTATCATTGAAATAAGCAGGAACAGTTATAACTGCATCAGTAACTTTGGTTCCCAAATGAGCTTCAGCAGCATTCTTTAGTTTTGTAAGAATATTTGCAGCAATTTCTGGAGGAGAATACTCTTTATTGTCAACTTTTATCCAAGCATCACCATTTTTATTTTTTACAACTTCATATGGAAGAACTTTTCTGTCCTCTCCTGTTTCCTCGAATCTTCTACCAATTAATCTTTTAGATGAATAGACTGTTCGCTCAGGATTAACTACAGCTTGTCGTTTAGCAGGCTCACCAACTAAAACTTCATTTTCTTTATTACCAAAGCCTACTATCGAAGGGGTAGTCCTATTACCTTCCTCATTTATAATAACCTTAGGCTCATTTGATTCTACAAACGCCACACATGAATTAGTTGTTCCTAAGTCAATTCCAATTACTTTACCCATAAAAAATTATCTCCTATAAAGTCAACTTTCCTAGAAGGTAATCATTAAAGTATAATTGTCAATAGGTTTAAATTAAGTCCACAACCTTAACTGCAGCCTCTTTCATAGTAGAGGCAGTAGCTATATTTAGACCAGACTCTTCAAGCATTTTTTTACCTAATTCAACATTAGTACCTTCCAATCTAACAACAAGAGGTACTTTAATTCCTACTTCCTTAGCGGCTACCATAATTCCATCAGCAATGGTATCACACTTCATGATACCTCCAAAAATATTAACTAAAATAGCTTTAACGTTTGTATCTCTTAAAATCATTTTAAATGCCTGAGTTACCTGTTCTACTGAAGCACCACCGCCTACATCTAAAAAATTGGCAGGTTCTGCACCATGATGCTTAATTATATCCATGGTCGACATTGCAAGCCCTGCACCATTTACGAGACACCCTATGTTTCCATCTAATTTAACAAAACTAAAACCCCATTCTTTTGCTTCTAATTCTGAGGGTTCTTCTTCTGTTGGATCATGAAGCTCTTCATATTCTTTATGTCTAAAAGATGCATTATCATCAAAATTAATTTTTGCATCCAAAGCTTTAACTTCATCTTTGTCAGTGACAATCAGCGGATTAACTTCTACTAAACTACAGTCTTTGTCTACGAATAAGTTATACATACCTTGTATCATAGGACCTAGTTGCTTAAGTTGGCCTTTATCAAAACCTAAGAAATATCCTATCTTCCTAATATGAAATGGTTGAATTCCAACTACCGGATCTATAGGTTGTGTTAAAAGTTTTTCTGGTGTTTCCTCGGCAACTTTCTCTATATCTACACCACCTTCAGGACTAGCAATCACAACATTCTTTTCTGTAGCTCTATCTGTAACAAAAGACAAATAGTATTCCTTCTTTATGTTTGATGCAGCTTCAACATAAACCTTATTTACTAATTTTCCTTCAGGACCTGTTTGATGGGTAACTAAAGTCATTCCCAACATAGACTTTACCATTTCTCTAACTTCGTCAGGAGTCTTAACAAGCTTTACTCCACCACCCTTTCCTCTTCCACCTGCATGAATTTGTGCCTTAACAACATACTCGTCCACATTTAGAGATTTTGCATATTCCTCAGCCTCTGTTTCATTCTCAAAAACTTTACCTTCAGATGTAGCGACATTAAATTTACGAAATAAGTCCTTAGCTTGATACTCGTGAATATTCATAACTTCTCCTTGTAATTTGTTAATAGATTAATAGATTATAATAATAGATTAAAATTCAGAATTATAAAATTGTTTTTATTAAATTTCTTCTCATTAAAGCAATATTTGATATCGATATTCCCTTCGGACAAACAGCCTCACACTCTGCATGGTTAGAGCATGCGCCAAACCCCTCGTCATCCATGGCCTCAACCATCCCTTTCACTCTAGCATCATCTTCTATTTTACCTTGTGGTAGATGGGAAAGATGTGATATTTTGGCACTAGTGAAAAGAGCTGCAGAAGCATTAGGACAAGATGCAACACAAGCTCCACAACCAATACAGGCCGCAGCATCAAACGCATCCTCAGCATTATCTTTTGCAATTAGTATATTGTTTGCATCAGGCGCATTACCCGTACTTACAGTTACATATCCCCCTGCTTGTATTATTGTGTCAAACGAACTTCTATCAACAACTAAATCTTTAACTACTTTAAAAGGGGTGGCTCTAAAAGGTTCAATAACTAAGGTTTGACCATCTTCAAAATGTCTCATATGAAGCTGACACACAGTTGTTTTAGCCAAAGGTCCATGAGCAACGCCGTCTATGACAAAACCACATGTACCACAAATACCTTCTCTGCAATCACTGTCAAAGGCGATGGGTTCTTTGCCTTCCTTTTGAAGATTTTCGTTAACAACATCAAGCATTTCTAAAAAAGAAATGTGTATAGATATATCTTTTACTGAATAAAATTCAAAAGAACCTGGCTCATCGGCAGATGGTTGCTTCCAAACCTGAAGATTTAAACTTATAACCTCTGACATTATTTATAATTCCTTTGAGTCATTTTAACAAATTTATAATCAAGATCTTCTTTGTGTAATATTGGTATGTTGTTTTCATTATATTCCCAAGCTGACACATATGCATACTTATCATCGTTTCGTAACGGCTCACCTTCTTCAGTTTGATACTCTTCTCTAAAATGTGCACCACATGACTCTTCTCGATTTAAAGCATCCATCGCCATTAATTCACCTAACTCTAGAAAATCTGCTAACCTTCCAGCTTGCTCCAAACTTTTATTCAGGGTGTCTGATTCACCAGAAATGTATAGATCATTCCAAAACTTATCTTTAATCTTAGGAATTTTATCCAAAGCTTCTTCAAGAGACTCTTTAGTTCTAGCCATTCCCACCAAATCCCACATAACTCCACCAAGCTCTCTATGAATTTCAAGAACCGTAGAAGAACCTTTAATTTTTAAAAAATCCTCTGTTCTCTCCTTGCAGTCGTTCCTTGCTTCTTTAAATTCTTCAGAGCTAATACTTACACTATCTAGTTTTGTATTCGCCAAGTAATTACCAAGAGTATTTGGTATTACGAAATATCCATCAGCAAGACCTTGCATTAAAGCACTAGCACCTAGCCTATTTGCACCATGATCAGAAAAATTAGCTTCTCCTAAAACAAAGAGTCCTGGGATTGTACTCATTAAATCATAATCAACCCACAAACCTCCCATTATATAATGAATAGCAGGGTATATTTTCATTGGCTCTTTATAAGGACTGTCTCCAGTTATCGTCTCATACATATCGAAGAGGTTCCCATATTTATCCGAAATATTTTTCTTCCCTAATCTTTCAATCGCACTACTGAAATCTAAATAAACCGCCCTTCCTGAAGGGTCTAGACCTTTTCCCTCATCACACATCTTTTTTATGGCCCTAGAACCCACATCTCTTGGGACAAGATTTCCATAAGCAGGATACATTCTTTCTAAAAAATTATCTCTATCAGACTCTGGGATTTCAGCCGGAGGTCTTTTATCGTTTGCATCTTTTGGTACCCAAACTCTTCCATCATTTCTGAGACTCTCTGACATCAATGTCAGCTTGGACTGATACTCGCCAGATGTAGGAATACATGTAGGATGAATTTGAGCAAAACAAGGGTTAGCCATAAATGCGCCTTTTTTATAACATCTCCAAGCTGCCGTAGCATTTGAGGCTTTACCATTAGTGGACAGAAAATAAACATTTCCAAAGCCTCCCGTGCAAAGCACAACGGCATCACCAGAATGGGTTTCAAGTTCACCAGTCTTTAAATTTCTAACAACTATACCTCTTGCTCTATCATCAACTGTAACAACATCTAACATTTCTCTATTTGGAAATAATTCAATCTGCTGTTTTGCAACTTGCCTCATCATTGCTGAGTAAGCGCCAAGTAAAAGTTGTTGTCCGGTCTGTCCTCTAGCATAAAAAGTTCTAGAAACTTGAGAGCCTCCAAATGACCTATTAGTTAAAAGGCCACCATAGTCCCTAGCAAAAGGGACTCCCTGTGCTACACATTGATCAATAATATTCGTACTTATTTCGGCTAATCTATGAACGTTTTCCTCACGTGCACGATAGTCGCCACCTTTGATTGTATCAATAAATAATCTATGAATGCTGTCGCCATCATTTTGATAATTTTTAGCTGCATTTATTCCACCTTGTGCTGCAATACTATGCGCTCTTCTAGGCGTATCTTGAATACAAAATGATTTTACATTATATCCTAGCTCCGCAAGAGTCGCTGCTGCAGAACCACCAGCAAGACCTGTTCCAACAACAATAATATTAAATTTCCTTTTATTGGCAGGATTTACAATCTTCATGCTGGACTTATATTTGTCCCATTTATCTTCTAAATCACCAGAAGGTAGTCTTCCATCTAACTTTGAAAGGCTTTCAACAAACTCTTTCTCAGGTGCAGTAACAGTCATTTAACCCCCTAATTTATTGAATAAATATATATAGGGATAAACAAAAACCCTATACTTATAATTGTACCTAATAAATAACTTATGGAGTAAGTAATCCTGGTAAAACTTTTACCGTATATTCCAAGAGATTGAAAAGAACTCCAAAATCCGTGACCTAAATGAAGTGAAAGCAAGGTCATCGCTACAGTGTAACCAGCAACTACCCATAAATTTGTAAACTCTTCAGTGACATTCTTATATAAATCCCTAATCGGCTGACCATTATTAAAATCTAAATAAGTTGTATCATAATAAATACCAAGCCTGAATTGCAGTACGTGCCATATCAAAAAAATCATTATAACAACTCCAGTTATGACCATACTCTGGGATGCATAAGTTTTCTTACTTTTTCCTCCAGCGAAAGAGCTAACAGCATATCTATTTACCCTAGCAGATGTATTTATAAAGTTGGAATATAAAGCTGTAGAAATATGTAAAAGAAAAAAACCAAGAAGTCCTAATTCTGCAATAGTGAAAAGGATTCCGAAAGATTCTAAGAAATGTGCATATTGATTAAAGTCTTTTCCTGGAGGATTTCCAGTAAAGAGGGTAATGTTTCCTAAAAGATGAATTATAAGAAATAAAAAAAGCGATAAACCAGTAACTGCAATAATTATCTTTTTTAAAACAGACGAAATTTTTAGAAAACTGATTTGATTCATAAAGTAATACCTAAATTAGGCCAGACTCATCAATAAAGTTACAGAGTTCCTTAACATGAGAAGCAGAAACTACTAATTCTTGCTTTTCTTGAGTTGTTAAATCTATCTCTATAATCTCTTTAACCCCTCCTGAAGATAGTATAACAGGAAGTCCTAAAAATTGGTCTTCTATTCCATATTCACCTTGAGCATAAGTGCAACAAGGTAGGATCTTATTCTGATTTTTTAAAATTGATTCAGCCATTTCAATTGCTGAAACTCCAGGAGCATAAAAGGCACTGCCTGTTTTAAGTAGCTTAACAATTTCAGCACCACCATCTCTGGTTCTTTGTATAATATCTTCTAATTTAGATTCTTCTATTAGTTGGTTGATTGGAACCCCCGAAATGGATGTATAGTTTTTTAGAGGTACCATATCATCTCCGTGGCCACCCAAAACTAATGTGTCAATTTTTGAAACAGCAACATTAAGTTCTAATGATAAAAAAGCTTTAAATCTTGAAGCATCTAAAACCCCTGCCATTCCAATTATTCTCTCTTTCGGAAACCCACTAACTTTGTATGAAACATAGGTCATGGCATCTAATGGATTTGTAACAACTATAATTATTGAATTTGGAGAATTTTCTACTACTTTTTGCGTAACTTCTTTGATAATTTTAGTATTAGTATTAATTAAATCATCACGACTCATCCCAGGCTTTCTTGCAAGTCCAGAAGTAATTATTACAATATCTGAATCTTTTGTATCTGAATAATCTGTGGTTCCAAAGATCCTTGAAGATGATCCAGTCACAGATAACATTTGAGTCATATCTAAAGCTTTACCTTGAGGTAAACCATCTACTATATCCAGCAAGACAACATCAGAAAGATTAAGCTCTAAAGCTCTATATGCTGCAGAGGAACCTACATTTCCAGCTCCTATGACTGAAATCTTTGGAAGACTAGACAATTTTCTTAAACCACCTAAGGACTATACTTTGTCCATATTTTTAATTATAGCATCACCGAACTCAGAGCATTTAAGCAAGTTTGCTCCTTCGATTTGCCTTTCTAGGTCATAAGTAACATCTTTATCTAAAACTGTTTTTTCCATAGCTTTAACAATTAAGTTTCCAACTTCTCTCCAACCCATGTGTTCAAACATCATTACGCCAGAAAGTATTACAGAGCCTGGATTAACTTTATCTTGTCCTGCATATTTTGGAGCTGTACCATGAGTCGCTTCGAAAAGAGCAATTTCATCGCCAATATTAGCACCAGGAGCTAGACCAAGTCCGCCAATTTGAGCTGCACAAGCATCAGACATGTAGTCACCATTTAAGTTAGGTAAAGCCAACACATCATATTCATCCGTTCTAGTTAAAATTTGTTGTAACATATTGTCTGCAATTCTATCATTAATAACAATCTTACCTTCTGGAGCTTTTCCATTATATTTATCCCATAATTCATCTTCTGATATAGTTTCTTCAGGGAATTCTTCTTTGGCTAACTCATAACCCCAATCCTTAAAAGCACCTTCAGTAAATTTCATAATATTTCCTTTATGAACTAAGGTTACACTCTTACGATTATTATCAATAGCATATTGAATAGCTTTTCTGACTAATCTTTTAGTGCCGAAAGCACTAATAGGCTTAATTCCAACACCTGACAAGTCTCTAACGTTTGCGCCATTATCTTGTAAATATTTTATTAAATCATTCGCTTCTTTAGTTCCACTTTCATATTCCACACCAGAATATACATCTTCAGTATTTTCTCTGAATAATACAACATCCATTTTTTCCGGACTTTTCACTGGCGAAGGAGTACCATTAATCCATCTAACAGGTCTTACACAAGCATATAAATCCATTATCTGTCTTAGTGCAACGTTTAAACTTCTAATTCCACCACCTACAGGTGTAGTTAGAGGACCTTTGATTGAAATTAAATATTCGCTGATTACGTCAGTTGTTTCTTTAGGTAACCACTCCTTAGTAATTTCTAAGGCTTTTTCACCTGCATAAACTTCCGCCCAAACAATCTTCTTGCTCCCGCCAAAAGTTTTTTCTACAGCAGCGTCAAAAACTCTTACTGATGCTCTCCATAAATCTGGGCCAATTCCATCACCTTCTATAAAGGTAATAATTGGATTATCTGGAATATTATATGTTCCATCTTTATTGATAGTAATTTTAGTTCCTTCTGAAGGTATTTTTATATATGACATGTATTTCTCTCCTTGAATTGTTTCACTAGAAAATATAATAAAAAAACAGGAAAAATCAATAACTAATTTGCTTTCTGCATTTGTCTTAATACTGTTTGCAAAATTCCACCATTATAAAAGTAATCTACTTCGACAATAGAATCTAATCTACATATAAGCTCTATTTCCCTATTCTTCCCATCTGAATCAACGATATTAAGCATTATTGTTGACAATGGCTTTAATCCGTCAACTAAGCCTGATACTGAAAATTTCTCATCTCCGACGATTTCATGAAACTCTGCATTTTCATTTTCTTTAAATTGCAATGGTAAAACTCCCATGCCAACTAAATTACTTCTATGAATTCTTTCAAAACTTTCCGCAATAACAGCCTTGACTCCCAAAAGCATTGATCCTTTTGCAGCCCAATCTCTTGAACTACCTGTTCCATATTCTTTACCTGCAATAACTATTAGATCAGTATTCTTTTCTTTATACTTCATTGCAGCATCATAGATAGCCATCGTTTCATTAGTATCAAAATATTTTGTAAACCCACCTTCAACGTCTTCAAGGAGTTTATTTTTAATTCTAATATTTGCAAAAGTTCCTCTCATCATAACTTCATGATTCCCTCTTCGAGAACCGTAACTATTAAAATCCTTAATATCGACTCCTCTGTCAGTTAAATACTTACCTGCAGGCGTTTCTTCAGTAAAAGAGCCAGCTGGTGAAATATGATCAGTGGTAATAGAATCCCCTAAATATGCAAGGACCCTAGCATCTTTAATATCATTAATTGTAGGCAAATCTATACTAAAATCATCAAAAAAACCTGGTTTTTGAATATAGGTTGACTCTTTAGTCCATTCATAAATGGATCCATCAGGAATAGATATAGATTCCCATCTTTCGTCGCCAACAAAAATATTGCTATATCTGTTAATAAAAGTATCAGGAAGGATAGAGCTATATACAGTTTCCCTTATTTCCTCATTAGTTGGCCATATATCTTTTAAATATATATCCTGGCCGTTTGATGATACACCTATTTTTTCTTTATAGAAATCAATATCTACAGTTCCAGCTAATGCATACGCAACTACAAGTGGTGGAGAACCTAAATATGATAATCTTATTAAAGGATGAACTCTGCCTTCAAAATTTCTATTTCCACTTGATACTGCAGCAACATGCATCGAATTAGATGTTATCACATTCCCAACTTCTTCAGGCAATGGACCGCTATTCCCTATACAAGTTGTACAGCCAAATCCTACTGTTTGAAATCCTATTGCAGCTAAACTATCTAATAAGCCTGCATTAGATAAGTAATCAACAACAACTTTGGATCCTGGTGCTAAACTTGTTTTGACATATTTAGGTACTTTTAAGCCTAAATCATTTGCTTTTTTGGCAACTAAGCCAGCAGTTATCATCACATATGGATTAGAAGTATTAGTGCAACTAGTAATAGCTGCTAGGACAACCGAACCATTTCTTATTGACTCCTCTTCTTCTCCAACAATTTTATATTCTTCTGAATTATTAATTTCACGAGACTCTAGTTCTTTATGTAAAGTGGTCTTCATTTCCGATAACAAAATTCTATCTTGCGGTCTTTTTGGTCCCGCTAGTGCTGGCTGAACTGTTTCAAGATTTAAATATAAAGATTTATAATATTCAGGATCTTTACTAGATGAATCTCTAAAACTTTGTTGATTTTTGTAATATTTTTCAACCTGCTCAACTTCATGATCAGTTCTACCAGTTAATTTTAAATAATTTAGAGCCTCTTGATCTACTGGAAAGAATCCCATAGTAGCTCCATATTCAGGTGCCATATTCGCTATAGTTGCTCGATCTGGAAGAGGTAAATTATCAAGTCCTGGACCATAAAATTCAACAAACTTTCCTACAACACCCTCTGCTCTTAGCATTTCAGTAATATTTAAAACTAAATCTGTTGCAGTAACACCTTCACATAAATTCCCTTCTAATTTAAAACCTACTACATCTGGAATTAAAAAATATAATGGTTGACCAAGCATCGCGGCTTCAGCTTCAATTCCCCCCACACCCCATCCAAGAACACTAATACCATTTATCATTGTTGTATGAGAGTCTGTTCCAACTAAAGTATCAGGTATGACTACCTCTGAACCATTGCTATCTACTTTCTGAACTAGCTTTGCTAAATATTCCAGATTCACCTGATGAACTATTCCATTGCCAGGTGGCACAGCTCTAAAATTTTTAAATGCTGTTTGAGCCCATCTTAGAAAAGAATATCTTTCTTGATTTCTTTCAAACTCTAATTTTGTATTCAAAGAAAGAGCATCTACCTCTCTAAAATGATCAACTTGGACAGAATGGTCAATTACTAAATCAACGGGCACTAAAGGATTAATAGTATCAGTGTTACCGCCTAGTTTGCTTATTATATCTCTCATTGCAGCCAAGTCTGCAACACATGGTACTCCAGTAAAATCCTGAAGAACTACTCTTGCTGGTCTAAAAGGTATTTCAAATTTTTCATCTTTATTAAAAATAAATTTTTTAATTAATTCTTCGTCGACAATTCTTTCATCATAATTTCTGACCAAATTCTCAAGTAAAATACGTAAAGAATAAGGCATTCTTTCTAATTCAAAACCATACTCCTCAGCAACTTTTGGTAATGAGTATAGTTTGAAATCACTATTTGATAACTTAACTTCTTCTAAAAAAATATTATTTTTCATCTCTGCTCTCGATTAATAATACTTAATTTACCTGAAACATTAAATCATTTTCAAAACAGGGGTGGAGAGTCTCGAACTCCCGACCTACGGTTTTGGAGACCGTCGCTCTACCAGCTGAGCTACACCCCTATTTAGTCTCTTTATGAATTAAATGTTTATTGCATAATTTACAATATTTTTTAATCTCTAATTTGTCGCGCTGAACCTTTTTATTTTTTCTAATATGGTACCTATTTTTACCATTACATCCTGTGCATTCAAGCGCTACTACTACTATGTTATCGCCCATAACTTACTTCCTCTAGTTTCAATATAAAATCATACTATTAATTAAACTAATTGAAAGCCCAAGAGCGGGGTTGAACCGCCGACCTCATCCTTACCAAGGATGTGCTCTACCACTGAGCTACCTGGGCAAAAAGCGGGAAACGGGACTCGAACCCGCGACCCTCTGCTTGGAAGGCAGATGCTCTAGCCAACTGAGCTACTCCCGCATGCTTTCTGGGGATAGATGGATTCGAACCACCGTACGCTTGCGCGGTCAGATTTACAGTCTGATGCATTTGTCCACTCTGCCATATCCCCATGANATTAGCTGGNGAAGGGANTTGAACCCCCGACCGGCTGATTACAAATCAGCTGCTCTACCCCTGAGCTACNCCAGCATAAAATATAAAGCCCTATATTAACATGATAGATTATTTGTTTCAATTTAATTAAAAGAACTAGTTTCGCAATATAGTTGCTGTTATTTCAGCTTGAACTACAAGCTTGTCATTATTATAGGCCTTAGATGACAATTTAAATATATTAAGCTTCTTTTTAACTAAAACTGTCTCTATTATTAATTCATCATCAGGTAAAGTTGGCGCTTTAAATTTAACATTATCTATACCAACCAAGGCAGGGCTAAGGCCAACCAAGTCTGCCTCAAATGATTTATATATTAAGACTCCACCGACCTGCGCCATAGCTTCAACTATAATAACTCCAGGCACAACAGGATTACTAGGAAAATGACCTTGAAAAAAATAGGAGTCTTTGCTAAAAACAACGGATCCTTTAATTGACTTTTCCAAATCAAGTTCAAGAATTTTATCCACGAATAGAAATGGCTCTCTATGGGGAATATATTTTTTTATTTCATCCTTATCAAGAATCATATCTTATAAGTTTACCTATTCATTCTATCCAAGACTTTTGAAGTTATATCCATTGAAGTGCTGACATACATTAGACCAGGGGATGCTTTTGATAATACCAAATCATACCCAAGTTGTTCAGCAACCGACTTAACCTCTTTCATCAATACACTCAGGATATCTCTTTGAAATTTGCCATCTGCAATTTTAACCTCAGCTTGAAAATCCTCAGTCTTCCTTTGTAATTCCTTAATTTTATAAGCAAGCTCTTCTGCTTTTTGATCTCTAACCTTTTCATCTAAAACTAGCTTTTGTTCATTAAACTTATCCCTCATTGCACGCACTTTATCTTCAAGCTTTGCAAGAGCTGCCTGTTTCTTCTCTATATTTTTCTTTGCATTTTTAATATAATCTTTTCCTATTTTAGATTCGGTTAAAACCCTTTGAAAATCTACAATAGCAATTTTTACTGTATCATTGCTTACAGTAACAGCTTCATCATGACCTTCACTAAAAGAACTTGTTGAAGTTAAAAGTAAAAATAAAATAATAATTAAAAATCTATTCATAAAATTTCTCCATTTTATTAATTTATATTAAAAAAGTGATCCGATTGAGAATTGAACCTCAAACTTACTCTCTCCTGATTTTCTATTTCCTATTGGAAATCCAAAATCAAGCTTTAATGGACCCATTGGGGATAGCCACCTAAATCCAAACCCCATATCTTTTCTCATATCATTTGGATTATAATCTATATTTTCGCTTTCGTCATATGTATTTCCTGCGTCAACAAAAAGTATTCCCCTAAGACCTGTTTCTAAAGCAATTGGAAATAAATACTCTAATGTATTAAAAACATACTTATTTCCCCCAATCCTTACGAAATTTCCGGTCGACAATAGCCTTCTAGGTGAAACCCTTGAAGCTTTATAACCTCTAAGATTATTAGGTCCACCCAAATAAAATCTCTCCCCAACAATAATCTTATTCCCTATGTCTCTAAAATCGACAAAAGCTCCTTCAACCTTATAAGCTAAAGTATGGTTTCGCTTAATAGAGTAGTATTTACTAAAATTAGTACTATATTTTGTGTAATAAAGATTTGCTCCTAAAATATCATTTGATTCTTCAATATTAAAACCAGTAGATACTCCACGTGAAGGATTAATAAAATTATCCCTAGTGTCATATGTAATTCCAACTCCTAGAGCACTAATTTTATCTTCTCCTTGTTGAAAAACTTCGTTAGCTCCAAGTTTCAAGTTGTCTATCTCCATATTTTCATATCTGTATCTAAAATTTAGATAAGACCAATCACTGACTGCCTTACCTACTCTTATTTTTCCACCAAATGAATTTCTATCAAAATCTACATATTGATATTCAGTGTTAAAAAGTTGAAGACCAAATGTATAAAGAGTGTCAAAAAAATACGGGTCATTATAATCAACAGAGAAATTTTTACTTAGCCCACCAACGGTAACAGAAGTACTTAATTGTTTTCCATATCCAAGTAAATTTGATTCTTGAATCTGAATACCAAGCAATAAATTTTCAGTAGAACTATAGCCACCAGCAATACTAAAGAAACCAGTAGCTTTTTCTTCAACCTCAACATTTAAATCTAGAAAATTCTTTTTAACTGCTGGTTTCTCCGAGATCTCCACTTTTTCAAAAAAACCTCGACGATTTACACGTTGCTTCGAAGCTTTGATTTTTGATGCCGAATAATCATCATTTTCATTAACCAATATTTGTCTACGTATAACTTTATCTCTAGTTCTTGTATTTCCTGATATGTTTATCAAATTAACTTTAAATTTTTCACCTTTTTCTATATTAAAATCAATAATCACCTTGTCACTTGATTTATCCTTGACAACACTAGGGCTTATATTTGCGAATGCATATGATTCATCACCATATATAGTGTTTAATTTTTCAATATCTTGAGTAAGCTTGCCGGTTCCAAAAAATTCATCTTCTTTTAATAAAAGTAAACTCTTAAGCTCTTCTTCCTTTTTAATTAAGTCACCCTTAAGGGTTATTGATTTAGTTTTATATCTGACACCTTGATTTACCTTAAAGACTACTTTGTATCCATCCTTGACCTGATCATAAGTAACAATTGGTTTATCAGTTTTAATATCTAAAAAACCTTTATTTAAAAAGAACTGCTTTACGTTCTGTTCATCCATATCAACAAGCTCTAAACTTAATCTCCCTCTTCCTGTAATTGGTGACCAGACCCATTTAACTTTAGTTTGTATAGATTTTAGTAGTTCTTTTTTAAATGATTCATCAACTCCCAAAAGATCAATCCCTTTAACATAACCTCTTTTTCCTTCTTTTACGGAAATAACATACTCGATTTTTCCTTCACCAATTGGGAAGATTGAGTCCTCAACCTGAACGTTATTAAACCCTTTAAAAAAATAAAACTGCTTAACAACCTTTTTTGAAATCTCAAGCTGCTTTCTGCTGACAATTTTTCCTATTGAAAGGTTAAGAGGCTCCTTTAAGTCTTTCTCGGATATCTCTTCGTTTCCCTTAATTGTAAAAGTTGCGAGTATAGGATTCTCTTCAAATCTTATTATTAAAACAATCTCTTTATTAATTTCTTTAATTACAGCGTCTATCTTATAAAAATAATTTGTATCATATAATTTCTTTATATTATTTTTAAGACTTTCTGAGGTAAATTTATCTTTAGGATTAATGGAGACTATCTCTTTTATTTTATCCAAAAGAATAATTCTATTCCCATAATAATCTATTCGATCAATTACAACGCCTTCATAAGAACTTATAGTTTCTGTATTTGTGCTAGGTTTTTTTGTTACATCCCCAAATATAGTGATAGCTGGTATAAAAACAAACAATAAAAATAGTGCTGTAAATAAAAAGTTTCTCAAAATATTATACTCTTATCTTTCCATCTTCGATTCTATAAACTGAATCTGTCCTATCATAAATTTTATCATCATGGGTTGCGATTATTATAGTTGTTTTATTTTCTTCATTCAAATTAGATAAAATATCTATCATTTTTATAGCATTATCGCTATCTAAATTTGAAGTAGGTTCGTCAGCAATTAAAACTGTTGGATTTAAGATTAAGGCTCTAGCTAAGAGTACTCTTTGTTTCTCTCCACTTGACAAGGTGCTAATATTCTCATCTAAAATATTACTAATCTGTAAATCATTAGTGAGCTTTTCATAATATTCTTTACTATAAGCTATCCCTTCAATAATTGATGGCAATATTATATTTTCCTTGACTGTAAAATTTCTAAGAAGTTCAGAAAAGGCAGACATTATACCTATTTGACTCCTAAATTTTCTTGTCTCGCTGCTACTATTGAAGATTTCTTCCATATCCTTGTCATTAAAAAAATATTTACCTGAAGTTTTATTAGTTATAAGCAAAAGAATGTTTAACAGAGTTGTCTTACCAGAACCTGACGGCCCTACAATCGAAACAAAATCACTTTTAAAAATTTTAAAGCTTATATCTTTTAATATCTGTTTACCATTAACATTCTTTGATAAGTTATTAATCTCTATCATGGTTTTAATAATTCCTCCTTATAAGTGGCTCCAGGTCTTTATTAAGAACTAACAAAGAAGGTATTAATGAAGATACGAAAACAGCAAGAAGTGCTGAGATGCTTATTAAAATAAAATAATCAATAGAGATGATAATAGGAAATCCCTCAATCTGATAAAAAGAAATATCAATTGATAAAGAATTTATAATATCCGTATTTATAATTAAATATAAAACTGACAAGGACAATAGAACGCCAATAATTGTTCCAAAAAGCCCTAGAAATAATCCAACAAAAGTAAAAATTAGAACTAAAGACTTTCTACTGGCCCCTAGCAAGATCAAGGTTCCTATCTCATTCTTTTTTTCTAAAATAAAGCTAACCATATTAGAATAAATATTAGTAGCGGATAAGATTATTAAAAACATCAAGAAGATTGTTATTGATAATCTTTCTAGTTTCATTAAATTAAAAAGACTTGCATTAATCGTTTGCCAATCCATAAGGTCGAATTTTATACTTGGGTACTTTTGAATTATTTTATCAGCTATAAGTTTAGACTTATAAGGATCTATAATTAAAATTTCAGTAAAAATATTTTTTGATAAACCAAGTTTCTTTTTAGTATCGTTCCGCATGTAAATCCTATTAAATTCAGAATTTTTAATATCCAGAATTTTAAGTACATATGATTGAATTTCTTTAATTTGTACCTTCTTCTTTGAAAAATCAGGAGCCAAAATTTTAATTTTTGATTTTTCTTTCAGGCGAAACTTTTTAGAGAATTCATTGCTAATTACTATAGGTACATACTTTCCATCAAGCATCTCATGTTCTATTGAATCTGTTATTAACTTATTGTCATAACCTTTGATTTGAACAACATCAAAGTTATCTCTTATTAAAATGACACCATAATCCTCTGAAGTTTTTCTATACGACTTTACCCCTTCTATTTGATTAAGATCTAAAACTTTATCGTTATTTATTACAATATGAGGAAAACTTTCTAATATTTTTTGCTTAACTTTAACTTCAAATCCTTTCATAACAGAAAGTACAATTATTAGAGAAAAGACAGAAATACTTATTGAGGTAATTGATATTATTCCTGGTACTGAGTTATTACGTTTCTTAAAAAAATTTTTTATATAGCTTAAAATAAATAATCTAACGAATTTATTCATTTCTCATATGTGGAAAAAGAATTACTTCTCTAATTGAAGGACTATTTGTTAAAAGCATAACTAGCCTATCTATTCCAAGCCCAGCTCCCGCTGTAGGTGGCATCCCATATCGTAAAGCATTAATATAGTCT
>PAOQ02000003.1 GCA_002708105.2 bacterium | reverse complement strand
TTCAGCTGGTTTTTCTTCTTGTACTGGTTCAGCTGGTTTTTCTTCTTGTACTGGTTCAGCTGGTTTTTCTTCTTGAACTGGTTCAACTGGTTCTGGTTCTGGTATTTTTTCCTCTAAGACTTCTCCATTAAGTTTAAGTTCCTCTGAACCAAAGTTTCTCAGTATATATTCAACTTCTTCAAACTGGCCATCCTCACATGAAACTAATATTCCAAATTTATCATTACTAAATCTTTCATCATAATCAATAGGATCTACATTCTTCCTCAATCTAGAATTAATTATCAGTCCTAAAAAAGTTGATAATCCACCAATTAGAATCATACATTCGAAGATAATTATCATATATGGAGGTATTGAGACTATTGGTTTGGCACTTGTTACTATTGGCCAATCCATTGAAGTTAAAATAGTGAATGCTGCTCCAACACATGCACCTAAAATCGCTCCACAAAAAGTAAAATATTTCACCTTACTTGGTTCAAATCCTTGATCTAATGCGTCTTCAATTTCATGATTAGGAACTGGCGAGAAAGCTCTAATATCTTCAAAGCCCTTACTTCTTAATTCCTTGATTGTGTCGACTAATAAGTCCACATATGAGTAGATTGCCAAAATCCTCTTGTTACTCATGATCTGGACCTCCATTCTTTTTAGGAACAGGTAATATTTCTTTAATTTCTGCGATTGATAAAGCAGGCAATGTTCTAACAAAAATTAAGAAGAACATAAAGAACCAGGCAAAGCTTCCCACAGTTATTCCAAGCTCAACCCAAGAAGGCTTATAAAGACCCCAGGAACCGGGCTCAAATTCTTTAGAAAGAGAAATAACAATAATATTAAATCTTTCAAACCACATGCCGATATTTATTAATAAAGAGATTATGAATAATATAAATAAATTATTTCTGATCTTTTTAAACCACAATGCATGCGGAACAATTCCATTACAAAACATCATTGTCCAATAGAAAAAAGCATAATCCCCATTGGCTCTATATAGGAATTGATCATATTCATACTTATTTCCGCTATACCATGCAATAAAAAATTCTATTAGATATGCATAAAAGACTATACAAGAAGTCAAAATAATCATCTTAGACATGCCTTCAAAATTTTCCATAGTAATATAGTCTTCAAGCTTAAAAATTAATCTGAGTGGAATACAAAGAGTTATAACCATTGCTAAACCTGAAAAAATTGCACCTGCAACAAAATATGGAGGGAAAATAGTTGTATGCCAACCAGGAGTATTTGCCATAGCGAAATCCCAAGAAACAACACTATGAACAGATATAACAAGTGGTGTAGCAAAACATGCAAAATAAAAATATGCTCTAGTATATGTGCTCCATTCCCAATTTGAACCTTTCCAACCAAGAGATAAAACTGAATAAAGAACTTTCTTTGTCTTCCCTACAACTGTATCTCTAATTGCAGCTATATCAGGAATCATTCCGATAAAGAAAAACACTGAGCTAATTGTTGCATAGGTACTAACAGCAAAAACATCCCATAATAAAGGTGAATCAAAGTTCACCCACAAGCCTCTTTGGTTTGGATATGGTAAAAGCCAGTAAAAATTCCACGGTCTTCCTAGGTGAATGATTGGAAATAGGCCAGCAGTAGCAACGGCAAAAACTGTCATAGCTTCAGCAATTCTATAAATAGACATTCTGAATTTCGCTCTAAATAAAAATAAAACTGCCGAAATCAAAGTTCCTGAGTGAGCTATACCGACCCAGAAAACAAAATCTGTGATATATACACCCCATAAAACAGGATGGCTATAGCCAGCAACTCCTAGTCCAGTGTACACCTGATAAATAAAACAGTAGATTCCAAATGCAAGAAATAATAAATCGAAAATAAAAATTGACCACCACCCAAACGAAGGTCTAGTCAACATATTCATTACAGTCTTATTAAGATTGGAATACTTATCTGCTTCTGCTATTTCACTCATGCTTTATCCCACTCTATTTTTTTAAGATAAGATACTGAAGGTCTAGTATTTAACTCAGCTAAAAGAGTATAAGACCTTTTATCTTCAACAATTTTAGATATTTTTGAATTAGGTTCATTAAGATCTCCAAATACTATGGCATCACATCCACAAACATCTTGACATGCCAATACAACTTCTCCATCTCTTAATTTTCTATCTTCATCTTTTGCTACATCTTTTGCTGCCGTAATTCTTTGTAAGCAGAAATTACACTTTTCCATTATACCTCTTGACCTAACTGTGACATCTGGATTTAGTTGCATATTTAAAGGTTCAGGCATTTCATATTTAAACCAATTAAATCTTCTTACTTTGTATGAACAGTTATTTGAACAATATCTAGTACCAACACATCTGCTATATACCATCACATTAATTCCTTCAGGATTATGATATGTTGCAAACACTGGACATACAGGCTCACAAGGAGCATTTTCACACTGCTGACACATCTGTGGAATAATTCTTGTATCCACCCTCACAGCTCCTAGGTAATCTTCCTCTTCTGTTTGGAATCTTTCTAATGTAAGCCAAGACATCCATCTTCCATTTCCAACCTGTTCTTTACCAACTACTGGTATATTATTTTCTGCATAACAAGCAGTAACGCATGCTCCACAGCCTGTACATTTATCTAAATCAATATTCATGCCCCATTTATGTATGAAATAATCATATTCTCGATACATATCTCTTGCATGATGGTGTCCATGATGATCATCATGATGATCTCCGTGGTCCAGAACTTCCGACAAGGCTATAGTCTGTGCAATATCTCTATTGTCCTGTGAATATGAGTGTTGAACTTTAACTAGCTTTTCCCAATTACCTGCTTTGTTTATAGAAACTTTTCCTGAACCCCAATTAAGATTCCCTGCATCTCCAAGGTTTTCTCCATTTAGAAGATTTACCGGGTTAACTCCTCTACCTTTTGCATACCTACCGTAGGAAGTATGTCCTTGACCTAAGGATATTGAAACAGTGTCGGGCCTCATAGCCTTAGATAAATAGGCTTGGGTAGTTAATTTTCCATAATCAGTTTCTATATCGACAAAATCTCCCTCAATAATATCCAATTTTTGAGCAAGCTTAGAATTAATTTCTACCCATGAATCCCATACAGTGGTAGTTAGAAGATCCGGAAGTTCTTGAAGCCAAGTTTTATTAGCGCCTCTACCATCATAAAGCCTATAATTAGGAGTTATAAATAAATTCAGTTTATTGTCTAAATTATTTTCTATTTTAATTGTATATTTTTCATTTGATATAAAACTTACTTTTGTTACTTGTGATTGAAGATTAAATACTCCACCATCTTTAAGAACTTGGTTCCAAAAGGATTTGAAAGAAGATGGAGAATACATTGAAATCCATGAATTCTTTAAATAATCTAAGTATGTCTTTTCATTAATGGTAATATTTTTAGGCTCAATATTATTATAAATTGAAACAATTGAATCACCCATAGAAATATTTCCATACAATGATTTCATGACAGGTTGCATTAAATATCTGATACCTTTCTTCCCTTCGTAATCACCCCATTGTTCTAGCGGATGTTGGTCGGGAAGTATTAAATCGGAAAGCTCTGATGTTTCATCTAAAGTAGAAGAAAAGCTGACCTTGTATGGAATAGTTTCAATAATTTCTTTAATTTTAAGAGATTCTGACAAAGAATAAACAGGATTTGCATTATGCGTAATCAACAAATCAACTTTCCCATCTAAAGCATCCTGTCTAAATTTAAGAATATCTGAATAACCAGAAGCATTAGATAAAGAATAATGATTATCAAAATCATACTTATCTAAATTGTCAGTAATGAAGTTTAAAATATTAACTGCTACAACAGTCTTAAGCTGATTAGAATCTGATGAAGAAATTCCACCCGCTATAGCAACTGAAGATTTTGAATTTACAAAATCTAATGCAATTTTTTCAATTGAATCTATCGAGATTCCCGTTAAATCACTAGTCCTCTGCAATGTGAACTCATTTATATTAGTAAAAGTTGATGGAACTGGCTTGGTATTTAAGCTATTAACTTTTATATAATTTATTATTCCAAGTGCAAGATATAAATTACTTGAAGGCTTAGCAGGTACCCAATCATCAGCCTTAGCGCCTGTCAAAGTCAGTTTGGGTTCAACTTGTACAAATTTACCTTTTGATCCATTCTTAACTGAATGCATTTTTTCAAATCTGGATCCATATTCATTTGGGGATAACCAAGTTTCTAGAAAATCAACACCAAAGCTCAAGAGATAATCTACTTCATCGATTTTATATGTAGGAATAAGTCTTTTCCCAAACGATATTTCATTTGCAGATGCAATATGCTCAAAAGAAAAAGTTTCAAACTTTATCCTTGTTGCATTAATTTTATTAGAAAAACTGTTTAAAAGATTGTCCAAAGTCCCAGTAGTATTGTCAGTAATAATATATATATTTTGTTTCTTTTCGTTTAATTTTTTAGTAAAGATTTCTAACGCAGAAGTCCATGATGCGGCAGTCAAATCCCCTCTATTGTTTTTAAATAAAGGTTGCTTAATTCGATCGGGATCATATAGGCCTTGGAGTGATGCTTGAGCTTCAGACGATACTCCTCCATTTGATACAGGATCTAGTGAATTTCCACCAAGGAAAATAACTCTACCTTCTCTGACCTTTGCTACAACAGAAGCACCGACAGGTGAATACGGTAAAGCGGTCGAATAATAATTTGGAATACCAGGAATTACATTTTCTGGAGGTATAGCATAAGAAACCAACTTATCTAATGGTTCAGGTGAGCAACCAGAAGAAACAACCGCTGCACCGCCAATTGCAGTTAAAGCTTTTAAAAAATTTCTTCTATTTAAAGTTCCAATCTTTCCTTTCTTTGAACTCATAATTTATATAAATCTCTTGATTAATAATGACAAGTAGAACAGTCTTTCAACCAAGCAACCTCCTTGTTAATATTAATTATTTTTTCCTTACCTGTATTAAGTTTATGTTCGTCTCCTAATTTCTTTTTAAAGTCCTTATATAATAATCTTGATTGAATTCTACCTGTATGTGAAGCAATTCGTTTGTCATGATCACTAAGCTTTGAAAGCCCAGCATGAATTCCTTCAAATTCTGTAAACTTCTTATCTAACTTCTCTTCATGACAGCTTATACACCAACCCATTTGCATTGTTGTAATTGGCCTAGGTTGATCAATATTCTGAACATCGCCGTGACAAGTTGTACATTCGAGACCATATCTAATATGGGGCTTATGAGGGAACTTAGCATGCTCTGGAACATAGTGATAATTAACCCAGACAATGGATTCTTTCCTTTCCCAATACCCTGTCAATTTTTTTATTTCATTCTCAAAATTAATTCTTTTTCTTCCATCATATAAATAATTTGTTGGGTCTATAGATTCATCATTGTACTCGTAAATTCTTTTAGGATCCTTTGGATCATATTTTGCATTTACATATGTGTGACAACCCATACATTCCATAACTGAAGGGATTCCAGGTTGTGATGACTTCGCTACATAAGCATGACAATAAGTGCAAGGAATTTCGTTTACACCCGAATGAATTTTATGACTAAATGCAATTGGTTGATGGGGTTCATAATCTTTAACAAAAGCAAAATAAGAAATTACAATAGTAACTAATAACGCTAGTATTGTGACAATTGTGAGCTTGTTCGACAATTTTACTTTTCCTCTTTTGCAACCTAAATGTGGGGACTGGTTAATATGATATCATAGTCAAAAAGACAGTCAATTGGCGTATTTTTTTATAATTAATTTGAATTTATATTTACATTCTCTTAAGAAATTTATACTACTAAATTGTCCCCCCAAACGTGAAGAAAAAAAACTTTTTGCAGAAACTTTGCCAGATTTTAATGAAATTTCTGTCATTCTTGGAACAACTCCCAAAATTTTGATTTTTTTTTCATTAATAAGAATTGGATTGTGTAATTCTGAAATATTCGGGTTTTTGGGATAAAAATTAATGATTATTCCCTCTAAATCTATTTTTCTATGTTTTAATGTATCAACAGACATTAAAGTATGGTTTAAAGTTCCTAAAAATGGAGTTACAACAAGGATAACTTTGGCTTTAAGGGATTTGATTAAATCAATTATCTCTATATCTTTTGTTATTGGAACCCTCAGGCCCCCTGCTCCCTCAACAAGAACTAGATCATATTCATTATCAATTTTCTTGATTTGCTTAATAATTTCTTTGCAATTAATATTCACCTTCTCTATCACTGAAGCAGTTATAGGAGCTACAGGCTCTACAAAAGTTTCAAATTGAAAAAAATCAACATTTTTAAGTGATTTGTTAAATTTTTTAACTTGAGCCAAATCAGAAAGAGATGGTTTTGATATACCACTTTCAATAGGTTTGATATAAGCAATCCTGCTATATTTTCTTGATAAAGAGTTAACTAGTAAGGATGATACAAAAGTTTTGCCAATGTTAGTGTCGTTACCTGATATAAAAAAAATCATTAATTTTTATCTAAAAATTCAAGAACTTCCTCAGCATGAGATTTAGTATTTACCTTTATCCAAATATTGAGAATTTTTCCATTCTCATCTATAAGAAAGGAGGTTCGTTTCGCAGATCCTTTTTCATTAAGGACACCATACTTCTTTATTATTTTTAAATCAGGATCAGGAATAAGTCTTATCTTAAGATTATACTTGTTTACAAATTTGTTATGTGACAACTCATTGTCCTTGCTGACACCAAAAATTTTTATTTTTCGTTTATCAAATTCACTGATTGAATCTGTCAATGAGCATACCTCTGCAGTACAACCAGGAGTATTATCTTTTGGATAAAAACAAACTAGAACCTTATTGCCAATATAATCATTCAAAGATTCCTTGGTTCCATCAGAAAAAAGATACTTAAAATTTGGAGCTTTCGATCCCACAACTAACGACTTCGACATAATTTATTAATCCATCCCCATGCTAACCCGAGCTTCATCACTCATTTTCTCTGGGGTCCATGGTGGATCCCACACAATTTCAACATTCGCTTCGCTAACCCCATCTATCTCACTAACTAAAGTTTGTGACTCAAGAACTATCTCTCTAGCAGATGGGCAGCCAGGCGATGTCATTGTCATTTTTAAATTGACAACAGACCCAACAACCTCGACATCATAAACTAAGCCCAGATTTACAATATCTATAGGAATCTCAGGATCATAAACATCAGAAAGAACTTCTAATACTTTTTCTTTACTAATTACTGGATCACTCATTATAATAAAGTTTTGATAACCGACAGGGCTGAATCATAATCGGGCTCCTCTGAAATCTCATTAACATACTCAGCATGTTTAATAATATTGTCTTGATCAATTACAAAAACCGCTCTGCAAAGCAGCTTATGATCTTTCATTAAGACTCCATAGGAAGTTCCAAAAATATTTTCTTTATAATCTGAAATACCTTTAATTAGTTCGATGCCCTCAGCACCGCACCAAGTTTTATGGGACATTGGCAAATCTGTGCTAACAATATAAGCTTCTAGATTTCCTCCCAACGTACCAAGCTCTTCGTTAAATTTCCTAGTTTGCGCTTGGCATACAGGTGTTGCAATTGACAATAAAACATTAAAGACCTTTATATTGTTACCCATATCCTGCAAGGAAACCGAAGGCGCTAGCCCTTGATCGCAAACAAAATCAGGTGCTTTGTCACCAACTTTAAGTTCAGGGCCCATTAAAGTAATGGGATTTCCTTTTAATGTTACTGCTCCATTTCTTTCATTACTCATAAAATCCTCCAATTAAGTATTAACCTAAACAGATTAAATAATAGTGTCAAGATACCTTTGATTCTCTTATTCGTTCAATTGAATCTTTAGCTGTCATAGCATGAATTATATTGTCACTATTTAAATATTTTTCCAATGTAGATAAATATTCTTTATTTGCCAAATTTCCCATAACAATAAGTATATTCCTGACAAGACCATCTTTCTTCACTCTTTTTAAAGGGCTTTTAATTTTTACTCTATCCCAATCTTCCTCGATTAGAGTTAACAAATTTTGTACATCTGGCTCTACAAATTCAGCTCTCGGTCTAAATTCATTTAATTCTGTAATATTCGACTCTTTATTCCATGGACATACTTCCTGGCAAATATCACAGCCAAAAATATTATTTCTAATTTTGCTAGCTAAATCTTTTTTTATATATTTTTTATTTTCTATAGTTAAGTAAGAAATACATTTTCTAGCATCAATTACTTTATCATCAACTATTGCTCCGGTTGGACAAGCATTAATACACCTAGTACATGAGCCACATAAATTCTTTAAAGTTGGCTTGTCATATACAAGTTCTTGATCAATTAAAATATTAGACAGAAAAGACCATGAGCCATTTTCTTTATTAATTAAACATGAATTCTTTCCAATCCAACCTAAACCAGATTTTGAAGCATAAGCTCTTTCTAGGATTGGCCCAGTATCAACATAAACTTTTACATTAATCTTTTCTCTATACAACTCCTCAATCCTCAATTGTATTTGTTTTAGCTTTTTATTAATAACTTTATGATAATCATCTCCAAGTGCATATTTAGAGATCCAACCCTTACCTTTTCTCTTTGCTTTAATTGAAAGTTTTTTCGAATCAATAGAACTGTAGTTTAAAGTACAGCTTATTACAGATTTAAACTTTGGGTTTATCATTCTAACATCTGACCTTTTTTCTACATCTTCCATGTATGCCATATCAGCATGAAAATCACTACTAATCCATTTCTTTAAAAAGGTTGAATCATCTAATTTGTCAGCTTCAGAAATCCCAACAGAATTAAAACCATTAGATAATATTATATCTTTTATTTGATTAGATAAATCAATACTTTGTTTCATTTTACTTATTATACAAGGAATATATTTCTTCAACTACCAGACTAGGATCCATATCGTCAGTTTCAACATGTCTATCAAATGATTCATATATATCCTTTCGAGATTCAAAAATTTCTAAACCCGTTAAGTAAGGATTATCTGTATTAAGCAATGGCCTTGAGCTATCTTGCTTAATTCTTTCAAAGATTGTCTCGTAAGACGCCTTCAAATAAACCGAAAAATTCCTATTAAGAATTTTTCTATTATTTTCTCGCAATATAATTCCTCCACCGGTTGAAAAAACACTCTCATCTGAATCTTCGATTTCTTGCAATTTCTTTGTCTCCAAATCTCTAAAATACTCTTCCCCGTCAGAACCAAAGATTTCTACTATTTCTCTTCTTTCATCACTAACAATCATTTCGTCAGTATCGTAAAAAGAAAATTTCATCCTTTTCGCCAGAAGTTCTCCTACGGTAGTTTTACCAGCTCCCATAAATCCTATTAAAAAAATTCTACTCATCTTTCTACCATTTTTTCCACGTATTTTGCTATCATATCAAATTCTAAGTTTACAATCGAACCCTTTTTCCATAAATCGGAAATTGTATTCTCCGAGGTATGAGGAATTATATTTACAGTAAATTCATTTTTTATTACTTTATTAATTGTCAAACTAATACCATCAATAGCAATTGAACCTTTCTCAATAATATATTTGTTAAAGCTTTTATCAATCTTAAACCAATATTCAATTGATTTTCCAGATTTTTTTACTTTTGTAACGACCCCTGTTTTATCAATGTGCCCGCTAACAATATGTCCACCAAAGCGGCTGTTAGCTTTCATTGCTCTTTCAAGATTAACTATTGAATCCTTGTTATTCTTTGATAGGTTAGTTTTGCTTAACGTCTCTCTTGAAGCTAACGTATCAAAATAAGTTTTACCTTTTTGTGTTACAGTCAAACATATACCATTAACAGCAATAGATTCACCAATTGAAAAATTATCAGGTCTAAGGGATTTACATTCAATCCTTACCAAGTACTCACCTGAGTTGAGCAGACTAATTTTCTTTATTTTTCCTACTTTCTCAATTATTCCTGTAAACAATTTTCACTCCAAATATATTTGATTAAATATATAATAACACCGATAAAAATGAATGAATCCGCTAAATTAAAAGCTGGCCAATGAATTCCATAATAATGAAAATCAATAAAGTCCACTACTCCATTTCTAAATAATCTATCAAATGAATTTCCTAGGGCCCCCGCAAAAAAAAGCAAAGATATTCCTCTGTGCTCAATCTGTAAAAAAAGAAACTTATAAATAATGTAAGTTGAAAAAAATAATAGTAGTAAATGAGTATAAAAAAGAACCGTATCAGGAAGATCGGAAAGGTAGCCAAACAGAAAACCCTTATTATAGATAAAGACTATATTAAGAAAAGAATTTACGAAAAAGGTCTCATTTAAGGGAATTGAATTAATTATTAAATTTTTTGAAATCTGGTCTAATGAAAAGAGAATAAATATTATTACAAAGTACTTCATTAAAAAATTCTATTAAGTATGTACTCTTTAGGACCTGAGGGGGTCTGAACTATAAATTCGTCGCCTTCTTCTCTTCCCAATACTCCTCTTGCCAATGGTGACTCGATTGATATTGATCCTTCCTCAGGATTCGATTCTTCTGGTCCTAAAAGTTGATAAACCTTCTTTTCTCCGCTATCTAAATCTTCAATTTCAAAAGAGAGGCCGAAAATTAATTTTGACTTATCTTTTATTTCCTCTGGATTAATTACAACACAAGATGAGAGCTTTGATTCTAGCTCGTTAATTCTTTTATCATTAAAAGCTTGCCTATCTTTTGCAGTTTCATATTCAGCATTTTCTGATAAATCACCTAATGAACGAGCAAATTCAATCATTTTAATAATTTTTGGTCTTTCTTCGTTTTTTAGACGTTTTAGCTCTTCTTGTAAAAGCTCAAAACCTTTTGGAGTTATCGGCATTTTATCCATAATAAACCTATACCTTTTCAGAGAATTCCTGAAGTGATTTTACATTTATTATACCTTTTTTTAGGTAATCTATCGCATCTGCTGCCGCATAAGCTCCAGCTATAGTTGTGAAATATGGAACTTGTCTAATTAAAGCGGTTCTTCTAATGCTAAATGATTCCACTATCTCTTTTTTCGTAGATGTGGTATTTACTAAGATATCTATCTCACCATTTTTGATTAGATCTACTATATTGCCATCACCTTCTTTAACTTTTCTAACTATTTGCGAAGATATATTATTATCTTTCAAATATTTATGTGTCCCTTTAGTTGAAAAAATATTAAATCCTAATGAAATTAAATTTTTACACAATAATAGGACTTTAATTTTATCTTCATCTTTTACACTAACAAATGCATTCCCCGATAGAGGTAAAATATTTCCTGAAGAGATCTGTGCTTTTGCAAATGCTGCAGGCAAATGAGAATCAATTCCCATTGCTTCTCCAGTCGATTTCATTTCTGGACCAAGAATGGTATCAACATCAGGAAATTTAATAAAAGGAAAAACAGACTCTTTTACGCAATAATGATTAATTTTTACTTCATTCAAGAAACCCAAGTCTTTTAATTTTGAACCTGACATTACCTTAGCTGCAATTTTTGCAATCGGTACACCAATTCCCTTACTTATAAAAGGAATAGTCCTACTAGCTCTAGGGTTAACTTCAATCATGTACAAATCTTTATCCTTTATAGCATATTGAACATTCACCAATCCCTTAACTTTTAATTTAATAGCAATTTGTTTTGTTTTTTCTTTTATTTCTTTTAATAAATCATCTGACAAAGAATAAGGAGGAAGAACCATTGTGCTATCTCCTGAATGAACTCCCGCTTCTTCTATGTGCTCTAAAATTCCACAAATTACAACATCCTCTTGATCACAAAGCGCATCAACATCTATCTCTTTGGCATCTTTAAGAAATTGATCCATTAAAAGTGGACGCTTAGAAGAAATATTAACTTCCTCTTTCAAGTAACTTTTTAAATCATTCGTTGAATATACTATCTCCATAGACCTGCCGCCTAAAACATAAGAAGGTCGGACGACTATAGGATAGTTCATTTCTTTGGATAATTTTAACACTTCATCTTTACTCTTGGCGATTCTTGATTCGGGTTGAAGGATTTTTAATTCATTCATTAAATCTTTAAATCTTTCTCTGTCCTCAGCTATATCAATGCTATCGGCAGATGTTCCCATAATTTTTACTCCCTCACTCTCTAAATCTAGAGCCAGCTTTAGAGGTGTTTGACCTCCTAAATGTACTATCACACCTTCAGGCTTTTCATTCTTAAGGATTGCAAGTGTATCTTCAACAGTTAATGGCTCAAAATATAGCTTGTCAGATGTATCATAATCAGTTGAAACAGTTTCAGGATTGCAATTAATCATAATTGTCTCAAAGCCCTCCTCTTTTAATGAAAAAGAAGCATGGACACAACAATAATCAAACTCAATCCCTTGACCTATCCTATTTGGACCGCTACCAAGAATAGCAACTTTCCTTTTTTTAGATGGAGAAGATTCATCTTCATCTTGAAATGTTGAGTATAGATATGGTGTAAAAGCCTCGAATTCTGCAGCACATGTATCAACCATTTTATATGAGGGAATAATAGAATTCTGTTCCCTAAATTTTCTTACTTCCTCCTCGCTAGTTTTGATTAAGAGAGACAACATGGTGTCAGAAAAACCATATTTCTTTGAATTTAAAATTAACTCTGGATCAATTTTATCAATCGTTTTTGATTTTATTAATTTTTCTAAATTTATAATTTCCAGAATATTATTCAAAAACCATCTATCAATTTTTGTAATATCAAAAACTTCATCAACTTTCATTCCTAACCTAAACGCGTCCCCCAAGTACCATAGCTTTTCTGGACTGTTAGATGAAAGAATATTTAAAACTTTTTCCTTATCAGACTCCATTTTATCAAATCCGACGCTATCGACCTCTAATGATCTCATGGCTTTTCCTAATGCCTCTTTAAAGGTGCTTCCTATTGACATAACTTCCCCAACCGATTTCATTTGTGTGCCAAGCTGTGCTTTAGTTTGTGGAAATTTTTCAAAAGTAAACCTAGGAATCTTAACAACAACATAGTCCAATGTAGGTTCAAAAGATGCAGGTGTGTCTCTTGTAATATCATTCGGGAGCTCGTCTAAAGTAAAACCAACAGCTAACTTAGCAGCTATTTTTGCTATAGGATATCCTGTGGCTTTTGAAGCAAGGGCTGAACTTCTAGAAACTCTTGGATTCATTTCTATGACAACTACATCACCATTTTCTGGATTAACACCAAACTGTATATTGGAGCCACCAGTATCAACACCGATTTCTCTTATTATATCTATAGAATAATTTCTTAATATCTGATATTGCTTATCAGTTAAGGTTTGTGCAGGCGCAACAGTAATACTGTCGCCAGTATGGATACCCATTGGATCAAAATTTTCAATTGAACATATTATTACAACATTATCTTTGCTATCTCTAACAACCTCCAGTTCAAACTCTTTCCATCCAATAATAGACTCATCAACCTGAACTTCTGATATCGGACTTGCTTCAAGTCCATCTTTTAACAAATTTTTAAATTCATTAAAACTATAGGCGATACTTCCTCCCGTTCCGCCCAAAGTAAAGGAGGGCCTAATGATAGCAGGGAAGCCAATTTCTTTTATCTGTATTAAGCCACTATCGTAATCAGAGATAATTGTACTTTTTGGAACCCTTAACCCAATTGACTCCATAGATTTTTTAAAACTTTCTCTTTTTTCAGCTTTTTCTATTGCATCTATACTAGCCCCAATTAATTCAACATTATATTTTTTCAAGATTCCTTTAGCATCTAATTCCATTGCCAAATTTAATGCAGTTTGGCCACCAATAGTTGGCAAAATAGTGTCAGGCTTTTCCTTGATAATGATTTTCTCTAATGTCTCTGAATTTAGCGGCTCTATATATGTTCTATCAGAAAAATCTGGATCGGTCATTATTGTTGCAGGATTACTATTAACCAATATCACCCTATATCCTTCTTCCTTTAAAGCTTTACAGGCTTGTGTACCCGAATAATCGAACTCACATGCTTGTCCAATTACTATAGGACCAGAACCAATTACTAAAATAGATTGGATATCGACTCTCTTTGGCATAATATGTAAAAATTATCTAACTAGTTTTGCTTAACGTATATATTACCGCCAGCCTCTTTGAACTCTTCAGACTTTTTCTCCAATTCTTTTTGTATCTCATTATTTTCTGACGATTTATCATCGCCAAACTCTTTCATTATATCTTGAGTTATTCTCATAGAACAAAACTTAGGGCCACACATAGAGCAAAAATGTGCAACTTTAGCGCTGTCAGAGGGTAAAGTTTCATCGTGAAATAATTTAGCTGTGTAAGGATCTAATGAAAGATTAAATTGATCTTCCCACTTGAATTCAAATCTTGCTCTGCTCAGCAAATTATCTCTAAGCTGAGCTGATGGATGTCCTTTAGCCAAATTAGCTGCATGAGCTGCTATTTTATAAGCTATCAATCCATCTTTTACATCTTCTTTGTTAGGCAAACCCAAGTGTTCCTTTGGGGTAACATAACATAGCATAGCAGTTCCAAACCATCCAATCATTGCAGCACCTATAGCAGATGTAATATGATCATATCCAGGTGCAATATCAGTGGTTAAAGGTCCTAAAGTATAGAAAGGTGCACCCTTGCATATATCTACCTGTTTGTCTACATTCTCTTTTATCATTTGCATTGGAACATGTCCAGGCCCTTCAATCATAACTTGAACATCATGCTTCCAAGCAATATCTGTAAGCTCCCCTAAAGTATCTAGTTCGGCAAATTGAGCTTCATCATTTGCATCATAAATTGATCCTGGTCTTAGGCCATCCCCAAGTGAGAAAGCAACATCATACTTCTTCATAATCTCACAAATCTCTTCAAAGTTAGTGTATAAAAAATTCTCCTTATGATGAGACAAGCACCATTTTGCTAAAATTGACCCACCTCTTGAAACAATTCCTGTTCTTCTTTTAACTGTCATAGGAATATAGCGAAGCAAGACACCCGCATGGATAGTAAAATAATCAACCCCTTGTTCTGCCTGTTCTATTAGAGTATCTCTATAAATCTCCCAAGTTAAATCCTCTGCTGCTCCTTTAACTTTTTCTAAAGCCTGATAAATAGGAACTGTACCAACAGGTACTGGAGTATTCCTGATAATCCACTCTCTTGTTTGATGAATATTAGCTCCAGTAGATAAATCCATTAAAGTATCGCCACCCCATCTACAAGACCAAACTGCCTTCTCTACTTCCTCCCCTATACTTGAGGTAACAGCAGAATTTCCAATATTAGAATTTACTTTTACTAGAAAATTAGAACCTATTATCATAGGTTCTGCCTCTGGGTGATTAATATTAGAAGGAATGATGGCTCTCCCTGAAGCAACTTCTGATCTAACAAATTCTGGTGTAATTAAATTTTTCGGAAGGTCCGTGTTAAACTCAACACCCTCATGACTGTTTAGTAAATTTTCTTTTTCTATAAAGTTTTCAATATTTTGATTTTCTCTAATCGCTATATATTCCATCTCAGGAGTAATAATTCCTTTTTTTGCATAATGCATTTGAGTAACATTACTTCCATCCTTTGCAACAAGCGGTTTCCTATTTAGAAATTTTAGCGGTATTAAATCCTTCTTTGCTCTTTGGGAATTTGTAAATACCGAAGAAAAATTAGATGCAACCTCCACATCACCTCTTTCCATAATCCATTTTTCTCTGATTCTAGGGAGTCCTTTTGTAATATCAATGTCAATTTCTGTATCAGTATATGGACCACTTGTATCATAAGTTGTAAAGAAAGCATTTGAATTTTTAGGATTAGATGAAAAAAAATTATCAGATTCTGAGATTTGAATTTCTCTCATGCCTACATTAACTGAAGGATGTATTGATCCTTGTAGATAGACTTTCCTAGAATTAGGAAAAGGTTCCCTGGTTATAGTATCATGGCCCTTATCGAGTATATTGTTATTTTTCTTTTTCATATACATTGTCATTTTAACATAAATTTCATAATTAGTTTATTTTGTAAAACAAATATCTTATGATTATTTTAATAGAATGTATTACATAATGGGGATTGAAACATCTTGTGATGAAACTAGTGTGTCTGTGATAAATTCCGATTCGGAGGTTTTATCAAATTCCACTTTCAGTCAAATTCATATTCACAAAGAATACGGGGGGGTTGTTCCTGAGATTGCGTCAAAAAATCACTTAGAAAAAATACTACCTGTGATAGATTTGGCTCTAAAAGATGCAAAGAAAGAAATAAATGAAATTAAATATTTATTTGTAACAAATGGTCCCGGTCTAATAAACTGCTTAATGATTGGTGTTGCGACTTCCAAATCAATTGGTTTATTAAAAAATATTCCCGTTTTCCCAGTTAATCACTTAGAAGGACATATAGCGTCTTGTTTTATTGAAAATAAAATCAACTTTCCTTCAATATGCCTTGTTGCTTCAGGTGGACATACAAACCTTTACTTATTAAAGAGTCATAAAGAATTTATTCTTCTTTCTACAACTAGAGATGACGCTGCGGGTGAAGCTTTTGATAAAGGAGCAAAAATTCTTGGCCTAGGCTATCCCGGTGGAGTAGAAATAGACAATTTAGCAAAAAAAGGGAGAAAAGAATTTCACTCCTTTCCAATTGCCAGCCTAGACTCTGATTTTGATTTTAGTTTTAGTGGACTTAAAACATCTTTAAAACATTTTATTGACAAAGATCTAAATTGGAAAGAAAAGATCCCCGACATTGCATGCTGTTACCAAGAAGCAATTGTTCAATCACTTGTAGAAAAAACAAAAAAAGCCGCTAACAAGTATAATGCCAAAAATATATTATTTGCTGGTGGTGTAGCATGTAACTCAAGATTGAGAGAGGTAGGGAAAAATCTTTTTGGAGATGCGGCAATTTTTCCATCAAATCAGTTCTGCACTGATAATGGCGCCATGATTGCAATGCGTGGACTCCAAAAAATCAAAGCAAATGATATCAATGAGGATAACAATTTTCCAGTCTTTAGTAGTAATAAATCTAATCCAAATTTGGATTTATGAAATCAAAATCGTCTATATTAATTCCTTTTGATTCCAGCAATTTTGAGATTTCTTTAGGAACAATTTTAACAAACTGATTCTTTATTTCGTCGAAATTCTCCAGAAGCATTGAGCCTCTTTTGCTTCTAGTTGCCTCTGTATGCCTGAAAAGCATATTTTTTAATTTTATTAAATCTTTTGCGTTTACTTCCTCAATTGAAACCATATCTTGATTAATCTGTTCATATATATTTTTATTTTCATTCAAGATATATGCTATTCCTCCGGACATTCCTGCTCCTAAATTCTTACCAATTGGACCAAAAATATATACCTCGCCTCCAGTCATATATTCACAAGCATGATCACCAACACCCTCTACTATTGCAACAGCTCCACTGTTACGAACACAAAATCTTTCACCAGCTGTCCCAGCCGCGAATAAACTTCCCGCTGTAGCGCCATATAGAACCGTATTCCCAATTATAGAGTTTCCATCCGATGAAAAGTTTGACTCTCTATCAGGGTAGATGACAACTGTTCCTCCATGCATAGATTTCCCAACATAATCATTTGCTTCCCCTTCAAGATTAATAGTTACACCATTAATGAGGTATGCGCCCAAGGATTGTCCTGCGCTACCTCTAAAATTAATTGATATTGTTTCATTCGGTAGACCTTTATTCCCAAACTTCTTAGCTATAGCTGAAGAAAGAATAGCGCCAACTGATCTATCTTTAGTTCTAATAATCATGTCAAAAGAATTCTTCTTAAATTCATGTATGCTGGATGTAAAAATATTGATTAGCTCATAATCAATCGGCTCTTCATTTCTATTATTTCTCTCCATCATTTTTTTTCTTGGTTTTAAGTTTGAAGGATCTGGATCTGCAATTAATCTAGATAAATCTAGGTTTTTTGTTTTTTGGAAGTCAACATCTGTATTGGGCTTAAGGTATTCTGTTCTTCCTATAATATCATCAAGTGATTTTGCTCCGATACTTGCTAAAATTTCTCTAACCTCTGAAGCTATAGAATAAAGATAATTTATTGCTTCCTGAGGAACTCCAGGAAATTTCTTTCTCAATTCAGGTTTTTGAGATGCAATTCCCACAGGACAAGTATTAACATGGCATTGTCGTGCCATAACACAACCCAAAGCCACTAAAACCGATGTACCAAATCCAAATTCTTCAGCACCTAAAATCGCGGCCTTAACAACATCAGAACCTTTCTGGAAACCTCCGTCTACACTTAAGCAAACTCTTCCTCTTAAATCATTCATTACCAATACTTGCTGTGTTTCCGCTAATCCCATTTCCCAAGGTATGCCTGCATGTTTAATTGAGCCTAAAGGTGAAGCACCTGTTCCACCCTCTGAGCCAGAAATTTGTACATAATCTGAATAGCCCTTTACGACTCCTGCAGCGACAGTACCAACTCCTACTTCAGAAACCAATTTAACACCAACCTTTGCTTCAGGGTTTGAATGTTTTAAGTCATAAATTAATTGGGCTAAATCTTCAATGCTGTAAATATCATGATGAGGTGGAGGCGAAATTAATCCCACACCAGGAACTGACAATCTTTGAGATGCAATTTCCTGCGTGACTTTTTCTCCTGGAATTTGCCCTCCTTCACCAGGCTTAGCACCTTGTGCCATTTTTATTTCTATTTGTTTTGCAGAGGCGAGATACTCAGGAGTAACACCAAATCTTCCAGAGGCAACTTGTTTAATAGCACTATTTCTTAGCTCACCATTATCATCCTTGGTAAATCTTTCAGAATTCTCTCCTCCTTCACCGCTATTACTTTTACCACCAATTTCATTCATAGCAATTGCTACGGCTTCATGTGCTTCTGTACTAAGAGCACCATGGGACATCGCACCTGTTCTAACCCTTTTCATAATCTCATCAACTGATTCAACTTCATTTATATCAATTTGTTTTTTTGAATTAAATTTTAACAAGTCCCTGATTAGAAACGGTGGTCTATCTTCTGACATCTTTACAAATCTTTTGTAGTCATCATATGATCCAGTTTTCGAAGCTCTTCTTATAGCTTTAAATACTGGAGGATTTAAAGAATGAAATTCTCCGTCCTTTCTAAATCTGTAAATTCCTTCCTCTTTTAATTTGTCATTATCTTCTTCGTAAGCTCTAGAATGAAGTGATAGAGTATCTAATTGAAAGTTCTCCAATGAAACACCCCCTAGCCTGCTTACAGTCCCTGGGAAAAACTTATTTGATGTTTCTTCATCAATGCCAATGATCTCAAATATTTGTGATCCTGTATAGCTTGCTACTGTACTTATCCCCATTTTTGACATGACTTTTAGAATCCCTCTTTCTAATGCCAGTTTATAGTTAGCTTTGTAAACATCTAAACTTCCGTCAAATTTTCTCATCCAATTATTTGCACTTGCAAAAGCTAAGTAAGGATTTACAGCAGAAGCCCCATATCCCAATAAACAACATATATGATGATCTTCTTTTACCTCTCCGCTCTCAACTATAATTGACACATTCATTCTTTTGCCAGAAGAAATTAATTGATTGTGAATTGTGCTTACAGCGAGCATTATAGGGATAGGGCACAAATCTTTAGATATGGCTCTATCTGATAAGATTAAAATAGTAGCACCATTTTCAACTTCTTTCATTGCAGCATTCTTTAATTGAATTAAAGATTCTTCTAAAGAATTCGGTTTAGCAACATTAAACAAAGTATCTAATCTTGAAACTTTGAATGAAGATGATTTTAAATTATTAATCCACTGGAATTCTTTATCGGTAAGAACTGGTGAATCAAAAAATAGATAATCATTATTATCATTGATTGAATTGAAAAAATTAGATTTATCACCAATGACAACCCTAAGAGACATTACACTGTCCTCCCTATAAGGATCGATAGGTGGATTAGTTACTTGCGCAAATCTTTGCTTAAAGTAAGAAAATACTGATTTTGGCTTAGAGGACAAGGCAGCAATTGGGGTATCGTCTCCCATAGAACCTATAGGCTCTTTGCCAGTAAGACTCATAGGCTCAATGAGCCTTTCTAAATCTTCTAATGAATATCCAAATGCTTTCTGAAGATTAAGCAAATTATCATCATCAATTTTTAATTCATCGTTTAAATCATTCTCATTTGATTTAATTATTTCATTAGCATTTAAGAACTTTTCTCCGGCCCACTTAATAAAGTCTTTGTTTTCAGCTATATTGTCTTTTACTTCTTTATCAAAAAGAAGGACTTTCTCTTTTGTATCTACAGCTAATATTTTCCCAGGTCCAACTCTCCCAGATCTAATTATATCACTAGGATTAAGGTTCAACATTCCTGCTTCAGAACCTAGAATAATCATATCATCGTGGGTTATATGATACCGTATTGGCCTTAACCCATTCCTATCTAAAATTGCTCCAATATATCTTCCATCAGTAAACACTATAGCAGAAGGTCCATCCCATGGCTCAACAATACATGAGCTATAGTCGTAAAAAGCTTTAGCACTGTCAGGCAAATCAGAAATCTTTTCATATGCCTCGGGCACTAGCATACAAATCGATTCTAAAATACTTCTTCCTGACAAAGTCATCAATTCAAGAGCATTATCTAATTCTGAAGAATCACTTCCATCTTCATCTATAAAAGGTTTTAATAATTCTATATTTTTTCCCCAAACATCGGAAGTGGCAGAATTTTCTCTTGCTTTCATCCAATTTCTATTCCCCTGAATAGTATTAATTTCACCGTTGTGCCCTAAGGTTCTAAATGGATGAGCTCTCTTCCAATCTGGAAATGTATTAGTACTATATCTTTGATGAAAAATTGCAATTGAAGTCTTAAAATTAGGATTTCGTAAATCTAGATAAAACTGATCCAACTGATGTGCCTGCAACATTCCTTTATAAAGGATAGTCCTAGATGAAAAAGAGCAGCAATAATAATCTTTAATATTATCAATCTTTGATCCTATTGTCTTTCTTAGCTTATATAAATCTCTTTCAAAATCATCTTGATTAGTAAAATCATTAGAAGAAACAAAAAATTGGTATATTTCAGGTAAGCTTTCCCTAGCTTTAGTTCCTATGGTTGAAGGGTTGGTTGGTACTTCTCGAACTGCAATCAAATTGAAGTCTTTGGTTACTAAACTCTTTATAGTTTCAATGCATTGATTAAACTCCGGAGTTTCAGCATTTGGTAGAAAAAACATACCTACAGCAAAATTTCCTAAGGTTATATTTTCAACTTTGTTTTTAGTTAGAAATTCATTAAAAAGCTCTAAAGGAAGCTGAGTCAGAATCCCCGCTCCATCTCCAGTCTTCTTATCTCCCCCTACGGCACCTCTATGAGTAAGGTTTACTACTCCTTCTAAAGCCTTTTGGAGGATTTTATTAGCTCTTTTACCATTAATATCAGCAACGAATCCAACTCCGCATACATCGTGTTCAAACTGTTTTTCATATAAAAGTCTATTCTTTTTCATATCAAAGCCAACAGGGGATAATAATATAATTTTACCCTAAATAACAGATAAAATTAAAATTTTTTCTAACCTTTTATATCAGGGAAAATCTATTAAAATATTACTTTAATGAAGAAGAAAGATATCCCTATAGTTTTATGTATTGCGGGTTCTGACTCAGGTGGTGGCGCGGGAATTCAGGCAGACATTAAAACACTTAATACTTTGAAGGTGTTTGCTACAACTGCGATAACATGTGTAACGGCTCAGAATACAAAGAAAGTCGTTTCAATTAAAAAAATACCTACTAAAATAATCAAAGATCAAATTGATGCCATTGGAGCTGATTTTAATATTTCCGCTATAAAGATTGGAATGTTATACGATAAATCTATTATGAAAATTACCCATGAGGCTTTAAAAAAATTTATTAAAATCCCTATTATTGTTGATCCTGTTATGATTTCTAAATCCGGCGACTATCTTCTCAAGCCTAACTCAATTAAATACTTTATAAAAAATATACTCCCTAAATCTTTTCTTATAACTCCTAACTTACATGAAGCACTAGAAATCACAGGAATGAAAAAAATTCAGTCTATAAAACAAATTAATGAGTGTTTTGAAATATTTACCTGCTTAGGTGCAAACAATGTCCTTTTAAAAGGAGGTCATCTTGGGAATGATAACAAATCAATTGATTACCTTAATTTTAACAACAAAATATATGCGATTCCTGGAAAAAGGTACTTAACAAAGAATACCCATGGAACCGGTTGTACTTTATCAGCTGCAATTTCGGGTAATATAGCTTTAGGTATGAATGTATTAAATGCAACAAAAGAGGCAAAAAGATTTATTAATAAGGCAATAAAAAATTCTTTCGATATTGGAAAAGGAAGTGGGCCTTTAAATCATTTTGCATAGGAGAAAAAATGGATAAAAAAATAATTGATGGAAAACTTGTATCTGCTAGTATCAGAGAAACAATAAAAGAAAGAACTAAAGTACTTAAAGAAAAACATTCTAAGGTTCCAGGATTAGCAGCTGTACTAGTTGGTGAAGATCCTGCCTCACAAATTTATGTCCGTAACAAAAGAAAATCATGTGAGGATGTAGGAATTTACTCTGAAGAACATAAATTGCCCGAATCAACAACTGAAGATGAATTATTAGAATTAATCAAGAAGTTAAACAATGATGATAAAATTAACGGTATTTTAGTTCAGCTTCCACTACCTAATCATATAAATGATTCGATGATCTTAAACTCTGTTGCACCTGAAAAAGATGTGGACGGTTTCCACCCCGTTAATGCTGGCTTCTTATTTGAAGGAAAACCTAAATTTATACCTTGTACACCACATGGAATAATTAAAATGCTTGAGTTTTATGAAATTGATATTGAAGGTAAAAATGCAGTAGTATTAGGAAGGAGTAATATAGTTGGGAAACCAGCAGCAATTCTATTATTGCAAAAAAATGCTACTGTAACTATCTGTCATTCTAGAACCAAAAATTTAAGTGATGTATTAAAAAATGCTGACATAATAGTTGCAGCGATAGGAAGGGCTCACTTTGTAAAAAAAGAAATGGTCAAAGAAGGTGCCGTTGTAATTGATGTTGGAATTAATAGATTAGAAACAGGTAAATTAGCTGGTGATGTTGATTTTGAGAAAATAAAAGATATTGCTAGCTCTATTACACCTGTACCAGGAGGTGTAGGGCCTATGACAATTACAATGTTACTTTGGAATACAGTTACATCATTAGAAGAATCAATTAGTTGATTGTTTTACAATATAATTTCCATCGTTATCCTTTCCATCAAAAATTAATTTAACAGACGGATGCGTAAAAGGGTGCTTTTCAATATCTTCCTCAAGATTTTGCTGTGAAACATACGCTATATAAACACTTTTATCTTCATTTTCCGCTAATAAATGATAAAAGGGTTGATTTTTACTTGGTCTCCTATCCTCGGGTATTCTTTCTAGCCACTCATCAGTATTGTTAAATATAGGATCAACATCAAATATTATTCCTCTAAAATGGAACTTCTTATGCTTTACTATTGCACCTAGTTTAAATTTTGCTGGTTTTCCGTCCATACCAAAATGATATACATTCATTTGCGGTTTTCAATAATTAATCCTATGTAATTTAGCTATAGTCTGAGGACTTAATTCGGATAGAATCTCTTTCAAAGTTATGTTAATAGTAGGATGAACTATATCTCCAGCTAATTCAATCATAGGCATGAGAACAAAGGCTCTTAAATGTGCCCGAGGATGAGGTATTTCTAGTTTTTCATCATTATCTTTACCCTTAACAAACAAGTTGTTTCCCTTTGTTTGTGCAAATATTATATCAATATCAATAATTCTAGGTTGATTTATCTCGTTTGGATTTCTTCCATGATCTTTTTCAATAGATTTTATTACCTGTAATAACTCATAAGGATCTAGGTTGGTTATAGCTTTTAAAGTAACATTGAAAAAGTATGGGTCATTCGAATCAGGGATAGGGCGACTTTCATAGATGCTTGATACTTCTTGTATTTTAAGATGTGAATCAGGAATATATTTTGAGCATAAAGTAAGGCTATTAATTCCGCCTAATAAATTACTCTCTTTATCTCCCAAATTAGAACCCAGTGATAAATAATACTCAAACATTGTGTAATTATAATTTATTTTTTTGACTTGTTAATATTTTCTGTTTATCTTCAATTTATGGCAAAAAAAGTAAAGTCTATAAAACAAGAAAAAGTTAAACTTCTGGCTCCAACATGGTCTATAAAAAAGAAAATGCTCTATAAAAAATTTATCTTCTCCAACTTCTCTGATGCTCTTGGATTTATTGTACAAGTTGGTATTGAAGCTGAAAGAATGGACCACCATCCGACTATATCAAATACATATAATAAAGTTGAAATATATTTGTCTACTCATTCAATAAACGGATTATCTGACTTAGATATTAAACTAGCTAACAACATTGACGACATTTAGTCTATTTTATAATCATCTTCTTCTACGTCAATGATTTTATCATTAAGACTGTTTTCATCTTTTACATTCGAATTATTAACAGGCTTCTTCTTTTTAAAAAACAGTCCATAAACTTTTGTGATTAAATAAATTAATAAAACTATACCAAAGCCAATAGAGAAAAAGAACATTAGCCCCAGTAAAATAAGGATGCTTAATATAGATGATGTTGTAATTCTTAAATATTTCATTATTTTCTTTGTTTCTTTCTTTGCATCCTTTTNTTCTTTTCTAAGCTTCTTCTCCTAGTTTTTTCCTTTAGCATTTTATTTTTTGCAATAATTTTTGACTTATTTGAATTATCTTCTTCTTTTGATTGAAAATCTACTTCTTTCTCATCNTTNATAATTTCAGAATCACTNAGGTATTCCACTTTCTCTTGNTTATTNTTTTCTTTTTCTAATTCNGTAATTTCCTCTGANTCNACAGCTTCAACTGCCAAGAAACTTCTTAATGCATCATAATTNAATCTTTCAATCATTTCCTCAAACATTTCAAACCCTTCTTTCTTATACTCATTTAGAGGATTTTTTTGACCATATGCTCTTAAACCAACACTNTCCCTAAGATAATCCATGCTTAACAAATGCTCCTTCCAACTCATATCCAAAGTAGTTAAAAGTATATATTTTGAAACTGGCNTATAAAGTTCNCCNANNGAGTTAATTTTATCATTAATTTTNGTTTCAAGAATATTCTTTAATTCATCCANNGTACCAAAATTATCATCAATATTNAGAGCCAATGTANTTAANATTGACGCNCAATCNGACTCAGATAATGAATNTAAANTCTCATAAGAAGATTCAATGTTTAGAAAAACTTGCTCGGATAAATTAGATAAAATTTCAGTAATCTCTTCATCTTTTAACAATTTATTTCTAATACCATAAACAACTTCTCTTTGTTTATTTTGTACATCATCATATTCCAATAAATACTTTCTCATCTCAAAATTTCTTGCTTCAACTTTTTTCTGCGCATTTTCTAAAGAGTTTGTTATCATTTTGTGCTCAATTGGTTCACCCTCTTTCCATCCAAATTTTGTCATCATTGANGATATTCTTTCNGAGCCAAAGAGTCTCATTAANTCATCTTCCATAGATACAAAGAATTGACTTCTTCCTGGNTCTCCTTGTCTCCCTGATCTTCCACGAAGCTGATTATCTATTCGTCTTGACTCNTGTCTTTCTGTTCCTAATACAACCAGTCCTCCTAAGCCTAATATCTTATTCTTTTCTTCCTCTATTTCACCAGGAGATCTCTTAGAATTATTTTCTTCCTCTATAACGTAATCAGGGTTGCCGCCCAACTTAATATCTGTTCCTCTTCCCGCCATATTGGTAGCGATAGTAACTGATCCCATTCTTCCTGCCTGTGCAATTATCTCAGATTCATACTCGTGGTTTTTTGCATTTAATACTTTATGGTCAACACCTTTATTTCTTAGCTCTACACTTAATTGTTCGGACTTTTCAACTGATATTGTTCCCACTAAAATNGGATTTTTTTTATTATTAAAATCGATAATAGTCTCAATAACTGCATTAAACTTCTCACTTTCAGTTTTATAAATTAAATCATTCAAATCATCTCTTATCATTGGCACATTAGTTGGAATAACTAATACCTTTAAATCATATATATTATTAAATTCTAAAGACTCTGTGTCAGCTGTCCCGGTCATTCCAGATAGCTTTTCATACATCCTGAAATAATTCTGAATAGTTATTGAAGCAAGAGTTTGATTCTCCTCTTCTACCGTTAATCTTTCCTTGGCCTCAACAGCTTGATGTAATCCTTCTCCCCATCTTCTTGTTGGCATCAACCTTCCGGTGAATTCATCAATTATTATAATTTTCTCATCTTGAACAACGTAATCTTTATCTCTTTCATACATATGGATAGCTCTTAAACTTTGTGTAACAGAATGAACAATAGAAAGATTTTTAGGATCATAAAGGTTTGATAAAGATAAAGTTTTTTCTATTTTTTCTATCCCAGAATCAAGGATAAAAACTTGTTTGGTCTTTTCATCTTTAGTAATATCCTCTTTGGCAAGACTTTTTGCAATATTATTTATATTTCCATAATCTATAACTGAGCTTTCGGTAGGTCCTGAAATTATCAAAGGCGTTCTTGCTTCATCAATAAGAATACTATCTACTTCATCTACAATAGCAAAGTAATGACCAGACTGAGCAACTTCATCTAATGAATACTTCATATTATCTCTCAAATAATCAAACCCAAATTCACTGTTAGTTCCATATACAACATCAGCCAAATAAGTATCTTTCCGATCTGCCTTCTTTAGCAAGAGTTCACCTGAGCTACCCTTTTCAACTAGATATGAAGAATCTGTATTCAAAACACCAACTTTTAAGCCTAGAGAAATATATATAGGTGACATCCAAAGAGCATCTCTTCTTGCTAAATAATCATTAACAGTAATAAGATGGACGCTACGATAAAGTGAATTTAATACTACAGCCAGGGAAGCAACTAAAGTTTTACCTTCTCCTGTTTTCATTTCTGAAATTTTACCTTCATGTAGAGCGATTGCTCCTACAAGCTGAACATCAAAAGGCCTTAACCCTAGATTTCTGTTTGATGCCTCTCTAGCAATTCCTAAAATTCTGGGAAGATGCTTATCTAAATCTTCTATATTGTTAATTGAACTTCTAATAGATGCAGTCTCTGACTTTAATTCATGATCAGACTTTTTAACCAATTCATCTTCAAATTTATTTATGGAATCAACTATCTTCTGAATCCTAGAAAGCTCACGTTTGTTATCTGAGCCAAATATTTTTTTGATTAAATTTAACATTTCAAATTCAAATCTTAAAAATCTACTCTGATAAGTCTACAGGGATAACTTCACTTAATCCTTCTAATTTAGATGTAATTCCGATTAATTTATTCGAAAACTTCATTGTTTTCTTATTATGAGTAATAATAGCCACTTGAGACTTTTTTGAAATTTCTTTGAGCATATGGCCAAACTTATCAATATTCTTATCATCTAAAGGAGCATCAACTTCGTCTAAGAGCAAGAAAGGCGCAGGTTTAACAAAATAAGCAGAGAGTAAAAGGGCTATACCAGCCAGTGCTCTTTCTCCTCCAGAATATGATTTTAAAGTTCTATATTTTTTAAGCCCAATTTTTAGCATAACTTCGATTCCTGTATCTTTTAATGAACCTGGATTTGTTAAAACAAGCTTTCCTTCTCCTCCCCCAAATAAGGCTTTTATATATTCATCATACTTATTAGAGATTTTATTAAATGTATCCAGAAAAGCAGTTTCCGATTCTACATCTATCTTGTTTATAGCTGCATTTAAATTGTTTAATGATTCATCTAAGTCGGAAATCTGTGATTCTGTAAAATCAAATCTTTCTTTTAATTTATAAAACTCCTCAGGTGCTAATAGATTAACAGGACCAAAAGTTTCTATAGATTTCTGCAATTTATTGAATTTTGATTTTGATAAATCATTATTTTTTTCTAAAATTAAAATTTCCTCATTTTCTTCTTTGGAAACATTTTTAATATCGTTACTTTCAAATTCTGGATTTATATTTTCCATTAGTTGTTCAATTTCTAACTCTACCTTCTGAACATTAGATTCTAACTCAAAAGACTCCTGGCGCCTCATTTCTAAATCATCTTCTTTTTGACTCTTTTGAAGTGAATTCTGAGTGATTATATTTTTGATTTCAAGCAGGCTATCTTTAGCATCATTGATTTTTGATTGCATGTTGTTCTCTTTGATATTTAAATCATCACTAATTTTTTTAAGTTTCTCTAATTCTAAAGAATTAGACTCTATATTATCCTCCAAACTAATAATTCTTGATGTTTCTCCTTCAATTTTAATTGAAATAGTGTTTATTCTTTCATCAATATTCTTTCGAGTATTATTTTGGTCATTTAAAGATACTTTTAAATTTTTTATCTCATTCTTTTTAGATTCCAACACCACATGAGAACCAGAAATATCCTTCGCTTTTTCTAATAAATTAAATTTCTTCTCAAACTCATTCTTTTCTTCAATAATTAAATTAATTTCATCATATATTTTCTCTAATTGATTTTTCTTTGAAGTTAAACTCGCTTCAAGATCAGTTGACTGGGAATTTACATTTTGCATTAAAGTTGTCTCAGCAGATAGTTTAGAATTAAAATCATTCAGCTTTTTAGAAATAGATTCATATGATTCCGAACATGAGTGAATTTCGCTATTAAATGATTCAATCCTATTGTTAATATTAAAAATTTCTTCCTCAATGTCTTTAATTTCTATTTGAATTAAATCCATTTCATTGTCAAACTTGGCTTTCTGATCATTTAAATCTTTAATCTCATCCTTTATTTGCAATATATTATCCGGAGCAGACCCAACAGAAATTGAACCATTTGAGTCAAAGAACTCTCCATCTTTAGTAACGAAGTTAAAACTTGGAAATTTATCTCTTGCCTTTATTGCCTCTAGTATACTTTCTGTTATATACGTATCGGCTAATATTGAAGCTAAAAAGGGACGATTTTCTTGATTACATTCTATACAGTCCATTATTCTTATCTGATCTATTTCTAGACTCCCACCAGCTACTCTTCTATTATCCAATGATATAAAAGTCCCCCTACCTGTGCAGGTTTCCTTAAATTTCTGGATAGTACTTATAGTATTTTCTTTATCATTAATAAGAATCCATTTTAGTTTTTCTCCTAAAGCTGATTCAATAGCCTTTTCATATCCAGGCTTAGATTTAATGAAATCCGAAACAGTTCCATCCACACTTTTTCCTTTAAGTTGGTGAACAAAATTCCTTATACCTTCTGGTAGCCAACCATAGGTTGCTTCAATGTTTTCTAAAACTTTTACTCTTGACTTGGTTGCCTCAATATCAGAATTAATCTTAGCGTATTTATCATTTATTTCTCTAAGTTTTCCATTACTATTTAAGAGCTTATCTTCCTCTTCTTTTTTATTATTTTCACAATTATCTCGAATTGATTCTAGCCTAAGAGAATTTTGCTTTATTTCCTCCATCTCTTTTTTTATGGCGGATATGGACTCTTCTACTTTATATGACTCTCCTTCATAATCCCTTTGTTTTACAGCCAAGTCTTTTAATTCATTTTCTATAATTGAATAGCTTGTTTTTAATGATGAATATCGTTCAACTGCATCCAAAAGTCTAGCCTTGGCTTCATCTTGAGTAATTCCTAAAGTTTTATTTTCATCTAAAGAAGAAAAGCTAACTTCTTCATTTACATCTAATAATCTTTTCTCTAATGTTTCATAAGTCTTATCTAATGCTTGGGTTTCTAAAATTAACTTATCAACTTCTTCTCTTAGTTCACTCTTGGCTTCTTTTGCTCTTGATAATTCTTCAATTAAAAGAATATTTTCCTTTTGGAAAACGTTTACTTGTGATCCCGAAGTAATTCTCTCTTCTTTAATATTTAACAATAGTGCATTATCATTCTCAATGTTTTTTCCGACATCTTCCTGCTTTTTACCATTTTTAAAAATTTCAGATTTAATATTATCTCTTTCTTTCTCAATATCAGAAGTTTCCTGATTATATTGATTCCTTTTCTGTATTGATTCAGATAACTTTAAATTAAGTTCTCTAAATCTGCTTTTGTAAAATAATTTTTCCAGACTTTTAAATTTATCTACAAGCTGAGAGTATCGATCTGCCTCCTTAGCTTGTTCCTCCAGAGAATCTTTTTGCTTCTTGATCTCAAGCTGTATATCTCTAGTTCTTTCTAAATTATCTTCAACTAATAAAATTTTTCTTTCTGTTTCAGCTCTTTTAGATTTATAAATCGCCAAACCGGCTGCTTCATCAATTAAGTTTTTTTTCTCTTCGGGTTTTGATGTTATATAAGTATCAATTTGCCCTTGAGGAATTATTGTAAAAGTTCTAGACCCTGCTCCCGCCGACATAATAATATTAGTAATATCTTTTAGTCTGCATCTTTCTCCATTAAGAAAATATTCGCTTTCTCCCGATCTATATAGCTTTCTCTTTATTTCTGTTTCTATAAAATCATCATTATCATCATTTTCTATTAGCAATGATACTTCTGCGAAATTTTGCTTAGGTAAATTATCATTTCCGTCAGCGACAACTTGCGACATTAAATCTAACCTTAACAATCTTGGGTTTTGCTCTCCTAAAACCCACCTCATCGCATCTAAAAGATTGGTCTTCCCACAGCCATTGGGACCAACAATTGTAGAAATCTCTTTATCGAATTTTATTAAAGATTTATCATAGAATGTCTTAAAACCTTTAATATATAAGGACTTTATTCTCATTTTTGCAAATAATAAAATACATTAGTTATAAAGGCAATAGATAATATTAAGTATTTTTAAGATAGTTCATTTATTCAATATATTTTTTATTATATTTTATCGTTGAGTTATTAAATATTTCAGACAAAAATTTGCCATAAATTTTTTCTTTTCTAGGAATTGATATATCTTTTTTGATTTTGTCTATGTCTAATAATAGGAAATCTGAATCAGCCCTTCTAATCTTTTCTATAAAAACTACAAAATTACCATCATCAGTTGATTGTAATTTAGGTATGAAATTCCCTTCATTTATAGTATTAATTGAGATTTCTGATCCTAAAATCCTATTAAAATCATCTAAACTTAGATTATAATTAAATTCATAAGTATATCTTGTATCTCCCTTAATTAATTCGAAAGCTTCTTCATCATTTATTTTCTTAGATTCTATTAGTATATTTAATATACTTTTTTCATATTGATCTAAATGTCGAAATTTAAGTGAACTGATCGCTTCTTCTTTAGAAAAAATCTTTTTATTTAATTTGCTTACAATCAATATAGAGTCTCCACTAAAAAGAACCTTAGTCTGATTATTAAAATCTGTCCTTTTAATTTGATTAATCAAATCTTGTGAAATTCCTTTTGATGATTTATCAATATTAATATTCCTAATCATATTTTCTACAGCAAGTTCTCGAAGAATTTCATCAAAACTCTTTATCTCAGCTAACTGATTAAAATATTGAATCTTTTGTGGGAATAAATTTATAGCAATTCTTTTCTTTAATAATTCCTTAACTTTTTCGTCTGAGATCTCACCCTCTTCTTCGGAATAATTTAAAATAAATGTATCAATATCTTCTTTTGTAATCTCAATATCTTTAGTAATGTACTTATAGTCAAGCTCAACTAACCTATATGTCGATTCCGACTCTTTAGTATCTGCTTGCAATGAATTAATAAATTCTTTAACTTCATTCTCATTAAAGTTAGGTGTCTTGTAACTCTCATTTGTAGATCTGATTACATAAAAATTAAGCTTAGTTGAATCATTTATAAACTTCTGCTTAATTTCTGTGTCAGAAACAAAAACAAATGAATAAAATAAGGACTCTAGCTTGTCTGTTAAAATTTCTTCTTTTAATATCTGTTCAAAGACTTCTACTTTTAATCCAAAAGCATCTTTTACTCTTACCTTATATCTATCAAAACCTATAAATTGACCATTATCCTTAAACATTAAAGTATCCTTAATTTTATTCTTCAGCTCTTCCTGCGAAACAATTAATCCAAGACTTAACGCTTGATTAGATGAGACTTTTCTCCTAGCAATTGTATTAACAATTTCTCTATCAATAATTTTTAATGCTTCTTTATCTGAAAGAAGCTTTTTAGATAACTGAGAGAATTTTAATTTCCTGAAATAATTGAACTCTTGAAGAGAAATTTCTTTATTATTTACTTCTGCGACTACTTTGTCGGACATTCCAAAAGAAATTATATCGGTCCCTACACTTAGACTTATTACTAATCCCAATCCCAACAGTGCAATGATAGTCTTACTGATAAAGCTCTTAATATAAGAGAAAAACATAATTAAGAATATAGCATATAAGAGATATATTTTTATAACATCTATAGCCACATTGTGTAAAATATTTATGTGAAGAAAACAATAGGCATAGTTGGAAGTGGAATTATGGGCTTATTAATAGGATATGCCTTTTCCAAATTAGGGCACCAGGTCACAATATTTGAAAAAAATAGTAGAGATAATTTTAAAAATTGTAGTATGACAGCTGCTGGAATGCTATCACCTTATAGTGAATTAATACATAGTGATAAAAAAATCTTTGATCTTGGATATGACTCTCTTGAAAGATGGAAAAAAATCATTAGAGAATTAAAAAAGAAAGTTTATTTTCAAACTAAGGGTAGTCTGATTGTTGCGGATAAAGATCATGAAAACGAATTGGAATCAATATGCATTAGAACTAATGAATATACTAAATCCAAGTTTAAAATAATATCAAACAAGAAAATTCGATCCTTAGAACCAGATATTGATTCTACAAATTTAATTGGCTTATTTTTTAATAAAGAAGGTCAAATTGACACAAAACAAATAATGATCGAGTTGTCTGAGTTTATATTAAAGAAAGGATCTATAATTAATTTTAATTCTCATGTTAAGCAAATTAAGAATCATGAGATTTCATTATCCAATAAAAAGAAAATTAAATTCGACTTCGTTGTTGAATGCTGTGGCTTAGGAACATTCAGCAACAAAGACAAAATAAGAGGTGTCAGAGGTGAGATCATTGAAGTTTTAGCGCCTGAAATAAAAATTTCAAGACCGATTAGACTAAATCATTTTAGGTATCCAGTTTATATAACTCCCCGTGAAGATTATAAATATTTAATTGGAGCATCAGAAATTGAAAGCGAAGACTTTTCTCCTGTTTCTATTAGATCTGCAATTGAATTGCTAAATTCATCACTAGTAATATCAAAAAAGTTTTCTGAAGCTAGAATTACTGCTTTATCTAATAATTGTAGGCCTGCCTTTTTTGATAACCTTCCTAAAATTCGAATTAATGATGATTATATTTCGGCAAATGGTTTATTCCGACATGGATATTTATTGTCACCTATCATTTCTGACTTGGTTGTTCAATATTGCTTAAAAGATATAAAAGACAAGGATTTATATTACATTTATAATTAATTCAGATGGTAATTTATATTAATGGCATTAAAACCAATCTTGATCAAGAATTAAGTTTATCAAAACTACTTAAATTGAATTTTACTCAATCACGGTCCTCTTATGCAGTTGCCCTTAACAACGAATTTATCCCCAAATCGAGATATAAAGATATAATTATTAAGGAAGGGGATAAGGTTGAAGTAGTGACAGCACAACCTGGGGGATAAATGCAAATATATGACATTAAATTAAAAACAAATATCATATTAGGTTCATCGGGTTATCCATCACCACAGACTTTTATTGATTGTGTAAAAATTTTAAACTGCGAAATGATAACTGTTGCCGTCAGAAGATTAAAAAAGAGTGAAAATAATAACTTCTTAAATCTGATAAAAAAAACTAAGTGTACGATTCTACCAAATACAGCAGGTTGCCTATCTATAGATGAAGCTGTAGTCACCGCTGAGATGGCAAGAGAAATATTTCAGACTGATTTAATCAAATTAGAAGTAATAGAAGATGACCTAACTTTAAAACCCTCCATGAAGAATACAATAAAAGCTGGTGAAAAATTGCTAAAAAAAGGGTTTAAAGTCCTACCTTACACGACAGATGATATAAAATTTGTAAAAACAATGAAATCGATAGGATGTAAAGTCATTATGCCTTGGGGATCACAGATAGGATCTGGTAGAGGCTTAGAAAATCCAGATAAACTATTAAAAATCAGGAATGAGATCGAAGATTTAACTCTCATTATTGATGCTGGAATAGGAAGAATATCTCATGTGTGTGAAGCATTTGAGTTAGGATATGATGGCGTATTACTTAATACTGCAATCTCAAAAGCAAATTATCCAAAAAAATTTGCACAAGCACTTAAACTATCAATTGATGCTGCTAAAATATCCATAGACTCAGGACTCATACCAATAAGAAATTTTGCTACTGCATCAACTACTAATATTGGAATGCCTTTTAAGAAAAAATAAAATCAGTTAGATTTTACCGACTTATAAAGTGTTAATTCAGAGTCCTTATTCTTCCTTTGAATCAAAAACAAACAATTTTGTCCTGACTTAATTTTTTTTAGAGCCAAATTAAATGATTTAATATTATCTATAACTTGTCTATTAATTTCTAAAATAACATCTCCTTTTTGAAAAATCCTAGACTCACTAGAGCCCTTAGCGATATTTGTCACTAATATCATTGTTTTGTTATTTTCTGAAGGATCAAGCACCTCATTGACAATTATCCCAAACTTTTTTGCAGCTGCGTCAGATTTAGTTGCCTGTGTAATCTTTGGTTCCGGGATATCACCAAGTTCCACATCAAAATCTAATTCTTTTGAGTCTCTTAGAATAACTAAGCTAACTTTAGTCCCAGGTTTCAATTTCCCAACTTCTTTTGGCAAATCTTCATATGTTAATACTTTATTTTTATTTATTGAAAGAATTATATCGCCCCTTTTTAGTTTGGCTTTAAAAGCTGGTCCATCATTAAGAACTCTGCTGATTAAAGCACCCTTTGTCGACTTTAGTCCCAATGAATCAGCAATTTCAGGAGTAATTTTTTGAACTACAACCCCCATCCAACCTCTTTGTACCTTTCCGGTATTCTGTAAATCTTTTATAACATTAATTGCCATTGATATAGGTATGGCAAACCCGATTCCTTGCCCATTAGCAGCTATAGCAGTATTTACACCGACAACCTCTCCGTTGAAATTAAAGAGTGGTCCACCACTATTCCCTCTATTGAGAGCTGCATCGGTTTGAAGAAAATCAACATATGTTCCCAAGCCATCAATGTACCTGCCCTTAGCGCTAATAATTCCTGTTGTTACAGTAGCACCAAAACCTAATGGGTTCCCAATCGCTATTACTCCTTCTCCGATTCTTAGTTTATCAGAATCTCCAATCTTAACTTTATTAAGAGCTATATCACCTGATATTTTTAATAAAGCTAAATCTGTTCTAGGGTCCGTTCCCACAACTTCGGCTTCATATCTATTGTCATCTTCAAGAACAACTGATATATCATTTGCTTTTTCTATGACATGAAAATTAGTCACAACATATCCGTCAGCAGAATAAATAAAACCTGATCCTAGCCCCTTTGATGTTCTAGGTCGTGTTTCATCACCAAATTGACGCCTAAAAAACTCATCAAAAAATGGGTCACCTGTTATATGAGGGTTTTGTTTAGTAATATTAGTTGTTTCAATTCTAACTACAGAGCTCGTTAAGCTTTCTATCAAATCAGGTAAGGTGCTACTTCTAAGACTAGAGGTTAAAGTTAAAAGGAAAAAAAAGCTAAAAGTTAAGAGAATATTAAAAAAATTTTTCATAATTAATAAAATATATACAATCTTATTTATTGTATCCAGTTAAATATTTCGAATATAATATTATACATCAGAAAATGAAAATTATTTTTATGGGAACACCAGAATTTGCTCTATTAAGTCTGAAAGCTTTGGATAAAAGTTTTAATGTCGAACTAGTAGTGACTCAGCCAGACAAACCTGTTGGAAGAAAAAAAGAAATACTATTGTCTCCGGTTAAGAAATATTGTGTTGAAAAGGGATTAAAATATCTTCAACCAGAAAAACTGAAAAATAATACTGATTTTATTGAAAATATAAAAGAGATTAACCCTGATTTAATTTGTGTTGCAGCATATGGGAAAATTTTAAATAACGAAATTCTTAATATACCAAAGATTGGCTGTATAAATATACATGCATCTCTATTGCCAAAATTTCGCGGTGCCGCACCTATAAATAGAGCAATAATAAATGGTGAAAAGGAAACAGGAATTACATTAATGAAAATGGATATAGGAATGGATACTGGAGATATTATATCTCAATCAAAAATACAAATTCACAATGAAGATACAACTTTAACATTAACAAATAAATTAGCAGAAATTGGAGCTAACGAAATAGTTAAGCTAGTTAATAGATTTAGGGATGGATTGAATGTTGCTTATAATAAACAAAATAATGATGAAGCTACAATGGCGCCAAAGATGTGTAAGGAAGATGGTAGAATAAACTGGAAATCTAAATTTAGTCGAATAAACTCCCTAATCAGAGGCTGTAATCCATGGCCTATTGCGCATACGACTTTAGAGGGAACAATGGTAAAAGTTTATAAAATCAAACCTCATAATTCAGAAAAAATTTTAGAGGGTAATATAAAAAAAATTAATGGGTCAATGGTCGTAGGATGTAATGATCTTAATATTGAGATTTTAGAAATTCAAAAAAGTGGGCAAAAAAAAATTTCGGGTATAGATTTTATTAATGGGATTTCTAAAATAGAAAATCCGCACTTTACTTGATAGGAATATCAACAGAAAAAGGTGAAACTTTAATTTTTTCAATTAACTTATTATCCCAGCACATGTCTCTTACTTTCTTTAGTTTTATTTTAGGTACAAATAAGACCAGGTTAACGCCAAGAGAAATTATTTTCTTCCATTCACTTACAGACTCATCATTAATTGTTGAATTAACTTCAACTTCTCCGAGCATAACTACTTGACCATAGTTTCCAAAGATTATATCAGGGTACATACCTTCAAAAATATTATCTTTAGAATCGTACTTATTTATCTTAATTTCATTAAATTCTTTAGAATATTGATATTGTATTTCATCAATTACCCAATCATGCAAGAAAATATCTCTTTTATTTTCGTCCATAATTATTACTCCACATCAATTTATCTTTTAGAACATCGAAGTATTTAGTATCTTTCAATCTTAATAGTTTTAACTTCAGTGGTGATTTTGAAATTTCTAACTCAAATCCTGATTCCATTTCCATGCTATAGTCACCATCAAAGGTTGTAAAAACCGGTGAATTTATTGAGTCAAGTTTAACTTTGATTAAAGATTTATTTGATATTACCAAGGGTCGATTTGATAACGTATGGGGGCATATAGGGGTAATTATCACTAAGGGCAACTTTGGGGTTACAATTGGTCCTCCAGCTGATAAAGAATACGCAGTGGAGCCTGTTGGCGTGGAGAATATTATTCCATCTGCGCGAATATTAGAGACCAGGGATTCGTCAATAAATAAATCTAAATTTATAATTTTTGCTAAAGCACCTTTATTGATTACAACATCATTCAGAAAGCTAGTACTATAGATAACTTGATTTGATTCCAAAATTTTTGCTTGCAATAACTCTCTAGTGTCTAAGACTAGGTTGTCTTTAAGATACTCGTCTAATAATAACTCTAATTTACTTAAAGGTGTTTCAGTCAGAAAACCTAAATTCCCCAGATTAACCCCTAACACAGGCTTCTTGTTCTTTGCTGCATCTTCTGCAATATGAAGCAATGTTCCATCTCCCCCCAGAACAATTAAGACATCGGACCTTTTGACCAGTTCATCTTTTGATACAGATTGGATATTTGAATTAGCAGTGTTCTTCCTCTTTATAGAGTTATGGATTAAAACTTTATCTTTTCTTTTTTTAAAAAAATTTAATAAGGTTTCTTCAACTTTTTGAAACCCTTTTAACTTAGGTTTTGCCAAAATACCAAAAATCATTAAATATATTATAAATCAGATAAATTATTTTGTATCCCTAAGGATCCGCTTTAGATAAAAGCTTTTCTATTAGATTTTGTATGTTCCCATCCAAAAATGAGTCCACATCCCCTATTTCACTATCGATCCTGTGGTCTTTCACCATCCTATATGGATGCAAAACATATGATCTAACTTGACTACCCCATCCAATTTCTTTTTTTTCTGAATTTAATTCTTTTTCTTTATCCTTTAATTTATCGAGCTCTAGTTCATAAAGTTTTGACGAAAGAATCTTTAATGCTGCATTCCTATTTTGATGTTGTGATCTTTGATTCTGACACCCAACAACAATTCCCGAAGGTACATGAGTTATCCTAACAGCAGAATCAGTCTTGTTGACATGTTGGCCACCTGCCCCAGCAGCTCTAAAAGTATCAATTTTTAAATCCTTATCATCAATTTGAATATCTATATCTACCTCAACTTCTGGTGAGACTGAAACTGAAGCGAAAGAAGTATGTCTTCTTTTGTTTGAATCAAAAGGTGAGATTCGAACTAATCTATGAACCCCTATTTCATTTTTTAAATATCCATATGCATATTCGCCTTTAATAAGGATTGTACAATTCTTCAAACCTGCTTCTTCACCATCTAAAAAATCTAAGAATTCTGCTTTGAAATTGTTTATTTCTGAATATCGAAAATACATTCTTGATAACATACTAGCCCAGTCTTGCGCTTCTGTTCCACCTGCACCAGAATTAATTGATAGAATAGCATTCTTACTGTCATCCTTCCCAGATAACATAACTTTAATTTCAAATGCTTCAATTGATTCAGTCAAAGAAGACAACGAATCATTTATTTCTTTTAACGTATTCTTATCAATTTCATCATCTTTATAAATTTCACTAATTTCTTTTAAATCTATAAGGTCTTTGTCCAAAGATTTAAAAGAATCTAGTTTCTTATTTATGATTGAAATTTCTTTTAAAATAGACTGTGCATTTTTTTTATCTGACCAAAAATCATTTTTCTCAGTCATAGATACTAATTTGTTTAACTCAATTTCTAGATTAGTAAGGTCAAAGATAGCCTCTAATAGTCTCAAGTTTTTTTGTTAAAATTTTTAAGGCTTGGTTTAATTCAATCATTTTTTAACTCAACAATTAATGTTATATTAAACTTAACATTTTTATTATCTTAGGGGAGTATATATTGAAAAATTACGTTTTAACACCAGGCCCAGTTCCAGTTCCAGAATTTGTTATGCTGGAAATGGCAAAACCAATTATTCACCATAGAACTGAAGAGTTTGAGGCAATTTTTTCCAAAGCAACCGAGGGGCTAAAAAAAGTATTCATGACTAAAGAAGAAGTTTTAATACTTGCATCCTCTGGTACCGGTGCTATGGATGCTGCAATATCTAATACATTAAGTAAAGGTGATAAAGCCCTCGTTATCAATGGGGGAAAGTTTGGTGAAAGATGGTTAAAAATATGTAAGGCATATGGTGTTGAAACTATCGAACACAAGGTCGAATGGGGCCATGCAGTTCAACCTTTACAAATTAAAGAAATTTTAAAAGGGAACAGTGACATCAAAGCAATCTTAGTCCAAGCTAGTGAAACTTCTACGGGTGTTGAGCATCCTATAAAAGATATCGCTAAACTAACAAAAGATAGGAATGATATTATACTAATCGTAGATGGCATAACTGCAGTAGGAGCTTTTCCTGTTGAATTTGATAATTGGGGTATAGATATTTTGATCGGTGGCTCACAAAAAGCATTTATGATGCCTCCTGGTCTAGCCTTTATTGTTCTTAGCCAAAAGGCATGGGAATTTAGCAAAAAATCCGACTTACCTAAATTTTATTTAGATTTAACTCAAGCACATAAAAATAGTTTAAAAAAAACATCTCCATGGACTCCAGCAGTTACTCTCGTGATTGGATTAAATGCTGTTTTAGGATATTTTGATAAAATTGGATTGGAGTCATTATTCAAAAGACATGCTATTTTGTCCGAAGCAACAGTTGAAGGATTTAAAGCAATAGGTCTCGAGAATTTCGCCGAAGGATGCACAAGCACTGCACTTTCAGTGATTAAAGCACCTGAAGGTGTAGACGCAAGTCTTATAATAAAAGGTTTAAAAGAAAAATATGGAATGATAGTTGCTGGTGGACAAGATCAAGCAAAAGGAAAGATTTTTAGAATAACCCATATGGGATATGTTGATAAGGGCGACATAATAGCAGTTATAGCTGGAGTTGAGGGAATATTGTCAGAATTAGGTCACAAATTTGATTCGGGTGCAGGTGTAGCAAAAGCTACAAGTATTCTTGATAAGCTATAAAAATTTTACTTAATTTTTTTAATATTTGATGTCTGGTTTTCTAAAATACAATCTAAAAGCACGAGGTTGACCATAGCTTCGGCTATTGGAACAGCCCGAGGACATAAGCACGGATCATGCCTCCCTTTAACTTGTAAATTTTTTGATTTACCTTTACTGTTTATAGATTTTTGAACCTGTGAGATTGAAGATGTAGGCTTCAAAGCAAATCTCAATACAATATCGTTACCGTTTGTGATTCCGCCCAATATTCCACCAGCATTATTGGTTTTAAATTTCACCTTTCCATTTGACTTACCCAGCATAATATCATTAGTTTCAGATCCCTTCATTGCAGCTACGGAAAAACCCATACCAATCTCAAATCCTCTAACACCCCCTATTCCCATTATTGCCGATGCCAATCTAGCATCAAATTTTTCAAACACTGGGGATCCTAAACCTGCTGGTACTCCTGTTGATCGAACTTCAATAACTCCTCCAATCGAATCTCCTTCCTTTCTTACAGAGTCAATCAGATCAGTCATTTCATTTAATTTGTTTTTATCAGCAATCCTTAATGGATTTTTTTCAATAAACTTAACATCTATATTTTCTGATTTTATATTGCCAATTTGGGCAACAAAGCCAAATGTTTTAATTTTCATAGAAGTCAAAATTTTCTTTGCTATTGCACCAGCTGCAACTCTCCCAACAGTTTCCCTATTAGATGATCTTCCACCACCTCTGTAATCTCTTACGCCATATTTTTCATCGTAGCTAAAATCTGCGTGACCAGGTCTATATATATCTTTAAAATTTTCATAAGACTTTGATATAGCATCTACATTCGGTATCAACATAGAGATTGGAGTTCCGGTTGTGACACCCTTAAATATTCCAGATAAAAATTCAACTTTGTCTGCTTCTTTTCTTTGTGTTGTATATCTACTCTGACCAGGCCGCCTTCTATCAAGTTCAACTTGTATATCTTTTTCTTTTATTTTTAAACCCGCAGGACATCCATCAATCACAACGCCTAAAGCTTTACCATGAGATTCTCCCCAAGTAGTTATTCTGAATATATTTCCAAATGAATTTCCCGACATTTAAATGATTTTATATTCAAATTCACATAATGCAATTTGAAGGAGCACTTAAATTATAAGCATAGCATCCCCATAACTATAAAAATTGAACTTTTCTTTAATAGCAAATTCATAAGATAACTTTGTTAATTCATATCCCAAAAAAGATGAAATCAATACTAACAAGGTGGATTTTGGCAAATGAAAATTTGTAAGTAAAGAATCTGTTAGAGTAAAATCAAACCCTTCGGTGATAAATATATCTGTTTCAAACCATTGATCATATTTTTTCCCACATAGATTTGAGCCCTCTAGGGCCCTCAAAGTTGTTGTGCCTACGCTAAGAGTTCTACCTCCCGCACCCTTTACATCGTAGATATTTTTAATTAAATCTGACTCCACAAAGAATTTTTCCTTATGCATTTTATGGTTCTCGACGTCTTCAACTTTAATAGGTATAAAGGTCCCCATACCAACATGTAATGTAAGAAATTTAGTTTCAATTTTTTTCTCTCTAATTTTATTTAATATACTTTCGTTAAAATGAAGCCCCGCTGTAGGTGCAGCAATAGAGCCTGAGACTTTCGCATAAACTGTTTGGTAATCAATAAAATCAGCTGCATCTGCCTCTCTATTGAGGTATGGTGGTATCGGCATCATTCCATACTTATCAATAAATAGCTGTGAATCTTTATTAAATTTAATTAGCCAATCATTGTCATTATAATTTTTATATAGCTTACAGGTCAATCCATCAGAAAGATTAAAAGTCTGAGGTTTTGGTCTTTTGGTTAATACTTTCCATATATCTTTCTGTAGCTCCTCTACTAATAGTATTTTTCTCTCCTTATCCATATTATCTTTTAAAATTAAAGACAATGGGGCTACTTTTGTATTATTAAAAATAAACAAGTCGTTTGGAGAGAAATAATCTACTATCTTATCAAAAGTTGTAGAGGTAATTTTTCCAGTTTTCTTTTCAACTACTAAGAGCCTAGATGAGCCTCTGGGCTTTTTTGGTCTGTTTGCAATTTGCTCTTTAGGCAAGTTGAAATCATATTTTGATAGATTCATTTATTTTTAAGCTTATCTAAAATAAGTCTAAGTGAATTGAGCTTAATAAACCCAGTAGCATCTTCTTGATTATATAAGTTATCTTCTTCGAAAGTAGCTAATTTTGAATTATACAAAGAGGATTTTGATCTTCTTCCAGATACAACAACATTACCTTTAAATATTTTTAACCTTACATCCCCTGAAACATTTTTTTGTGACTCCTTAACTAAAGCCATTACTGAAGACATTTCGGGAGAAAACCAAAAACCATTATAAATCAGCTGAGAAATTTTTGGAACTAATGAGTCGCGAATATGCATAACTTCTCTATCCATAGTTAAAGATTCCATGGCTCTATGGGCTATATTCAGAATTGTACCTCCAGGGGTTTCATATACTCCTCTTGACTTCATTCCAACAAAACGATTCTCTACTATATCAACAACACCTACGCCGTTTAAGCCGCCTATTTTATTAACGGTTTCGAGTAAGGAAACTGGGGAAAGTTTCTTATTGTTTAAAGCTATAGGCACTCCTTCTTTAAAACTTACAGTAAGATTTGTTGGTTTATTAGGAGTTTTTTCAAGAATTTTAACAGACTCGTACATGTCTACTGGAGGCTCAGTCCATGGATCCTCCAAGACCCCTCCTTCATAACTAATATGATAGATATTTCTATCACAACTATATGGCTTACTTTTTGTTACAGGTACCGAAATCTTATTTTTTCTTGCGTATTGAATACAATCTTCTCTGGACTTAAGATTCCAAATCCTCCATGGAGCAATAATCTCTATATCAGGATTAAGAGCATTGAATGATAGCTCAAACCTTATTTGATCATTCCCTTTTCCTGTTGAACCATGAGAGACTGCAAAGGATTTTTCTTTTTTTGCTATTTCAATTTGCCTCTTAGCAATTAATGGTCTAGCAATCGAAGTCCCTAGTAAATAATTTCCTTCATATACTGAACTTGCTTGAATCATAGGAAAAATAAAATCTTTAACAAATTCATTTCTAAGATTCTCAACGTATACCTTTTTTGCACCAACCTTTTTAGCTCTTTTTGCTATGGCTTGGAGGTTTTCGCCTTGACCTAAGTCTGCAATGTAAGCAATAATATCTGCATTATAATTCTCTTTTAACCAGTGTAATATTATAGAGGTATCTAACCCACCTGAATATGCAAGAACTATAGATCTCTTTTTCATATAATTAAATCTTTGTTATCCCTTCATAATCAAAGAGATAAAAGGTAGCTTTTTTGGTTTCATAAAACTTTTCCAATGAATATCCTATATATTCTAGCTTCTCTAAGTTTTCGCCAGCATATTCTGTATCTTTCTTCTCTTCAGAAAAGTCGCATATTAATTTAAGGTCTTCAGGCATTTTTACATCTGCAGTTGGTTGAGTCGTAAATATTATTTCAAGTTCTTTATCTATAGGTTTGTCAGGGGGAAGAGTAAACCCGATAGATAGATTAGATGATACTAATTCAACAACATAGAGTTTTAATGTGGTCGAAGTCCCGCCTTCGGGAGCACCGGTGACTGTAAGTGTATAAGTAAAATGAGGTAACTTGTTTTCTTTCATCGTAGATTTAAGTCTGTCATAATCCTCATTAACAACTAAACAACCAATATTTAACATTTTTAACGCCTCCTAAGTTAGTATTATTTTATATTAAAGATTTAATAATACTAATCTGATTATTTACTCTAGAACCATCTCTTCGATAAGAAAAGTAACTTTTCAAACAATGAGTACAGTCAGACAATAATTCTACATTAGAAATCCCAAGTTGATTAATAATTTTTTTGTTTATACCAGGTAGATTAAGTAGATATTTTTTATTAACCAGTTTTAGATCATTATTATTTAAAATAAATTTCTTATTAAACTTCTTAGCCATTGGTTCCCCAACCTCGTAACAACATTGTCCAATTGAAGGTCCAATAGCACATAGTAAATCAGATTTTAAACATTTATACCTTCCTAAAATTTCTTCAATTACATTTTCAATAATTTTATTATAAGTTCCTCTCCATCCTGAATGAACTGCTGCTACAAAAGCTGAGTCCTTGGAAGTTAATAGAATAGGAGAACAATCAGCTGTTCTAACTCCAACAAAAATATTTTTCTTGGAAGTTATTACTGCATCACCTTCAATTTTTTTATCTAATGAGACAATATCATCCAAATTAATAAATTTATCACTATGTATTTGATTTAGAAAAAAAACATTCTCTTGATCTGGTACGACAAAATCTCTATTACCAAAATAATGTTGAATTAATTTATTTTCATTAATAATATTCGATTGTATAAAGCCAGCTTGTTTCACTTTAAAGCCTCAATAAAATTAGAAAAATCTTTTGGAATTTTTGAATCTATTTTAACTACTTTCTCAGTTCTAGGGTGCCTAAACTCTATCGAATTTGCGTGTAACAAATGTCTTTCAGCTCTTTTTTTTAGTGTAGAACTTAAGCTCGATTTAAACCCTTTCCCATAAAGTTTATCCCCAACTATTGGATGGCCTATTGAATCAAGATGAACCCTAATTTGATGAGTTCTTCCTGTTAATGGGAAAGCCTCAAGTAATGAAAAATTCTCTAAAACCTCTTTCTTTCTCCATTTAGTTTCTGCGATTCTTAATGATTTAGAATTCTTTGAAATTTTAATCCTATTGTTAATATCTCTTCCAATCTTAAGATTAATGAAACCTTCATCCTTGTCTGGTATGCCATGGACAATTGCAAGATAAGATTTTTTTATAGTTCTATCTCTAAATTGATCTGAAAGTCTTGAATGAGAAAAGTCATTTTTTGCAACTATCATTACTCCGGAGGTTTCTTTGTCGAGCCTATGAACAATCCCAGGCCTTAAGAACCCACCTATTCCTGAAAGATTTTTACAGTGAAACAATAGTGCATTTACTAGGGTTGGAGAATTTATACCTGCTCCCGCATGAACAGATAACATGGTGGGTTTTTCAATAGCTACTAAGTCATTATCCTCATAAAGAAAATTTAGAGGTAAATCAAATGGCTCTAATGATGACTTCTTAACTTCAGGGAAAGAAACTGTAATCGAATCATTTAATCTAAGCTTATATGATGGTTTTGTTTTTAATCCGTTGCAAGAAATAAACTTATCTTTAATAAGTTTAGATATATAAGATCTAGATTTATCAGGAAAACTCTCTGCTAAAAATATATCTAATCGCTTATCAACATTATCAATATCAACTTTGGATTGCCAAAATTTATTATCCATTTATCCTTAATTATGTTCAGATAGTTTTATTTGTAAACAATTGTGTATAAAAAATGATTAATAAAAATAAAAGAATTGAGTTAAGATTTGGCCTTACTACACCTGGCTCCATGTGGAATCTTTTATATGAAGGTATGGATCAAAATATTAATCTTAGAACTACATTTAAAGGTAAAGATGAAGAAAGCATAGAAGCTCTAATAAAGTTTGGTGAGATTCTGAAAAAGAAAAAGAATTACGATATTAGCATTATTCCAAATGGAATTGAGATAAACAAAGAACTGCCAATTAATGACTTTAAAAGTGGTGAGAAGTGGACAGAATTAATGACAAAATTAAAAGACGAAATCACAAAAATTATTTAAACTAAAATCTCTCCAGAATTAATGACAATCTCTTTGTTGTCAACTTGTAATATCAATTCCCCTTTAGTGTTTACATTATATATATTTCCATTTATTTTCTTTCCATTTTTTACTATAGAGATATTTTTTCCAATCTCGTCCCATCTGGATAACCAAAAATCTAATATGGTTTCAAAATTTTTGCATTTAAATTCATCCACCCATTTAAAAAAATTTTCTAAAAAACTTACAATTACATCTTCTCTTGAAAAAATACAATTTTTTTCCAAGAACATACTTGTAGGGTCTATCCTATAATCAAAACTACCTTCAAAAAAATCGCTTGAACCACAATTAACATTTATACCAACTCCAATTATCAAAGATTTAGCTTTATTATTTTTAAAAACTGCTTCAGATAAAATTCCTGATATTTTTTTAGAATTTATTAAAATATCGTTTGGCCATTTCACTCTCGGATAAAAATCAAGCATTTCTAAAGTTTGAATAACAGAATTTGCTGTCAAAATAGATGTAAGTCCTATGTGCTCATTGGATTTCGGATAATTTAAAATCATTGAAATTGCAATATTTTTTTCATTAAATGACTTCCACTCTCTACCATTTCTTCCCTTTCCATTTGTTTGGTTATTCGCAATTACAATAGTTCCATCCAAAGGTCTATCTAATAATTGTCCATAATTATTAGTCGAATCTACAGAATCTAAAATAATAATTCTTTTAATTTTAGAACTAAGAAATTCTTTAGATAATATTTTTTCACGTAATTTTGTGAACATTTATAAGCCCAACCTATTAACATCCTTATAATTACTAATAATTAACGATATTAGACTCAACGCTAAAGCTCCGCACATTAACGAAGAGCCCCCGTAACTAAACATTAATAATGGGATGCCAACAACAGGAAAGAGTCCAATTGTCATTGAAACATTAATCAATAAATGAAAAAAGAAATATGTACTCAAGCCAAAAAGTAATACTTGAAGAAATAAATCCTTAATTTTTTGTAAAAATGTTAATGAAAAAATAACTATAAAACCATAAAGTCCAATTAAAAGTAAAGACCCAAAAAATCCAGTTTGTTCAGCCCATACTGAAAAAGCGAAATCAGTGTGTTTCTCTGGTAAAAACTTCAGCTTTCCTTGAGAGCTGTTTCCAAAACCTTTACCAAATAATTCTCCGGACCCTACAGCGACCTTTGATTGAATTACATTATATCCATAGCCTGAAGGATCCTTTTCAGGGGCCATAAAACTAATAATCCTTTGTTTTTGATAATCTTCCAGGCCATAATTCCATATTGGAAAGCCAGAGACAGTAATTAGTATGCATAAAGTTATTAGAACCTTCTTATTATAAGAAAAACTGATTATGGTACAAAGAGAAATTATTAATAGCATTAATCCCGAGCCCAAATCTGGCTGAAGCATTATAAGGAAAAACGGTATAAAGAAGAAAGTAAATCCTAAAAGATATTTAATTGTTAATGATCTCGAATAAACACCTAGATCTGAAAAAAATTTTGCAATAATAAAGATAAATGAAATTTTAACTAATTCAGATGGCTGGAAAGACATAAAAGAACCTATTCTAATCCAACTCTTTGCACCAGATATCTCATCCCCAAAAATTAAAACAAAGAGTAGCAGAATTAAAGTTATGATATAAAAAGGTATAGAAATTTGCTTAAGAGTCTGCAACCTAAATCTTGATACTATAAAATAAATTAATCCAGCAATGATTATCCAGATCAACTGCTTAAACGAATAGGAATTAAAGAAAGATTCATTTCTAATGAAAAAAAGATTAACTAAACCCAGCAACATTATTAAAAACCCAAAACTAAAAATTTTTCCCTCAGGTTTTCTTAAATAATCAATCAATTAGTTTCACCTTTATTACTCATATAATTTTTCTTATAGTACTTCACTATTCTTTTTATTATTGGTCCGCCGGAACTACCTCCTGAGACACCGTTTTCTACAAAAACTGTTATTACAATTTTAGGATTTGTATAAGGATAATATGAGGTATACCAACCGTGATTTTTAAATTTACCCAAATTATATTCTCTAGAGCTCTTAGAAATTACCTGCGCTGTTCCTGTTTTTCCTGCTAACTGGCCATCATCGAAAGCATGAAATCCTGTGCCCCCTCTTTCATTTACAACACCAAGCAAACCTTTTTGAACTAATAACAAATTCCTTTTCTTAATTTTTAAATTTTTTTGTTTATTATTTTTCGAACTTTTTACAACTTTTAATTCTGGATATTCTCCATTAGAAGCTATTATAGATGTCATTATTGATGCTTGAATTGGATTAACTGTTAAATAACCTTGACCAATTGCAACATTGACCATATCCCCTTTATACCACTTACCCTTAAGGAATCTATTAATAAAATTTTTATTTGGAATTACACCAGAATTTTGTGAAAACAAAGTATTGATTTTTTCTCCAAATCCAAAATTCTTTAGCCATTTTGAGTACCTATCAATCCCTAATGATAGGCCTACTTTATAAAAGAAGACGTCGCACGAAGTAATTAAAGCTTTAACAACATTCACTTTTCCATGTCCGCCTTGCTTCCAACATCTAAACTTTCTACCCCCTAATTCATAGTATCCTTTACAATAATGCTCAGTCTCCGAAGTAACAACATCTTCCTCTAATGCTGCAACAGCAGTCACTATCTTAATTATTGATCCTGGGGGATTTGATGATAGAAAAGATCTATCTAAAAAGGGTTTATTTGATTGATTTTGAATACTTTTCCATTTCTTTTGTGAAATAGTTTTTGAAAAATCATTCGGATTAAAAGAAGGTTTGCTTACTAGGGCAAGAATTTCTCCAGTCTCAATATCATGTACAACAGCAGCACCATTAAAGTTTCCAAAAGATGAGTAAATCAGCTTCTCCATCTCTATATCGATTGTTAAATTTAAATTTTCACCTGGCTTGAAATCGTTAGCCTCTTTTTCAAAACTTAAAATTTTAGATCTAACTTCACGGCCTCTATTATCAATTAACAAAAATCTAGAATTACTTTCACCTCTCAAATCATTGTCAAAAATCTTTTCTAGACCTGAGGCCCCCAATCTATTTGAGAGGAAAGACCCATAGACGATGTCTCTTTTATCATTGGATTTTAAATAACCAATTTTATGAGAGCCCACTCTATCAAATGGATATACTCTTAAGTAGTCAACAACTAACTCTAGTGATTGATAAGAGCTTATTTTATTCTCAACTTTATATATATTCTCTAATTTTAAATCTTCTTTTAATAAAAATCTTTTATTTATATTGCTTCCCAACTTTGATTTCTTAATTATCTTATTAAGAAATTTCTTTTCTATTTCCAAGTCACTACTAAGGAACCCTCTTAAATTAGAGATATTATCTTTCGTATTATGCTTATAGTATAAATTTACAACAGCTTTACTGTGGGCAATCTCTTTTCCAAATCTATCATAGATAGTTCCTCTTGGAGACGGGACTATAACTTCTTTGAGAAAATTATTATTTGATATTCTTCGATACTCATAACCATTTATTAGCTGAATATAAAACAGTCTTAATATTATTACTGCTAATAAAAGGGAAACTATTAAAATCGATAGACTTGATCGTTCACTTTTGGCCATGAGGTATATTTAATTATAATCAATAAAATCAAGGAAACGAAAAAATTGTAGATGAATGGCAAACATATAAAGGATAAAAATTCATAAAGTCCAATATTAAAACCAATTTTATAAACTATAAAACTTAGAGAATAGAAAACGGTTAAAAACAATAGAATTAAAAGACTTTCGTTTTGAATATTTTTCCAAAAGAATCTTTCTATATATTCTATAAATAAATAAAAAACTACCAACTTTGTTCCTAGCTCTATCAAACCATACGTATCCGCTAATAAGAAATAGAAAACTAAGATCAATGAACCATACATCAGCCTACTTTTATTATTTCCAGTAAATATTAAGATAAGTATGTAAACTATAGAAACGTCTACGTGGCCACCAAAATCTAATGAACCCGAGTTCGGGTAAATTGGCAACAGTATCAATCCTATAAAGATTAAAAAAAGAAAAGAAGAATATTGATTAATCATATCTAATTACGGAAATATATTTTGAGTTTCTAGGATCGGCTAAATCACTTATGCTCAAATCAAAGAAGCCACGATTATCAACAATTTCCGAAATTGTACCTATCTGAATATTTGGATAATTTTCTTTACTATTATTCCCAATAAAAACTTTATCTCCTATTTTGATTTTCTTATCATTCGTAACATACTTAATCCTTGAAGAAACACCATTTCCCTTAAGGATTCCAGGAACATTATTTTCCCCAACAAAAACCATTAAAGTAAAACCAGGATTAAAAGTAAAAATTACCTCAGAAAATTCATCATTAACAACTGATATCTTACCAACTAAACCTTCAGGTTTAATTACTAATTGACCCTTTTTGATTTGATCATTCAATCCTAAATTAATAATTCCAGTAGATGCAAAAGTGTACGGAGAGACAACAGTTAGTTCGGCACTTAAAAACTTAAAGTTACTATTTTTAAGATTGAGTTGTTTTTTTAAAGATTTATTTTCTGCAATTAATGCCTCTTGAATTTTAATCTTGATCTCTAAATCAGATACTTTTTCTTTTAGGTTATTTACATTAGATAGATAATCACTTTTATAAGAGAAATTTGAAATCATAAAATTTGATAAATAAAAATTGAAATTCAATAGAAAGAATCCAGTAATAAATAAAATCGTAATTAAAATTAAAAGAAGTTTTTTTTGGTTTCGTTTAGATAACATTTAATAATTAAAGTGAAATCTTTCTTAATGTATTAATTTCCTCTAGAGCTTTACCACAGCCTCTTACAACACACATTAAAGGATCTTCTGCCACTGTTACTTTTAATCTAGTCGCTTTTGACAGTCTTTCTGAAAGACCTCCCAACAAAGCACCGCCACCTGCAAGTACTATACCATCAACCATAATATCTCCAGATAGTTCAGGGGGAGTAGCATCCAAAGTTTCAACTACTGTATTTATAATATGTATTACTGACTCATCTAATGCTCTTTTGGTGTCGATTGCTGTCAATTGAATTGATTCTGGAAGACCAGATTCTAAACTCCTTCCTCTTACAGACATTTTTAAACTTTCACTTGGGACATCTGTTACATCACATATTGTTTTCTTAACACTTTCAGCCATGTTTTCACCAATTAAAAGTCCGTAAGTATTCTTAACATAATTTATAATTGCTAAATTCATAGAATCACCTGCAGTTTTTATAGATCTGCTGATAACAAGCCCTCCGAGAGAAATAACTGAGATTCCAGTTGTTCCACCTCCGATATCAATTATCATTCCACCTCTAGAATTAAGAACAGAGTCCATGTCAGCTCCCAATGCTGCAGCCATAGTTTCCTCAATTAAATAGACTTCTCGTGCACCTGCAGATTCAGCGGCTTCAACAACTGCTCTCTTTTCAACTGGCGTAATACCTATAGGAACTGAAACTACAACTCTTGGTCTAACAAGAAAATTATTTTTATGATATTTAGATATAAAATACTCCAACATTTTTTGAGTTACTTCGAAATCTGCAATAACTCCTTCTTTTAAGGGCCTTATAGCTTCAATACTGCCTGGCGTTTTCCCTATCATCTGTTTCGCCTCATCACCTACAGCTAAGATATTCACTTCTCCAGCTTTATCAATTTGCACAGCAACAACTGATGGTTCATTCGCAACTATTCCTTGATCTTTTACATAAACAACAACATTTGCGGTACCAAGATCAAGTCCAATATCAATAGAAAAATAATTAGCAAGGCGGTCCCAGATTGAATAATTAGTTTTTTTCATCAAAATTAGTATGATTCATATAGAGTTTTTTTCAATCTATTTTAATTTTTCCCCAGAGATAAATTCAATAGTATAATTTACATATTCGTAAGAGTTGAAATCTTGAATTTTAATTGATCTATAGGTTCTTTCTTTTTTTGAATCAATCGGGCCTTCTCCTTTAATTAATAACGTTTTAAGATTTTTTGAATTTTCATCCAAAAGTTTAATTTCAAAAACTGGATTAAATATTTTATTGTCTGAAACATTCAATACTCGGACTGAAGTTAAAGTGCCAAGATTTGAATTTAATATTATTAATTCATTGTTTCCTTTAAAGGCCTTTAAATCTTTAGTGATTCTTTTATTTTTAATCATATTATTTGGCTTACTCTTTTTAACCTCTTTAACGCTACCAATCATATCAGCAGACAAAATAGCTAGATTGATTTTTGCAAAATCATTATCAACTAAACCAAATTCAGCATTTATAAAATTCTTAGTTGAATAAGGTAAAAGGATATCTTTTATCCTGATTTTTTTGGAAGTAAATGTATTTCCAGATTTATTTTCAAAACCAATTGATAAAACTATATTTTCATATTTAAATCTACTTCTATTTGTTAAATCTATATTTATAAGACCTATTGTATTTTTTGACTTATTTATAATTTTAAAATCATTAATTTTAATATCTTTACGAGGTAATGCTCTAGAATCCCGTAGGTTAGACTCATCAACTAACTTTGAATCTCCACCTTCTGATATATACTCTTTTGCATCAATCAAGTCTCCCTTAAATACTGATAACTTCACTTCTGAAAAATATTTTATATTAATTCCAGGAATCTGAAAATTCTTTGCAACTTTCTTTTCTTTTGGACCAATTACCCCTCGCACTTTAAATGGAACCGAATTTATTAACTTATTTTTCTCGTCATAAAACTCAATAGAAAAAACTATATCTTTAAAATAATTTGAACTTTCATTTATAAAATCTAGCTCTTTAACCTGAACAGTCTCGGAAGCAATATTCTCAACAATATAATCAAAATTATTAATTTTTATTGCATTCTTTGCTTTTATCTTTAAGTTGTCTGACTGATAAGACAATTTAGCTGATTCAACATTTACCATTGTCTCGTCAGGAAAAAGATTTAAGATTGGTGTTAGAATTGAATAAAATCGCTTCTTACTATTACCCCTTATTTCGCCCTTAATAGGAATAAGAAATTTATAAAGTATGCCTTTGCTGTCATAGGCCAAAACTTCTATTCTTACATCTTTAATGTCTACAGTTAATTTATTATTTATTTCTACATAATCAAAAATACCAGGAATGCCTTTTGTTTTTTGCTTCCATCTAAATTCAGAAACAACAACTTTAGTTATATCATCAATTTCATTAATGTTTCTTTTTATCTCATTTTCGTTATTGGAATTCGCTGTTTCAGCGCTGACAGCAAATTGTCCTAAAAGAGGTATAATCAATAGTGAAAATATTAATATTATGTAATTTAATTTTTTCATAGTATTTTGTTAAAAAATAATATCAGATAAACTCTACCATGTAATTAGCATTGGAGGATATATGCAGAAATATATATTACTTTCTTCTTTAACAACTTTGGGCAGAAGAACGTTAAAAGAAAGGCCTGCGAGAATGAAAGAAGTTGACACTGAAATAAGGGCTATGGGAATAAAAATTCTAGGTCAATTCGCCACCTTAGGCCCGTTTGATTTTGTTAATATTGTTGAAGCGCCTAATAATGAAGCAATTAGCAAGCTTTCAATTGAGCTCACATCACGTGGCACATTACAAATTACTACATTACCTGCAATTGCTATTGACGATTTTATAGAAAAACTAAATATTGAAAATGATTAAAACTATAAAGAATTTACTAAACAAAGTTAAGGAACAGGCTGTCGCTGTTCCAGGATATAAAGCTAAGAAAATTCTAAAGGTTTATATATATATCTCAGTAATAGGAATTGTTTTGCCTATCCTATATCTAATTTTTATTTTATTCTATAATCTTATAAATGCTTAATTTAAATATTAATCTCACATCAAAAAAATGGCTTATCGTTGGAGGCGGAAAAGTTGCGACTAGAAGAGTAAAAAAAATATTAGATGAAATGGGAGAGGTTAAACTTGTATCACCTAAAATCACAACAACTTTGGAAAGACTAGAAGAAAAAAATAAAAACTTAAAAATTATAAAAAGAAAATTTAGAAAAAGCGATATAGAGAAACAAGATTTTATTCTTGCTTGTACTGATGATAAAAAAATAAATAAAGATATAGCCGCCTACGGTAAATCAAAAAAAATCTTCGTTTGTAATGCATCTGATAAAGAAGATAATGACTTCTTTTTTACCTCCACTGTAAATGTAAACAAAGACATTAAAATTAATTTTAGCACAAATGGAAAGAACGCTAGCTTCACCAAACTTATTAGGATGACTTTAGAAAAAGATTTAAAGAAAAGAATTATAGAGCTATACAAAAAAGTGAAATAAATTATAAACTCATTAGACTAATAAATAAGTTGGAATATAATAAATGTATTATATTTACTATTTCAAAGGGATTTTAAAATGGGATCAACAGACACCACAAAATTTTATAAAGGTCAAAAAATTATTTTTGAAAAAGAATTATGGGAAATTGTAGATTTTCAGCATCGTGTCATGCAAGCCAGAAAGCCAATAGTTAAAACAAGACTTAAAAATATAATCACCGGACTAACTCAAGAAAAGAGTTTTAGATCGGGTGATATGTTTGAATTGCCTGACTTAATAACTAAAAATGCCCAATATTTGTATTCGGACTCTGAAAACTATACTTTTATGGACTTAGAATCTTATGAACAAATACAAGTTACAAATTCTGTTGTAGGCGAAAAGTCTAGATTCTTAAAAGAAGAGCTTGGCGTGCAATTGTTAAGTTATGAGGAAGAGATTATAGGAATAGAACTTCCTACAAGCGTTGAACTAAAGATTTCTACAACAGAACCAGGCCTTAAAGGTGATTCTGTAACAGGTGGCAATAAACCTGCAACACTTGAAACAGGTGCAGATATAGCAGTTCCTCTTTTTATCAATATTGATGATATTATAAAAGTTGATACCCGAGACGGTAAATACTTAGAAAGAATTAAAAAAGCATAATATCAATTTAATTTACTTTATAGAACATATATTTTACAATTTTTCTATGAATAAAATCAAAATCTTTTCTGGCAACTCTAATATAAAACTTAGTAAAGCGATATGTAAAAAATTAAAGGTTTCTTTGGGGAGATTAAACATTAAAAGATTTAGTGATGGTGAGATTTTTGTTGAGGTAGATGAGAGCGTAAGGGGCAGTAATGCATATGTTATTCAATCAACTTCAGGCCCGGTAAACGAAAACTTAATGGAGCTATTTATAATAGTGGACGCGCTTAAAAGAGCAGCAGTAAATGAGATAACAGCAGTCATACCTTATTTTGGATACTCTAGGCAAGATAGAAAAGTTTCTGACAGATCACCTATTACAGCAAGATTAGTTTGCGACCTTTTAATAAAATCGGGAATACAAAAGATTGTAACAATGGATCTTCATGCTGGCCAAATTCAGGGTTTTTTTGATGTACCTGTGGATCACTTATATTCTTCTCCAATTGCCATAAAATACATTAAAAAGAAATATAAAGACTTTATTATAGCTTCGCCTGATGCAGGCGGGATGGAAAGAGCAAGATTTTACTCAAAAAAGCTTAATGACGCAGGACTAGCTATGACGGACAAGAGGCGACCAGGTCCAAATATAGCTGAAATAACAAATGTAATAGGTGATGTTAAAGGTAAAAACGTCATTTTAATTGATGATCTTATTGATACTGGCGGTACGGCTGCCAAATCTGCTGAGGCTTTGATGAAGTCAGGCGCGAAAAGTGTGTCTATGTTTTGTACCCATGGAGTCCTTTCAGGAAAGGCTCTAGAAAATATTGATAATTCTTGTATTGATGAACTGATAATTACTGATACAATAGATAATCAAGAAAAGTTAAAAAACTCTAATAAAATTAAAGTTTTAACTGTTTCTAATCTAATAGCTGAGGCAATAGATAGAATTAGAAACAATAAATCTATTAGTCAGTTATTTTCTTAGGAGAAAAAAATGATTACTGTTGAAATGAATGCAATCAAAAGAAATGATCTTGGAAAACAAGCAAATAAAAAGGTTCGTGACAGTGGTCTGGTCCCTGCGGTTGTGTATGGACGAAATAAAGAAAATATTAATATTAGTATAAGTGGCAAAGAACTAATAAAATTATTAAGTGCCACTGAATCAAAAGAAAATTCTATTATATCAATTTCAATTGATGGAACTGATGAAGTAAGAAAAGTTCTCTTAAAAGAAGCTCACCTTGATACTCTAACTAGTGCGCCTTTACATTTTGATTTTTATGAAATAACTGAAGGAGAGAAGTTGAAGCTAGTCTGCCCTTTAAACTTTGTAGGTAAACCAGAAGGAGTTAAACAAGGTGGTGTAATACAAACACTTTCAAATCAGATTTCTATAGAATGTGTTCCTGAAAAAATTCCAAACAATATCACTGTTGATATAAGTGATCTTAATATTGGTGACACTCTCTTTGTAAAGGACCTTCCGATAGAAGAAGAAATTACTATATTGTCAAACCCAGAAAGTACTACCATAAGCATATTAGCACCAAGGATTGTCGTAGAAGAAACTCCTACAGAGGATGATGCGGAAGGTGCCGAAGGTTCAGAAGATAAAGAAAACACTGAGCCTGCTAAAGAAGAAAGTGACAAATCATAAAATAAATTTAATAGTAGGGCTTGGGAATCCTGGTAATAAATATGAAGGGACAAGGCATAATATTGGATTTTCTTTTATCGATTTCTTTTCTAAACAAACAGAATGTACAATAACTGAATCTAAGTTCCAATCTTTGATAGGCTCAAAAAATATTAGTGAACAAAAGTTCATTTTAATGAAGCCTCAGACATATATGAATGATAGTGGTGAAGCAGTAAAAGAAATTAAGAACTTTTATAAAATTAATCCAAGCCAAATTATAGTCATATACGATGATTTAGATTTAGATGTTGGCCAAATTAAAATTAAAAATACCGGTAGTTCTGGTGGTCATAATGGAATAAATTCAATAATTAACAATATAGGCAGCAATGAATTTACTCGAATTCGGATTGGAATTGGAAAACCCAAAGAAAAGTCTATGACCAATAAATATGTTCTTTCTAAATTCAGCAAAGATGACCAAAAAATAATCAATGATATCAATGATTTAGCGAAAGAAATAATTTATTCAATTGTTTTTAAGTCTATTTCATTTGCAATGAACACATTTAACAGTAAAATTCAATAAATATTATCCAAACCAAAACATACAAAAGGAGGAGACTATGGATTTATCAAATCAGTTTGTCACTTATGGTGGAATAATTCTTGCAGTATTGGGATTGATTTATGCTCAAGTGACTTACGTAAATATAAGATCAATGGCTCGAGGTAATGATCTTCAAAGAAAACTTGGAGTAACAATTTATAATGGCGCTATGTCATTCATTAAAGAAGAATACAAATATATTGTAATATTTGTTTTTGTTGTTGGAACTACACTTTTCTACTTTCTTGGAATGGCAACAGCTTTGGCATACTTTGGAGGTGCTGCATTATCAATGACTTGTGGATGGGCTGGTATGACATCTGCTTGTATTGCTAATAGTAGGACAGCAGAAGCTGCAAACTCTGGAGGTCAAGGTCCCGCACTCGTAACTGCATTTAAAGGTGGAAGTGTCATGGGGTTTTCAGTCGCAAGTTTAGGAATCTTGGGACTTTCAACTGCATTTACAATTTATTTTAATAACACAGTAATAACTGAAGAACTACTAATAGCTTTCGCAACTAATATTGGTGGATTTGCCATGGGTGCAAGCTCGGTGGCATTGTTCGCTAGAGTTGGTGGAGGTATTTATACTAAAGCTGCCGATGTTGGAGCAGATTTAGTTGGTAAGGTTGAAGCTGGGATACCTGAAGACGATCCAAGAAACCCGGCAACTATAGCTGACAATGTTGGTGATAATGTTGGTGATGTCGCTGGAATGGGAGCTGATTTATTTGAATCATATGTTGGAGGGGTTATTGCTACAATTGTAATCGCTTCTAGTATGTCATATGGAACAGAAACTAAGTTTGCCCTTTATGCATTCCCAATAATTCTAATAATTGTTGGAACTTTAGCTTCATTTATTGGAACAAAAGTTGTTGATATAATTCAAAATTCTGAACCGTCTGGAGTTCTAAGGAAAGCGTCCTTGACTGCAGGAATTCTATTCTTAGTTTTTGGATATTTCTCATTAAACTATGTAGGTGGTAATGCTGGCCTTTCAAGTTCAGAAATTCTCAGTATTTTTACTTGTTCAATAATTGGTCTTTTTTCTGGATCACTAATTGGAGGAATAACAGAATACTATACTGCTGGAAAACCAGTTCATGAGATTGCTGACGCATCAAATCGAGGTGGAGTAGCAACCAATATTATAAGTGGTTTATCAGTCGGTATGTTGAGTACGGCTCTACCTATTATTGTTATAGTGCTTGCTATCTACTTATCATTTAATAGCTTTGGATTATATGGGATAGGTATTGCTGCAGTTAGCATGCTTTCTACAATTGGAATTACCATGTCAGTTGATGCATATGGTCCTATAGCAGATAATGCTGGTGGAATTGCAGAGATGGCTGGTCTTGGACCTGAAGTTAGAAAAATCACAGACAAGCTTGATTCATTAGGTAATACAACAGCCGCAATAGGAAAAGGATTTGCTATTGGCTCTGCTGCTCTTACTTCACTTGCTTTATTTGTTGCTTTCGCAGCTGCAACCAACCTAGACTCGGTTGATATACTAAATTATAAAGTTGTCTCTGGTTTATTACTTGGTGGAATGGTTCCATACTTATTTGGTGCACTAACAATGGGTGCTGTTGGAAGATCTGCTGAGAAAATGGTTCAAGAGGTTAGAAGACAGTTTAAAGAAATTGCAGGAATAATGGAAGGTAAAGCAGAACCTGATTATCAGTCCTGTATTAAAATTAGTACCGAAGCATCACTAAAAGAAATGATACTTCCAGGCATTCTTGCTGTTGTATGTCCAATAATCGTTGGATTTTTACTAGGAGCAAGTGGACTAGCAGGATTTCTGGCTGGGGCATTAATATCAGGAGTTGCCCTTGCGTTAATGATGTCTAATGCTGGTGGAGCTTGGGATAATGCAAAAAAATATATTGAAGAAGGTAATCAAGGCGGAAAAGGCTCAGAAGCTCACAAGGCTGCAGTTGTAGGTGATACAATTGGTGATCCATTTAAGGATACATCTGGCCCAGCAATGAACATTTTAATTAAACTAATGACAATTGTTTCATTAGTTGTTGCTCCTATCTTCTTATAAGATGAGTTCTTTAAGCTGCGGCATCGTAGGACTACCGAATGTTGGCAAATCAACAATATTCTGTGCGCTTACAGATGCCGCAGTAGAAAGTGCAAATTATCCTTTCACAACAATTGAACCAAATATTGCCGTAGTAGACGTGCCCGATCCAAGACTTAATAATTTAGCCGATCTATTAAATTCAAAAAAAAAGATAGCAACAAGTTTAAAGTTTGTTGATATAGCTGGACTAGTTAAAGGTGCCAGCAAAGGTGAAGGTCTTGGAAATAAGTTTTTAGGAAATATAAGAGAGGTTGATGCAATAGTTCATGTCTTAAGATGTTTTAATGGGGAAACAACCCATGTAATGGAAACTGTTGATCCTATTAGAGACTTAGAAATAATAAACCTAGAATTATCAATAAGTGATTTGCAAATATTAGAAAAAAGGATATTAAAGGTCGAAAAAAATAAAAGAAGCGGTGATAAAAAATCTATTAAAGAATTTGAGATTATTCAAAGTTTAATTAATTCAATTAATAAGAATGAAGAAATAACATTGTCTGATTTTTCGGACCCTGAAGAGAGAAAAATTATTAAAGAATTAAATTTGATTTCTACAAAGCCTACGATATATATTTTAAATTTTGGAAATGATTCAATTGAATCTGAAAGAATTGAACAACTAAAAGAAATAATTGTGCAAAAAAATAGTTTTTTTGTTGAGATTTATGGTTTATTAGAAAATGAAATCAAGGATTTAGAAGAGGATGAAAAAAGAATATTCCTCGATGAGTATAAAATTAAAGAAGCTGGTTTATCGCAGCTAATTGAAAAGTCGTATAAAATACTAAATCTTATAACTTACTACACTGCAGGCCCTCAAGAATCTCGAGCATGGAGCATTGCGAATAATACAAAAGCACCGGCTGCAGCGGGAAAAATTCATACAGACTTTCAAAAGGGTTTTATAAGAGCAGAAGTTATTGAATATATAGATTTTATCAGCTCTGGATCTGAGGAAGAATCAAAAAATAAAGGTTTAATGAGGTCGGAAGGGAAAGAGTACATCGTAAAAGATGGAGATATAATTCACTTTAGGTATAATGTTTAGCAACCTGTTGTCAATTTACTTGACCAGCAGACCAAAACAGGAGGTCAGAAATGACAAGTTTATATGAAGTACTTTTTATAGTACCAACAACTATTTCAGAAGAAGATTTCTCAGAACTTTCAAATAAAATTAAAGAAACTATTGAAAAAAAGTATTCTTTCGAGATAACAAAATTTGAAAAATGGGCTGATAGAAAGTTGGCTTATTCGATAAATGATAATGAAAATGGAACTTATCATATATTGGAAACAAATTGTTCATCTGAAGCTATAAAAGAGGTAGAAGGAATTTTAAGTTTTGAAAAATCTAAAGTATTGCGGTTTCTTATAGATAAGCTGTAAAAAACAATTAGGAGATAAATATGGCAGAAAAAAGGGAATATGATAAAAGAGAAAGGCGACCAAGGAAGAGGCCTTCTAAACTTTTAGAAGGAGATACGCAACTTAATTACAAAAATGTAGAACTTTTAAATAATTTTATTACAGAGAGAAAAAAAATAGCCCCTAGAAGAATGACTGGTTGTACTGCTCTTCAGCAAAGACAAGTTGCAAAAGAAATTAAAAAAGCTAGATATATGGCATTGCTACCATATGTAGTAAGTCATAAATAAAAATTTATGAAAATAATCTTAGTTAAAGATGTAAAGAAACTAGGGAAGAAAGGTGAAATCATTGAAGTTAAGGATGGTCAAGCAAGAAACTATTTGATTCCCAACAATCTGGCAATTGAGGCTAGCAAAAAGAATATTAATGACCTAAATGCAAAAAATGAGTCAATTGAAAGAAGTGAGTCACAAAATAGAGAACTTGCTTTAGAAACTGCTAAAAAATTAGAGAAAGAGCTGCTAACTTTTAAAGTAAAAGAAAATTCCGGAAAGCTCTTTGGTTCAATTACAACCTCTTCTATCTATGATGAACTAATTAAACTAGGCTATGAGATTAATAAAAAAAATATAAATCTAAAAAAAAATAT
>PAOQ02000014.1 GCA_002708105.2 bacterium | reverse complement strand
TGCCCAGGGCCGGACTCGAACCGGCACGGTATTGCTACCGAGGGATTTTAAGTCCCTTGCGTCTACCTATTTCGCCACCCGGGCAATTTTAGGCGGTGCCCGGATTCGAACCGGGGTATAATGGTTTTGCAGACCATCGCCTTACCACTTGGCTACACCGCCAATCAAATAAAGAGATATTTATACAATAAAAAAAACACTTAGTCTATTTCTATAGTTTTAGTATAATGGCTGGAAACAAAGGTCTGAATTGTAATAAAATCATCATTTACTAGTTTTTGAACAAAACCTCTACTTTTTCTTTCAGATTCTTGAGAAAAACTAATTTTCTTATCAAAATCAAGACGTTTATTCCAAAAACTGTATAAGGAGGAAAGAGCGCTTCCAGTTCCAGGGTCTTCATTAAAACCTAACTTTGGACAAAAATATCTAAAGAAAATTTCATTTTTAGCGATTTCAGCGTATGTAACAATTAAACCTCTCTTCTTTACTTTTAATAGCTCAGAAAAGTTGATATTAATCTTTTTTAATTTACTTAATGAATCTAGCTCAACAATATAATCTAAATATGACGATGAAACTCTTTCTATTAAACTAACATCGATAATATTATTTAACTCATTTGGTAACTTCTTTTGCAAAGAGAATATCGGCAATTGTAAACTTATAGTATTTAAATCCATATTACTCTTAAGCTTAAAATTGTATTTACTTGATTGAATTTCTACCGATTCATCAGCTGTAAATAGGTTCATCGATTTTAGTATTTTAAATCCTGCAATTGTACCATGACCACAGATATCGACCTCTTGTGTTGGAGAAAACCATCTAATAAAAAACTTACTTCTCTCAAGATTCAAAAAAGTAACTTCAGAAATATTTATCTTTTTAGCTATCATTTGCAGAAGGGATGTATTATTAAACTCAGTTTCTTTTAAAATACAAACTGCTGCTGGGTTTCCTGAATCTACTGATTCAGAAAAAACTGATAAAAAAAAACATCTATTTTAATCATAAATCTTCAACTCATTATACAATGCATCTCTTTCAACTGGAATATATCCAGAATCTTTTATCATATTAACAAAAAAATCTCTTGTATGTCCTATTTGAGACTTAGCTCCAGCATCGTGAATAATCTTCTCAGAAATTATAGTTCCATCAGCATCTGAAACACCATAATGAAAAGTTACTTGTGCAGCTTTTTCACCAAGGGTAATCCAATATGCTTTAATATGAGAAAAATTGTCTAAAAATAATCTAGCAAGAGCATGTACCTTTAAATCATAAGAAAAGGGAAAGGGCTTTAAATGCTTAAGTCTAGTATTATAAGGCTGAAATAGTACTGGTATGAAAGCGAGAAATCCATTTGTTTGATCTTGAAGATTTCTTAATTTATCTAAGTGATCAATGACATCATATTTTGATTCAAGGTGTCCATATAGAATTGTAGCGTTTGAAGGTAGTCCTAATTTATGCGCAGCTTTATGAATATTTAGCCAAGAATCACCTGTTGTTTTAGGGGAACAAATCTTTTTCCTTACTTCAGGTGCAAAAATTTCCGCTCCACCTCCAGGTAACGCATCAACACCTGCATTCATTAATTTCTCTATAACTTTTTCCACTTTATATCCTGAAATCTTGCTAAACCACTCAATTTCAACAGCTGTAAAAGCTTTAATATGCGCTGAAGGCATTGCAATGTTAACTTCTCTAATAATTTCTAGATACTTATCAAATTTCCAATCTGGATGGAGACCTCCTACTATATGAATTTCTCTAAGCTCCTCATCCAATAAAGAAAGTATTTTGTCTATACTCATTTCATAGGCATCGGGAGAGTTCTTCTTCTGTCCGAATGCACAGAATTTACAAGAATTTGCTATAACACAAATATTTGTAGGATTGATATGTCGGTTAACAACAAAGTAAATTTTTTCTCCATCTTTTGAAAGCTTTTTGTATTTAGCTAAGAGGCCCAAAGAATTTAGATCTTTGGTATCCATAATCATCTCTGCGTCTTTAAAATCTAATCTTTTATTGTTTAATAATTTGTCTTTTATTGGTAACAAGTTTTCATCAACACACAAAATGTCAAAATCTTCTAGTATATTTTCCAATTTCTATCAACCTTATCAACTATATCATCATTCATGCTTAAAACCTTAGGATACCAGTCTTTTTGAGTTGCATCGACAATCATTGTGCCAGAAAATTGAACACTAGAATTAGTTAATTCACAATTCTTAAATACAATATCCAGCGTGGGATCAAATCGAGTGAAGATACCCCACAATAAATCTATATTATCATTAATATTGATATCAAGACTAACGATGAAAATAATTTTAAAATTATTCAGAATATTTCCATCATGGATTTCTTTTGAAATTATTTTAGGGTCAAATTCAGAATTAATAATAATTATATTTCTATTAATGACTCTATAGTCCTTAATTTTATTATACTTATTTCTTGGATCTTCAATAGATATGGCATTAAAACAATCTGGCGATATTTTTTTTCCATCCCCGACCGCATTCATACCTATTTTACTTCCCACATTCATCTTCCCGCTTGTGAAGTCTAAGGTATCTAAAGGTGTTGTTTGCAAAAGAGTTAAGTCATTAGAAGGATTAAAATTTTCACCTAGATAGCCAAGAACTTCATTTATATTCTTTGGATCTACGAAACTTGGAACGGTTATTATGCATTTTGTTAGTGAAAGCTGACCTGTACCCCAAACGGACATCATAGCTTTAACTGAGTTCTTAGGATATCTTTCGTCAACTGAAATAACTAATAAGTTATGAAAACCAGATTCATAATAGGCCCACATATCTGAAATCTCGGGAGTAACTAATTTTATAAGAGGGGAAAAAATATTAGTAGCAGCATTCCCCAAAAACATGTCTTCTTTTGGTGGTCTTCCAACAACAGTGGCAGGGAAGATTGCATTGTGCTTTCTAGTAATAGTTTTTACATCCATATATGGGAAATCCCCTTCCATGGAATAATAGCCAAAATGGTCTCCAAAAGGCCCTTCCAACATTGTTTTATCAATTGGGACAGTCCCCTCTATTATAAATTCGGCATTTGCTGGAACTCTTAAGTTAGAAGTTTTTGTTCTACAAAGATTTATAGGCTTTCTTTTTAGAAAACCAGAGAATAATAATTCATTAATGTTTTCAGGAAGAGGCGCAATTGCAGAGAAGATTAATGATGGATCACCGCCAAGTACAATAGCAGCATTAAAGGTTTGTCCAAGCTGTTTTGCCTCATGGTAATGGGCTGCACCACCTTTATGAGGATGCCAATGCATACCCAATGTATTTTTATCATGCATTTGAAGTCTATACATACCCATATTAGATTTTTTATTTATTGGACTTTCAGTCACAGTTAAACCCATAGTAATAAATCTCCCACCATCTTCGGGCCAACATTTTATTATAGGAAGATCACTTAAATCTAAAGCTCCTTGAATTTGTTGACAGGGTGGATTAAAAGCTTGCTCTTTAGACCTAAAGTTTGTAAGCCTTTTAAAAAAAGGGATTGATTTTAATAAATGATCAATTTTTGGCGGAATAGCTTTCTCCGCAAAAGATAAAATTTCTTCGCCTAAATCCTTAGGATTGCATCCTAAAGAAATCCGCAATCTTTCCTCTGAACCAAACAAATTGGTTGCTACAGGAAAGGATGAGCCTTTAACATTTTCGAATAACAATGCAGGTCCGTCTTGCTCTATAGCTTTGCAACTAATCTGACTTATCTCAAGAATAGGATCAACTTCAGTCTTTATTCTTTTTAAATCGCCAATTTTATCAAGGAAATCAATATAAGAGCTTAAATCATCAAAGTTTTGTTTAAACAAAGCTAAATTTCCTTGTTTTTCCAGCCATTTTCCTTATGAATGCCGATCAGACTTAAAAGCTTATCAGAAAAAGTATCAGCCAAATCTGATATCGTATTCTCATCCAAATAAAGCCCCGGTGACACAGGAGCTATTATCGCACCTGCATTTGAGAGCTTTAATGCATTTTCAAGGGTAATAGAGTCTAAGGGAGTTTCTCTTAAGGCAATAACCAACCTTCTTCGTTCTTTCAAGGCAACTTGAGCCATTCTTGTAATTAAAGTATCAGAAATTCCAGAGGCAATTTTGTTAAGAGTTGAGATTGAACATGGAACAATAACTAATGAATCAAAATGATTACTTCCCGATGCAAATGGTGCAGCTAAATCTGAGTCAGAGTAAGTATTATCAACCATAGACTCAATTTCCTCAAACTTTAAACCTAACTCCTCGTGAATGACTCTTTTGCCCCATTTAGAAACAACAAGAAATTTTTCGTTAGGACATTTGGTTATGAAGTTAACGGCGAAGTTCGAGCCGGAAGCACCCGTAATTGCTACAACTGTTCTCATACAAATAATATATCAGAAATAACTAATATTAAAATCATAAATCCAATATATGAATTATATTTAAAAAAAGAATAGTTATTTTTTAATGTATTAGTTATTTGTAGAAAAAAGTTAATTGATATAATAACAATAATTAAAAAACTCAAAAAATTATAGTTGAATACAATCGAATGATATATTAGACATATTATAGATAAAATAAAACAGACCGATGATACTTTAACTGCGGTTTTAATACCATAAATGGCAGGAATAGAAAAAATCTTATATTTTAGATCGTGTTTAAAGTCCTGCAATGCATACAATATATCGAACCCAGCAATCCATAAAAGAGTAAAAGCCACAATTGGAGCAACAATGTATAACCCTTCAATATTACATGTGGAGGCTATAGAGCCTGCTAAGGGACCAAGTGCAAGAGATGCTCCCAAAAAAAAATGGCAAAACGGAGTAAATCTTTTCGTATACGGATACACAGTGAAAAAGATTATTGGGATTGGAGATAGCATGAAAATAAATTCACAAATAAAAAAACAAGAAATAAAATAAAAAAATAAACTACCAATTAAAAAAGAATAAACAAACTTCATGGTAGCTCTTTTGGATGGAATCGGCCTAGAACTAGTTCTAGGATTTTCTGAATCGATTTTTGAATCAATAATTCTATTTAACAACATTCCTATAGTTCGTGCCGAAATCGCCGCAATTAAAATAAGTAAAAAATCTAATAAAATAAATTCCCTGAAAGAAATCAAGTATCCAGAAAGAATCAGTGGTAAAACAAATAAAGTATGAGAGAATGTAACTAATTCAAATGCTAAAAATGAATATCTTTTAAGTAACATAAAAATATATTAACCTATAGATTGAATACTTTGGTGAATTATGAATTTAGAGATACATGAAAAATTATTGAAAGCAATTAAGGAAAACACCCTTTCCAACGTACAAAATATTTTAAAAGATTTAAACCCAACTGATATCTCTAATCTTTTAGTAAGGTTCTCCGAAGAGGAAATATGCCAGATATTATCATCTATAGACTCAAATATATCGTCGGAAATTATATTAGAGCTCCCAGAAGATATCAGAACAAATATATTAAAAGTCCTTGATAACAAGTCGATTCTGAATGTTATTGAAGAACTAGAATCTGATGACGCGACAGACCTAATATCAGATCTAGATGAAGAGAAATCAAAAGAAATACTTGAGAATATGAATCCTCAAGATTCTAGTGAAGTTCAAACCCTATTGCAATACGCGGAAGATACAGCTGGCGGAATCATGCAAACTGAACTAGTTGAAGTAAAGGATTCGTCAATAATAAAAGATGCAATTAATTGGATTAGGCTAATAGCAAATGATGTGCCCGACTTTTATCTTATATATGTAACTAATGAGAATGATAAACTTGTTGGCTTTATTTCTTTAAGAAACTTAATATTAGCTGACCCAGGATCAAAAGTAAGTTCCATTATGGAGGACATAGAGGTTTCTGTTTCTCCCGATTTGGATCAAGAGGAAGTTAGTATTATTTTTGCAAATTATAATATAGTTTCATTACCTGTAGTTGATGAAAATAATAAACTTTTAGGAAGAATAACTTCTGACGATATCATAGATGTCATTACAGAAGAAGCGGAAGAAGACATATACTCTCTTGCTGGTATTGGAGAATATAACCATCCTATTTATTCCAGCTTTCTGTCTAAAACAAAATCTAGATTACCTTGGCTACTAGTAACACTAATAGGAGAGATTATTATAGCTTTCATAATTTGGGCTAATTTCAGTGGTACATTGCAAAACTTTATTCTTCTTGCCGCATTTATGCCAGCTGTTATGGCAACTGGAGGCAGTGTAGGGATTCAAACTTCTGCTATTGTAATAAGAGCTCTTGGGATGGGTACAATTAATACATCGCAAGCAATGAAAGTTATATTCTCAGAACTTAAATTATCTCTGGTACTTGGAGCTATTTGTGGCTTAATAGCTGGCCTATCAGGATTCTATATCAATGGAACCACTAATGAAGGCATAAAATTCTTTAGCGTAATATTTTACTCACTATCTCTAGCCTCTGTCATTTCTGCCATATTTGGTGCTGCGTTTCCATTAATGCTCAATAAATTTAAAATGGATCCTGCGAATGGATCAGGGCCTTTTGTGACAATGGCAAATGATATGTTTTCGGCTATATCCTACTTATTTATAGCTTTAATGATTATATAGAATGAACATAGAAGATAAAGGTTTTATATTAAAGAAAGTTGAGTACGGTGATTATGATTTTATAGCAACTATTTACACAGAGAAGCTTGGAAAAACAAGTTTTATAATTAAGAACGCTAGAAAAAGCAAAAAAAGGTTTGTCGGAAAACTAGAGCCTTTTAATCTTATAATACTTAATTTCAAAAATACTCAAGTTCATGAATCAGCTAAAACTTTAAATTCAATTCAACTAGATACCCAATATAGCAATCACGGTTTAAATAAAAATATTATAATTCTATCTTCCTTGGTCAATGAATATGTTGATACTTTTGAAATAAAAGAGGTAGCCAATACTAAAACTTTTAATATATTGGAAAAGTTTTTTTTAAACCTTCCAAAAAAAAACCTAATTGAAGCCCTTGATGGAATTTTAGAATTTCAAATTAACTATTTAACAATTCATGGATTAAAACCAACACATAGAGAACTTGAAAGAATTATAGGAGAAAAAATATCCTTAGAAAAGAACAAAATTACAAGAAATGTTGCTACCAGAGTTAAACTAATAAAGATAATAGCAAAATTTAGTCAATTTCACTCTGGAAAAGAGTTAAATTCTATTCAATACTTAGACTTATTATGATAAAAGTTAAAGGATTTAAATTCTCGGGCATATCTGCTGGATTAAAAAAATCTAACAATAAAGATTTAGGATTAATCTTTTCTGAAAAGAAATGTATTGCTCATGCAATATTTACACAAAATAAAGTGGTTGCAGCACCAATAACGATTGGTAGGAAAATAATAAAGAAAAAATCTATTCAATCAATTGTGGTAAATAGTGGTAGTGCAAACGCATGTACGGGAGAAGAAGGGATTGTTGCGACAAATAAAGTGTTAGATTATATTGCAAGTTTAACTAATATGAAATCTGATAATTTCTTTCCTTCATCTACAGGTATCATTGGAAGCCAACTTGACTATAAAGCAATTAATAAAAATATTCCTAAATTGATTAAATCACTAAGCGATAAAGGATATAAAGACTTCGCAGAAGCAATAACGACTACTGATAAATTTTTAAAGATATCTCATAAAAGAATAAAAATAGGGGGGAATTTTTACAATTTTCTTGGAATTGCCAAGGGAGCCGGAATGATTCACCCAAATATGGCAACAATGCTATGCTTCTTTTTAACAGATTTAAAGTTTGAACCTCAAATATTTAAAACAATAATAAATGAAGCAACAAAAAAATCTTTCAATTCAATAAGTGTAGATGGTGATATGTCAACAAATGACACTGTCATAGGTCTTTCGAATGGTATGGGTGGAGATGCAACTATTAAAAAGAGTCATAAAAGTTTGCCAACTGTATCAAAAGCAATAAATGAGATTTTCTATGAACTTGCTTCCTTGATAGTAAAAGATGCGGAAGGCGGATCAAAATTTTGTAGAATTAATGTGAGCGGAACAAAATCAGAAAAAAGCGCTAATATAATTGCAAGAAAAGTTGCAAATTCCCTACTATTTAAAACAGCACTATTTGGATCAGATCCTAATTGGGGAAGAATCATTGCGGCAATAGGATCGGTAAATATTAAATATATTAACCAACATAAAATAGATATAAGTATCGGTAAGCACTTTTTAGTTAAAAACGGTATTGGTTGCAAAAAGACAAAAATAATTAATCAATTAATGAAGAAAAAAGATATTATCATTAATATTAATCTTAATTCAGGTAAACACTCTTCTTATATGTTAACAAATGACATAGGCGTTAAATATGTAAAATTTAATTCATACTACACAACTTGAATGAAATTCTAATTCGGGTGGAAGACGGGATTCGAACCCGCGACCCTCGGAACCACAAACCGATGCTCTAACCAACTGAGCTACATCCACCATANNAATTACGCCAGGAGGGATTCGAACCCCCGACCTAAGCATTAGAAGTGCTTTGCTCTATCCAGCTGAGCTACTGGCGCTCAAATTAAATCGGGGTGAGAGGGCTCGAACCTCCGACCCCCTGTTCCCAAAACAGGTGCGCTACCAACTGCGCCACACCCCGATTTAAGAAATAGATTATACGATGAAATATGAAAACAACAAGAAAACTAATTTTTAAAAAAATCCTGATTCAGTCCAAAAACTTTAAAATAGTCTCCCTTTTTCTCTATCAATTCAGAATGGACTCCCTTTTCCTGTATCTTTCCATCCTTTAATAATATAATTATATCATTATCTTTAATTAAATTTAATCTATGTGCAATCACTATCGAAGTCTTATCTCTTATTTTATTTAGATAATCCTTAACATCTTTCTCTAAATCTAGATCTAAATTTGATGTAGCTTCATCAAGTACTATAATTTGAAAAGGCCTATTCATCATCATCTTAATATTTGATATTTGCTTTTCACCAATTGATTTTAAATCTTGTATATTGTGAAAATCATCTTTATTAGGGACATTATTAAAAAGTGGTGTGTCTTGCATGATCACAGAGAAATTATTTCTTATACTTTGCATATTGAATGACTCTAATGGGACCCCATCTATAAGAATCTTTCCTTTTTGAGGCTTATAGAAACCTAAGATTAAATTCAGTATGGTAGTTTTACCTGAACCAGTCGATCCGATCAATACGAATGATTCTCCTTTCCTAATCTCAAGATTAAAATCTTTTAATACCCAATCTTTATCATCATAGGAAAAACAAATATTTTCAAAAACCAAAGATTTAAAATTACCATCAAAAATTTTTTCTCCACTTGACTCGGATTCGACTTTAACGATATTAAATAAATTTTCGCTAGCGGCTAATGCTGATTGCAAAATATTATACTTGTCAGCTAAATCTAATATAGGTTTAAACATCATTCTAAGATAAAAAAGAACTGCCAACAATTCACCAATTGTCATAGACATTTTAATAACTTGATAAGAACCAATCCAAATTATTACTCCTGCTGTAAACACAGTAGTGAATTCAATAAAGGGTCTAAACATTGCAAAGGTATACATTTGATCCATATTGGCTGTATAGTTTTCGGTGCTATAAAATGAAAATCTTTTATAATTCAAATCTTCTTTATTATATAGCTTCAATAGTGATATTCCTCTGATGGATTCATTAATAAAAGAATTAAGCTGAGATATAGTTCTTCTGAGCTTAGAGTAGACTCTTCTTAGTCTTTCTCTATAGAGTAGTGCGAGAATAATAACAATTATATTTATTCCTAAGATTATCAAACCCAATAAAGGGTTAAAGGAGATTATTAAAAAGACCACTCCTATTACAACTAAAAGATCTTTGCTAAACTGAACTAATACGTTTGTATAAAATTCATTTAATGCATTAATATCATTTGTGACTCTAGTTGTAATTCTTCCCACATCATTAGAATCAAAATAAGATTGAGGTAATTTAATAATATGGCCAAACAAGGATTGTCTTATATTAAACATAATTTTTTGTCCCGATATGTTTAATATGTAGCTGAATAATGAACTAAAAATAAATATTAGTATAATAAAACCAAGGATTGCATAAGCATTTTCTTCAATTAATTCTTGATTCATTTCACCTAACAAAATCCCGTCTACAACTTCTTTAATCTTATACGGAATAAGAAGTTCAAAATATGCAACTATGATCATCGAAAGAAATGCAACTGAAAGCCATAGAATATATGGTTTAGCAAACCTTGTGAGCCAAAGGATAATACTTTTATCATTCATTGTTCTTTGCACCTTTTTTTGGTAAAACTCTTTGAACATTTAGCAAATCAGTAAACAAACCATTATTCTCTATTAAGGTTTCTACATTTCCTGATTCTATGATAGAGCCGTTATTCAGAACTAATATATTATCAAAAGAATATACTGTTGAAATTCTTGATGAAACAACTATTAAGATTTTATCTTTATAATAATTCTTTAAATTTGAAATGATTCCTAATTCAGTGCCGACATCTAAAGAAGAAAGAGTATCGTCTATTATTAAAACATCTGGACTCTGGTATACCGCTCTAGCTATTGAAAGTCTTTGTCTTTGGCCACCAGAAAGAGACAATCCTCTTTCGCCTACCAATGTATCTAGTCCTGAAGGCATTTTGCTTACATCATCGAAGAATTTGGAGACCTCCAAAGATTGATTACATTTTTGATAATTAAAATTTGTATCAAAAAAACTTATATTATCTCTTATGGAACCTGAGAATATTATTGGTTCTTGGGGAACGTACAATATTTTTGACCTTAAAGATGCTTTGTTAATTTTATTAATGTCTATATCGTTAATAAATAAGTTCTCTGTATTGTTAAATTTAAGAATCAGACTCGTTATCGCAGATTTACCAGATGCTGTTTTACCAGTTATACCTAAAGTACTTCCTTTATTTACAGTAAACTTTAGATCTTTTATAAAGGGTTTTTCAGTAAATGAAAAATTGGAATTATTAAATCTTATGCTATCAATATCTTTAATATCTTGAAGTGAAGATTCATCTTCCTCTTCATTCTCACGCATTACCTCATTTACTCTTTCTAAAGAAACATTCCCTCTTTTAAGCCAGTCTACTGCCAAACCCATTGCAACAACGGGCCAACTTAGCATGGTCAAATAAAGCATCAAGGTAGAAAAATCTCCTAAGCTAATCTTATCTTCTATAACCAGGTTGCTTCCAAATAATATAAGTATAAAGATAGATATACTTGTAAAGAAAGTTACTAGCGGTTGATATCCTGCCCAAAGTTTAATTAAACTCATATTTTGAGATTCGTAATCTTTACTTTTAGCATGAAATCTTTGGAGTTGATTTTCTTCATCATTCAAAGATTTAATAGCTTTAATTGAATATATAATTTTTCTTACTTCCTCAGTCAGATCTGAAAAAGATTTTTGTACATTTAGAAATAAATTCTCAATCTTTTCGCCATATTTAATAATCAAAAAAGATACTATTAAAAAAGGAACCCCCGCATACAATGTAAATTCAACAGATATTGACAACATTGATAGAAGAATAAATAAGAGAAGAAGAATCCCATCATATGCTACAACTATTCCAAAGCCACAGGCCATCTTTATTTGCTCTATATCGTTTACACCTCTAGCCATCAAATCCCCAGCTTTATTGTTATTAAAAAAATCCATTGGTAAATTTTGAAGTTTCATAAAATACTGATCTCTTAAATTTTTCTCGATTCTTCTTGACGTGCCAAGCAAGAAAAATCTCCAAACAAACCTAAAAAAAGCCATTAAAAGACCACAAAGAATCAGCAAAAAAGCCGATTTATTAATGAATTCGGTTGACGAACTATATGTTAACTCAGTTAAATGCGTTATTACATCACCAATGATTCTTGGCACGAATAATTGAAGCGCATCAACCGCAGTAAGGCCAAGCAGCCCAAAAAAAATCTGTTTTCTATGACTTTTAAATAAAGAAATTATTGACTTACTTTTCATAACATTTTAAAGAAAAAACTATATCATAGATTATAAAGGAAAAATTTGGTAAAATTCTTTCTCGAGTTAATTAAAAAATGGATCTAGGAATAGCATTACCAATATTAGCGAATATTGAAGTTAAAGACCAGCTTCAAATCGCAATCAAAGCTGAACAATTAGGTTTTAAATCTATTTGGGCCAGTGATCACATTATAATTCCAAAAGAATGGAAAGGTCGTTTTTCAGATATATTCCCCGATCCCTTTGTTATTCTTACAGCAATATCACAGAAAACAAGAAACATTAAGATTGGAACTAGTGCAATAATATTGCCATATAGGAATCCATTAATTGTTGCCAAGATGTGCTCAACTCTTGATAATTTTGCCGATGGTAGATTAATTTGTACAGTAGCACCAGGATGGATGAAAGAAGAGTTTGAAGTCCTTGGCATACCATATGAGAAAAGAATAGATAAAACAATTGAATATATAAAAATTATGAAATCTCTTTGGAACGATGACCCTTCAAATTTTAATGGAGATTATTTTTCTTTTGATAATGTCTCATTTCAACCTAAACCTATTCAGAAACAATTACCAATTTGGATGGGTGGGAATCATAATAACGCAATTGAACGCTCAGTAGACTATGCTGATGGATGGCAGCCTATTTGGTTTAGTGCAGAAGAATTAGAACCTAAGATTAAATATCTAAATGATTACGCGGAAAAACAAAATAAGACACTCGAGAACTTTTCTATTTCATTAAGAAACCGAATTAAATTCACAACGAAAAATGGAGAAGGAGATGAGAACCCGCCAACCGCACTTATCGGCGAGAAGAATGAAGTCTTTGAAAAAATTTTATCTTATAAAAAGCTCAAAATTAATGAAGTAGTTTTAGATTTCTTAACTCCTGAAAAAGATGAAATATTTGAGATTATAGAAACTCTTGGAAACGAATTAATTCCTGAACTCTAAATTAGCCTTTAAGCCTCTCTAAAAGACCAGACCAGTATCGAGCCCAATACGTTCCATCCTCTAGACCTTTTAATTCCTTTTCTGCATATTCTATTGCTTCTTGGCTTCCATTAGTGAAAAGTTTTAATTGTTCTGATGCTGCATTCAGTTCTTCATCACTTATTTCTATGTTGTCCAATGCACCCTGTACAAACCTACCTATCTCTAGTAAGGATTGCTCTAGAGAGTTCTTATTCTTTTCTATATCCTCAGATAATGAAACAGAATCCTTACCCAGCACCTCCTTTGCTTTAGCAATTCTGGATAAATATTCATCTACTGATTTAACAGTTCTTAGTGTATTGTCTAACTCCTTTACCAATGTTGTTAACTGTCTTGAATCAGACATATTTTCTCCAATATCTTTCTGTTTTGACAAATCTGACATCATGTTCTCCTATAATTTATTTCTATATACTATTATACCCGGCTTACCTTTTATGTATTCAATGAAATTCATATCAACCACTTTATCTATGCCATCTATACTAGAAGCATGTCTAAAAATATAATTCCCATCACTAACAATTAAAATTCCAATATGTGAAACGTCTAGACCTTTTTTATTCGAATATATGCCAATATAATCTCCTGATTTAAAATTTTCCAAATTATCAGCGTTTATAAATTCTGGCTTTAAATAATAAATTTTTGCCTTTTTTACTTTAATACCATCTAAATAAAGCTCATTATTCGCTTTCAAATTTAGGTATTTTAAAACTACATTGGCATTATCTAACGATATCTGAGATGTCACATCTACAATTCCATTTACATTCTCTAGCCAATTATAAAAGAAATGATTTCGATTTTTATAGCTAACAATTCCATCTTTATATCTGACATTTTTTAATATATTAATAAAATCATAATAATTATCTGCTTTTATAAGAGAATGGGTGTAATCAAGGTAAGTAAAACAATCCATAGCATCCAAATTAATTACAAGAACTTCTTTGTTGGTTGTGTTTCCTTTTAAAGTATTACTCCTATACGGCTTACCAAGGAAAGCAGCAGAAAAAAATCTATGTCTCTCTGATATATGATCAGGCCTTAGAAGAATAAGATTATTAACTTCTTTTTTATATAATTCGGATTTTATTTCATCTGAATAAAAGGTTTCACTTAAAACGAGGCTAGATGCTAAAAAAGCTACAGTAAATAAGCTTATAAAAAATAACTTATAGATTCTTTCTTTTTTCAATTTCATTAGCTGCCCTTGTAAGACTTTCATAATCTAGTTTAATGGTATTACTAAATTGCACAGCCAAGTTAAACATCGTATCTATATCAGCACCATTAAAATCCTTCAATAAAGACTCAAGTTGTTTTTTCGTTAAATCAATCTCTAAACCTTTAGTATCCCTCTTAATATTAAAAATTGAGATTAATTCTTTTATATTAGGTGTTCTTGTTTCTAAGACCAAATCAAATCTTCCTGATCTTAATAATGATTTGTCAATTTGCTCGATTTTATTAGTAGCCGCCAAGACTACAACATTATTTAAATCTTTAAACCCGTCCATTTCTAGTAACAATTGACTAGTGAGTCTATGAGTGTTGCTATTATAGGAACTTTCTTCAAGACAAATAGTATCTATCTCGTCAATAAATAAAATCGAAGGGGAAACTTGACGAGCTTTGTTAAAAAAATCTTTCAATTTTTCTTCTGATTCACCTAAATATTTAGACACCAGCTCCGGTCCTTTAATAGAAATAAAATTCATTCCGCTTAAATTCGCCAATGCTTTAGCTAACATTGTTTTCCCGCTACCTGGTGGTCCATAAAGCATTATCCCTTTTGGCATCTTTTCTCTAAACTCATTATTTTTTATTGGATTAATAACAACCATCTGAAGAATATCTTTTAAATCTTCCAAGCCACCTATTTCATCCCATTTAACTTTTGGGGTTTCAACAAATATTTCTCTAATTGCAGAGGGCTCTATACCGTTAACTGCTTCAATAAAATTAGCATTAGAAACCTTGATAGAATCAAGCAAATCATAGTTAACGGATTCTTTATCTGTTAATTTCTGAACTGAAATTAGTGCTGCATCTTTACAAAGCATTTCTAGATCTGCACCAACAAATCCTGAAGTAATATTTGAAATTTCTTCTAAATTCACATTTTCATCTAATGGCATACCTCTTGTATGAATTTCTAATATTTCTTTTCTAGCCATAATATTTGGTGCATCTAAAACTATTTCTTTATCAAATCTTCCAGGTCTTCTCAAAGCGGGATCAATAGAATTTGGCATATTAGTAGCCGCCAGAACAATTACTTTTCCTCTATCCTTTAATCCATCCATTAAAGCTAAAAGTTGACCAACTATTCTTTTTTCAACTTCTCCATGAACTCTATCTCTTTTAGGAGCTACAGCATCAATTTCATCTATAAAAAGTATAGATGGTTGTTTGTCGGAAGCATTTTGAAAAATCTCTCTTAATAAAGCTTCACTTTCACCATAAAATTTTCTGACAATTTCGGGTCCATTTACTAAGATAAAATTAACCCCACATTCTTGCGCAATTGCTCTTGCAAGAAGAGTTTTACCAGTACCCGGAGGTCCAACGAGTAAGAGTCCTTTTGGTGGATCAATCCCCAATCTTGAAAAAATTTCTGGATGTTTTAATGGTAGTTCAACCAAGTCTTTTATTTTCTTAAGTTGCTCTTGAAGACCACCTATATCACTGTAGGTTGTAACTTTTCTTTCTTCTGAGTTCCTATTTTGTCTTTTAATATCTATCTTTGTTTTTTTATCTATTACTGAGGGGGAAGAAGGGTTTGTTGAAATAACATTAAATTCTTCGGATTTATTTCCAGGAAGTTTTAGATGCAATTTATCACCTGCAGTTACCACAAAACCATTTAATTGAGTCAGTAGGATCTTTGTATCATTCATAAATAGAAGAGAGTTAGGATTCGATGGACTTAAAACAATCTTGTTGGTTGTAAGAAGTTCAGCTTTTTTAATAATTACTTTTTCCTTAATAGAGGATTTAATATTCTGACGAGTTAAGCCATCAATTTTAATATAATTATCTTTGGAAGCGTCGTCATTCTTCATCGGCATAATTCTAATCGCAGACTTCCTTTGACCACAAATCTCAACAATATCATAAGGCTCCAGGCCAAGCTGTTGCATTTTCTTTTCTGAGATTCTGGCAAAACCCTTATTGGCGTCTTTTACTCCTATGTCCTCAATTACTAAATCAATGCTCATATTTCAATAGATTACCGATGGGTTATAATAGTTCAAGCATCTAATGCTAAATTAGTTAAAAAAATGAAAATAAAAGCAATTTCTCTCATAAACTTTAGAAATTATCGAAAAATAGATATTAGTATTGATTCAAAGATTAATTTATTAATAGGGAGAAATGGTCAAGGAAAGACAAATCTACTCGAAGCTATTTGGCTATGTGGATATGGAAAATCATACCGAACATCTAATACGAAAAATCTTATAAACTTCTCTAATAAGGGGAGTGAACTTAGGATAGAGTTGAACAATCTAGGTTTTAAAAATGAAATTAAAGTATTAATTCATGAAAATGTAAAAAAAATATTCCTTAATGATAAACGAATCAAAAATCGGGCAGAACTTAGAAAGATTTTATCGGCTGTAATACTAGATAAAGACTTTAAGAATAACTTAGAAAAATCATTTAAGCCTCGAAGAATTATCTTAGACTCAGTAATTTCTAATTTTAGCAATGGATTTAATAAAAAATTAAAACTATATAATAAAGAAATAAAAAGAAAAAATGAGCTTTTAAATTCAAATGGAAACAATGAATTACTAAATTTTATTGACAACAGATTAATAGAATATTCATATAAAGTTTCCACAGAAAGAAAATTATGGCTTTCAAGGATCACCATTTTTTCTGAAAAGATTTTAAAAAAGCTAAATCCAGAGTTTAAATTAGAGTTAGTCTTTAATAGTTATTGTACAAACACCAAATTACTTAGTGAAAAATTCAAACTAAATAGTGAAAAAGAAAAAAAGGCTAAAAGATCCCTTACAGGATCACATAAAGATGAAATATCATTCTTGTTTAATGGCTCCGACATTTTCGAATTTGGCTCTGAAGGAGAAAAAAAAAGTGTATCCATGGCGCTTAAAATTTCTGAGATTTTACTTTTGAAAAAAATTAATAATGCTTTTCCTATAATTTTAGTTGATGAAATAGGAAGTGAATTTGACGAGGAAAGATTCAATTTTTTCTTTAATTTTATTAAAAGTCTTGAAGCTCAATCTTTTATTACAGCTAACAACAAAAACATCCTTGAAAAAACGAAAAACCAACAATTTGGAATTTTTTCTATAATTGATGGAGATTGTAAGAAAATAAGTTAGATTTAACCTATGCTTTCTAAATTAAAAGATGATTTAAAGAGTTTCATCCTAGCTAAAAATAAAATAGGGTCAAATGTAATTCGAACAGTATTATCTATTGTTAGCAATGAAGGGTTCAAAGATAATGTTCCTGACGAAGTCATAATTAATATTATAAAAAAAGAGGTTAAAAAACGAAAAGAAGCTTTCTCGCTTTATTCTAACAATAATAGAGAGGATCTTGCAAAGATTGAATCGGAGGAACAAACAATCTTAGAGGGGTATTTGCCAGAACAAATGTCCGAGGACGAATTAATAACTAAAATGACCACAATTAAAAATAATCTGAAAGACCAAAATAAATTGAATATGGGCGAGTTAATCAAAGCCTCAATAAAAGAATTTTCTAAGACTGCGGATAACTCATTAATTAGCAAAGTTGCCAAAGAATTGATTGGCTGAAAGAGGGGATTATGGATTGGAATTTAGACGACTTATATAAAAGTATTGATTCAAAAAAAATAAAATCTGATTTTATTAAACTAGAATCAGAATCAATAGCTTTTAATAAGAAATATAGAAATAGTATAAACGAAAAATCTTCTCCTAAAGTAATATTAAAATCCATTATTGAGCTTGAGGATATTTATGAAGGTCTAGGAAAGATATCATCATATGCTTCGTTACTATTTGCCTCTGATACAAATAACGAACATTATTCAAAATTTTTCCAAGATTCTTCTGAAAAAATATCCAACATAAGAAAGAACCTGATTTTTTATTTTCTTTCATGGAATAAGATTCCTGAGAAGAAAGCAAAGTTACTATACTCAAACACACTATTGAAAGACTATTCACATCTACTTAAATCAGAACGGAAATATAAGAAATATATGTTATCAGAGCCTGAAGAAAAAATAATGGATAAAAAAACTATTACTTCTTCACGAGCCTTTAATAGACTATTTGATCAAACGTTAAATAATATTGAATTTAAGTTAAAAATTAAAAATAAAGAATCGACTTTAACCGAAACTCAAGTTCTAGCTTTATTGTATGATAAAGATAGGAAAGTAAGGATTTCTGCCGCAAAAAGCTTAACAGAAGGATTAAACTCTGAAAGGAAGTTGTTAACCTTTATTTTTAATCAAATTCTAACAGATTCTAAAATTACAAATCAAATCAGAGGTCATAAATCTCCAATGTCTGCGAGAAATCTGTCAAATGAAATATCAGAAAAAACTGTTGAGGCACTTATAAAAACTTGTAATAAGTACAATAAACTTCCTATTAAGTATTATTCTCTCAAAAGCAAAATCTTAAAGATAAAAAATTTTTCAGACTATGATAGATATGCACCCTTAGGAGAATCTAGTAAGAAGTTTTCGTTTAATGATGCCAAGGAAATTGTCTTAGATTCATTCAATGAATTTTCAACAGAAATGGGCGATATTGCTAAACTGTTTTTTGATAACAACTGGATTGATTACAAACTTAGAAATGGAAAAAGGGGCGGGGCATTTAGCCATTCATGTGTACCGTCAGTTCATCCATACATATTGATGAACTTTACCGGAAAAATTAGGGATGTAATGACATTGGCTCATGAACTAGGTCATGGAATACACCAATACCTATCAAGAAAAAATGGCTATTTCCAACAAAATACGCCTCTTACTACAGCTGAGACTGCTAGTGTATTTGCAGAAATGTTAGTGTTTGACAAGCTACTTAATGGTGAAAATGATCGACAAGAAAAGTTATATTTAATCTGCTCTAAATTAGAGGATATGTTCGCAACCGTTTTCAGACAAATAGTTATGACTAATTTTGAATGGGATGTTCACAATAAGTCAAAAAACAGCGGCGAGTTATCATCCTCGGATTTTGATAGTGCCTGGATTAAGGCCAACTCAAAAATGTTCGGAAATTCGATTAAGATATCTGAATATTATAAATCGTGGTGGATGTACATACCTCATTTTATTCATTCTCCGTTTTATTGTTATTCTTATTCATTTGGAGAACTTCTTGTTCATGGACTTTTTGCAAAATATAATGAGGATAAAAATGTTTTTGTAAAAAAATATATCCAATTACTATCTTCTGGAAGTACTGATTCACCAGAAAAATTAGTTAAAAAAATAGGCTTAGATATTCGAAGAAATGATTTTTGGGAAAGTAGCATGTATTTAATGAAAAATCTTTTAACAGAAGCCGAAAAAATCTTTTATGAAAAATAACTTTAAAGCTTATGATTAAGATAACCAATGGAATCAAAAAAGGTTTTAAGCTTAAGGTGCCTAATAATAATCTAGTTAGGCCTAAAACAAGTAAAATAAGGAAGATGATTTTTGATATTCTGCCCCCGACTGAAGGGAAAGAGATTTTAGATATTTTTGCTGGAAGTGGTTCTCTTGGGATCGAAGCCTTAAGTATGGGAGCGAGTTTTGCAACTTTTATTGATAAAAATCCGACATCAATTAATTGTATAAAAGATAATTTAAGTAAGTGTGGCTTTGTTAATCAGTCAAGCGTAATTAATAAAGAATTTGGTTCCGCCACCCGAATGCTAATTAAAAATCACAAAGAGTTTGATTTGATATTTATTGATCCACCTTATTCCTATTTTGATGACAAAACACTTAATGGTATTATAAGAACAGCATTGAAATTATCACCTCCTGGAGGAATGATTGTGTGTGAGCACCCTAAAGAGGAAAAAATTATACTTGATGTAGAAAATAGAGTTAAAGTTTACAAAGATAAGTATATTACTTTTTGTTGGCAAAATTAAACATGAAAAGATCTGTTATATATCCTGGAAGCTTTGATCCATTAACAAATGGTCATGTAAATATTATCGAAAGAGCTGCAAAATGTTTTGATAAAGTTATCATTGGTGTGGCAAAAAATTCATCAAAAAATTCAATTCTTTCGTCGAGTGAGAGAGTTAAGATTCTAAAGAAAGTTTTTAAAAATAAGAATAAAATTTTTGTAGATCAATTTGAAGGCTTATTAGTAGACTATGCAAATAAGAAAAAAATTTTCACAGTCTTACGTGGCATGCGTACAGTCCAAGACTTCGAATATGAGCTTCAAATGGCTACATCAAATAATAAACTCAATAAAAAAGTTGAAACTATATTTATGGTGGCTGATGGTAATTATTCACACATCAGTTCGTCTTTAATTAAAGATATTATTCGCTTGGGTGGCGATGCTAGTAAATTTATTCCAAAAATTGTTGAAAAAGAATTAAAAAAGAAATTGCTTGAAAAGGGGTAAATAATGAAACTTTCAAAATTAGCTAAGACCCTTAAACCTTCTGCTACACTTGCTATAACAGCTAAAGCAAAGGAGTTGAAATCTAAAGGGATTGATATTATTGGTTTTGGTGCAGGTGAGCCTGATTTTGATACACCAGATAATATCAAAGACGCCGCAAAGCAATCAATTGATTCTGGATTCACTAAATATACCGCAGCAAGTGGAATTGTGGAACTAAAAGAAGCTATAAGGAATCGTATTTACTCTGATTATGGTCTTAAATATGAGAATAATCAGATTCTTGTTGGATCTGGTGCCAAACATGTTTTATACAATCTATTTAATGTTTTAATTGATGAGAATGATGAAGTATTGATACCTGCCCCATACTGGGTCTCATATCCAGAACAAGTTAAAATTTGCGGTGGGGTTCCAGTCATATTAAATGGTAGTCAAGAGGACGATTTTAAAGTGACTCCAAAACAAATTCTTTCAAGATGCTCCAAAAAAACAAAGATACTTGTTTTAAATTACCCATCTAATCCTACAGGTGCAACATACAACAGGAAGGAGCTTGAAGAAATTGCTGAAGTTGCCAAAGAAAAAAATCTTATTGTGTTATCAGATGAGATTTATGACAAAATTATTTATTCCGGCGAGAAACATGTGTCATTTCCCGAATTAAGTGAAGACACAAAAGAAAGAACAATATTAATAAATGGTGTATCAAAAACTTATTCAATGACTGGATGGAGAATTGGATATGCGGCTGGAAATTCGGATGTAATTTCTGCTATGAACAACTTAAGTGGTCAATCAACTTCAAATCCAACATCCATATCTCAGAAGGCAGCTATTGAGGCTTTTTCTGGAGATCAACAAAAAGTAACTGAAATGTTAAAAGAATTTGAGATAAGAAAAGATTTTATCTCATCTTTTCTAAATAAAATTGAAGGCATCAAATGCTTTGTTCCACGAGGAGCTTTTTATGTATTTCCTGATATTTCGTATTATTTTGGTAAAAAATATAAAGGAAAAAATATCTCTAACTCGATCGATTTCACCGATTTTCTTCTTGAGGAAGCAAAGGTTGCAGTAGTGCCAGGAATTGAGTTTGGCTCAGATAATCATATAAGAATTTCATATGCCACTTCGATTGAAGATATTAAAGAAGGGACTAAACGAATAAAAGAAAGTCTTAAGGATTTATAGGTTCATGAAACAATATAAATCTAATAATTAATCCGAATGGAGCCGAAGGGGATCGAACCCTCGACCTCTTGAATGCCATCCAAGCGCTCTCCCAACTGAGCTACGGCCCCTAGTTTAATATATAGATATAATTTGTTAGAATATATTTAAGTTACTATTAATTCAATTTAGTATTATGAAAAAAATAAATGTTGGAATAATTGGTTTAGGAACAATAGGTACCGGTGTATACAAAATACTGAAAGAACGAAAATCAAAAATTAAAAAATTATATAACATCGATATAAATATTAAAAAAACTTGTGATATTTCTGAGTCACGTAAAAAAAATCTTAAAATTCCTTCAAAGGACTTTACAAAAGATTATAGAGATATAACTAGAGATGAAGATATTAATATTGTGGTCGAACTTATAGGAGGAACTACACTTGCTTATTCAATCTGTAAAGATGCAATAAAAAATGGAAAACATATAGTTACCGCGAATAAAGCATTGTTGGCCTCAAAGAATAAAGAATTACAGAAACTTAGCGATCAAAATAAAGTAAATATTGGTTATGAGGCAAGTGTTGGTGGCGGAATACCTATTATTAACTCCATCAAAGATTCATTGCTTATAAATAGAGTTACTTCTTTTTGGGGAATTTTAAATGGAACTTGTAATTATATTCTAACTTTAATGTCCAAAGGGATAGATTTTTCAAAAGCTTTAAAAATGGCTCAAAATGAAGGTTTTGCCGAGGCAGATCCAACACTGGATATAAACGGAAAAGATACAGCCCATAAAGTTTCTGTATTAAGTCAAACATGCTTTAATATAAATTTAGATATAGAAAAAATCTTTACTCAAGGAATTGAAAGAATCACCTCTTATGATATCGACGTTGCAAATAATCTTGGATATGAGATAAAGCTTCTGGGAATAAGCAGAATTATTAATAGCAAATTAGACGCTAGGGTGCACCCTACTCTAATTTCAAAAGATAACCCACTGTCAAATGTAAAGAATGAATTCAATGCAATTCTTGTAAACTCTGATAATCTTGGTCCATTCATGGCTTATGGATATGGAGCTGGAATGATGCCAACAGCTTCAGCGATTGTCTCAGATATTGTACGAATATCAGACTCATATAAAATTGAATATTTACAATCAGAGTTAAAAATTAAGCTAAACAAGTTTGAAGATATTAAATCAAAATTTTATTTAAGAATCAGCATTAAAGATGAGCCAGGAAATTTAGGAAAAGTAACTAGTATTTTAGGTAAATATAAGATTAACATTGACAAAGTAATACAAAACAATGAAGGCAGCAAATCGAAGATAATGCCTGTAATACTATTAACAAAAAGCCTAGAATTAAAAATGCTTAATAAGGCTATTAATGTTATTTCAAGGAATAAACTAATTAGAGGGGAGCCGCTTATAATCCCAGTGGAGGATCTTGCTTAGGATATTGGATAGAAACTTTGAAGCTGTTATTTTAGATAATATAAGAGAAGGAATAATTCTTCTTGATGAAAAATTAAATTTTTTATTTATTAACCAAGAAGCTGAAGATATTTTAGGAAAGTCTAGGAAATTACTCCAAAATAAAAAGAGTATAAATCTTATTGACAAGAATGTTGTCAAACTAATTAAAGAGGTTAAAAAGAGTTTAAAAACAAAATTTGTAAACGATATAGACATACGAGACTCACTAGGAAACAAAAATATCTGCTCAATATATTTGAAGCCAATCTTCGACTATAGCGGAAAAATACCGAAACTAAATCATATTCTAGTTCAATTTGCAAACTTAGAAGGGATGAGCTTTCTTAATAAAAAAACAAAATTCGAAGATGAAGAAAAACTAATGAGTCAATTATTCTATGGCCTAGCGCATGAAATAAAGAACCCTCTTGCTGGCATTAAGGGGGCAGCGCAAATTGGAATAAGTATAAAAAATCAGGACTCAACAACTCAAGAATGCCTTACAATTATCGAAAAAGAGACTACCCGGCTGCAACATCTGGTTGACACCTTTAAACATTTGCAACCTCATTCTGAGCAAAATTATAAGAAAATAAAAATAAATAAAGTTATCGATGAAGCAATAAAATTAGCAGCTAAAACATATTTAGATAAAAAAATTAAAATATTCTTTAACTACGAAGATGACTCCAAAAATGTTCTATGTGACGAGGGACTTCTAAGAATTATCGTTCAAAATATTATTCAGAATTCCTTTGATTCCATCAAAAATATTGGTGAAGTTAGCATTACGATAAAAAGTACTAAAGACTTTAAACTTAGCAATAAAAATCTCATCCAGATAGAAATAAAAGATTCTGGGAAAGGAATTAGTAAAAAAAATCTAGATATGATTTTTCAACCTTTTTATTCTACAAAGCGTAATGGTCAAGGGATTGGGCTTTTTTTAAGCCAGAAAATAGCTAATAAATTTGGAGGATTTATTGAAGCTGAATCAAAACTAAATCATGGATCTAAATTTATAATTTATTTGCCCGATATTTAAATGTTTTTTGGGTATAATTTTAAAGAATGAATTCAATACTTATAGTTGATGATGAAGCAAGTATAAGAAAAGTTTTAAAAATTTTTCTTGAAAAGGAAGGATATTCTGTATCCTTTGCCACTAAGCTATCTGAAACTTACTCAATTCTTAAAAAAAAAGACTTCAAGCTCATACTTTTAGATATAAATCTTCCTGACGGCAATTCGCTTGAATATTTAAAAAAAATTAAAAATCTCAATAATAATTCTTCAATTATCGTTATGACAGCACAAGACACAATGACGAATGCTATTCAGGCTATAAAAAATGGAGCATACGACTATATAACCAAGCCCTTCGATTTTGATGATGATTTTATTAATACGATCGAAAAGGCGGTTAAGAATTCTATAAAAGATAATAAAATTGAAAAATTAGAAACAGATATAAAGAAATATGATATTGATTCTTTTAATATAATCGGCAAGTCAAATCAAATGAAGAAAGTTTTTAAAGATATTGGCAGGATAGCCGAAAGTAATCACACCGTATTAATTCTTGGTGAATCAGGGTCCGGTAAAGAATTGGTATCAAAAGCAATTCACTTAAGTGGAAAAAACTCAAATAAACCATATATCCAAGTTAATATTACAGCTATTCCTGATGACCTTATAGAAAGTGAACTATTTGGATATGAAAAAGGAGCTTTTACCGGCGCTTCAGGTAAAAAAACCGGAAGGTTTGAAGAAGCCAACGGAGGCACAATTCTTTTAGACGAAATTGGTGATATGTCATTTGATCTACAAAGTAAACTATTAAGAGTTTTGGAAGAAAAAAAATTCTATAGACTAGGTTCTCAGAAGCCCATAAAATTTCAAGCTAGAATAATCGCCTCAACAAATAAAGACCTCGAGAATGAAGTTAAGAAAAAGAATTTCAGACAAGATTTATACTTCAGATTAAACTCAATTGCAATTGAACTTCCTACTCTTAGAGAGCGAAAATCAGATATACCTTTGCTTGTGGATTTCTTTCTTTCAAAATATTTAGATAAAAACGATTCACAAAAAGTTGTGAGTAATGACTTTATAACAGCACTTATAGAATACGACTGGCCTGGAAATGTTCGTGAACTAGAAAACGCCATAAAGAAAATTGTTTTAATGAATCCAGATGTGGAACTCGAGAAAGATTCAATTAACGAATTTCTTCCGAAAATTTCAAAGAAAATTAATTCAAATGCTTCAAAAGTTAACTATAAGAAATTTATTGAAAATATATTTACTAATAATGAACTGCCTAAGAAAGATTTACACAAGTCAATCTTGGGTAAAGTTGAAAAAACCTTAATTGAATCGGTTCTAATAAAAAACAAAGGGGACTTGTCTTTATCCTCAAACGAATTGGGCTTAACTAAAAAAACATTGCTTACAAAAATTAATAACCTCAAAATAAGTAAGAAAATTACCCAGCCTTCTTAAGTTTCTTTAAAGCTGTTTTAGCAGCTTTATTCTCTGCATCTTTTTTACTTTTTCCTTTTGCCTTACCCTGCTTGTTTTTATTAATAAAAACTGAAACATGAAATTCTCTTTTATGTGGAGGTCCCTCCTGCTTCTCTACAACATACTTTGGCAAAACACCTAATTTCTTTTGAGATTCAACCTGCAATATTGATTTATAATCCTCATCTATAAAATTTGAAAAATCTTGATCTAATAAAAACTTTTTAAGGAATGCTTCTGCTGATCTGATTCCGGAATCTTTAAATATTGCTCCAACTATTGCTTCAAAAAGCCCAGCTAAATTTGATTCTCTTTTTTTTCCACCAGATTTTATTTCCCCTTTTCCTAAAAGTAAATAAGTTTCTAATTTATTTTTTTTTACTATTTTATAAAAAGATTTAGTGCTAACGATTTGGTTTTTTAACTTTGATAACCGTCCCTCATCGTATTCAGGAAAAATCGAGAAAAGATGTTTGGTTACTATAAAGCTAATAATTGCGTCCCCTAAAAATTCAAGCCTTTCATTATCTTTTTTTGATGACTCATTTGCATACGAACTATGAGTTAGAGCTTCAGATAGTAGACTCTGGTTCTTGAACTTATAGTTAATCTTTCTCTCAATCTTCAATTAATTCACCTCTTTATCATTGTATATGATTTATACAAAGAAAATTAAGATTATGTACTTTTTTTAAGGTTGTAAATTAAATAAAGATAATGTAAATTTAAATATCGGTGCTTTTTCACCAAAAAGGATTTTATAATGTCTAACCCTTTCGAATTACTAAGAACTGAAATGGATGAACTCGTAGTAGGTCATTCAGATGTAAAGACAGCACTATTATTAGGTATTATTTCAAGGGAACATATTTATATACAGGGACCACCAGGAACAGCAAAAACAATGTTGTCCGAAATCGTTTCAAAATCAGCAGAGCTAAATTTTTTCTTTTATCAAATGCATAGAGATACTAGGCTTTCTGAATTAGTTGGTGATTTAGTTATATCTAGGGAAGACACAAAAGATGGTGAAATTATAAGGCAAAATATAATTAGAGGTGGAATTCTTACATCGGAAATATGTCTTTTAGATGACATATCTAGGGCGCCTGGTGAATCTTTGAATGTTCTTTTAAGAATTTTAAATGAAAGGAAATATGGGGATGAAGAAATTCCTCTTCTAACAGCAATCGCAACAAGTAATCCTACTGCTGACGAATACTACAATGAACCTCTTGATCCAGCAAATTTAGACAGATTTGTTATACAAATAAATTCAAGTGGTCTTTCATATAGTAAAGAATGGGATGATGTAATAAAGATTGTAAATTTATACTCTGCGAAAAATACTGCTAATGGTCATGTAGAAAAAATAGGGAAAAAAGTGCTTGATGAAAGCTATTCGAAACTTGAAAAAGTTGTGGTATCTTCCGAGGTTCAAGATGGATTAATTAGTTTTATTAAATGGCTCATTGATGATCAAAGATTAAATGAGTCAAATTCTGTAATTTCTGATAGAACATTTCTTGTAAAATCAATCAAAATTATAAAAGCTAGTGCAATATTAAATAATCGTGACGAAGCTAATCTTGAAGATTTAAAAGCATTAAAATATCTTCTAGCCTTTAGGGTTCCAGAAGAAGTTTTAAAAATGGCTGAAGAAAAGCTTGAGTCACTTCAAGCCCAAAAAAAAAAGACCAAGAAGTAGAGAATAACCAAAAAAGAGAAGGAAATGACTTCGAGAAAGATTCACCTAATAAGCAAGCTGGTGATTCAGCAGAAAAAGAATCTGAGCTGTCGGAAGACGAGCTAAAAGAAGCATTAAATTCCTTCACTGAAGCTCTAGAAGAACTTCAAGATAATCTTTCAACTGATGATGGCTCAAAGCCATTTGATGCTGAAGATAAAGTCCCTACTAACCCCTCAAATAGGAATGAAGATGATGGAGATGGACAAACTGATCAAACTCCTTTATCTGAAAAAGTATATGCAAGTAAATCAAAAAAATCTGGCGATACAGATTTATCTAAAGTTGGGACAATGGATAACTCCGAGATAGCACAAAATGTGCAAATAGTCATGAAAGTACTTGATGGAAATATTCAGCGAAGTATTGCTAAAAGAGGTACTCATCCAGGTGGCTCACCAAGAAGATACAAAAGAATGAATTCCTTCTATGAAATAGAGGATGTTGACCCAATGGATGCAACAATTTGGACAAAAAACATATCTCCACAACTTCCAAGAGTACATCAAAGAGAAAAAGAGACTATGGGGGGAGAAATTGCAATTCTTAGAGATATTAGCACATCTATGATGGGAGTATATAGTGAATGGTCTTCATCGGTTGTAAGGGCTGTAGTTGAGCTTGCTAGACAAAAAAGAATGCGTGTTGGCTATATAGAATTTAATCACAAATCCTTCAAAACTATAGTTGAAGAGAAATTCTTTACTAAAGAATATGAAACCATATTAGATAGTTCGACAAAAACCGAATGTTCAGGAAATACCAATTATGAGGAAGCTCTTAGGGATGCAATTTCAGATTTTAAAGGGAGGGGATTGCGAAATAAACACATACTATTCATAACTGATGGAATACCAACATCAGGTGATACAGAAGTACGAAAAGAAAGACAAAGAGCTAAAAAATTAGGAATCTGTATACATTCAATATTTATAGGTTCAAAGAACTTCCCTATCATTTTAAACACTATTTCAAAAGAAACCTATGGATCACAGTTTGTAGCCTATAGGGCACAAAATGGAAACATTAGAATTGAGAGAAAAGAATCTAGCATAGCTTTTCATAGGCCAACAAATCAGAGGCAAACTGAGGATTTATTAAACTTTATATAAGGACCATATTATCCCTGTTTATAATTTCATCGGAATATTTGTATCCTAAAATTTTTTCAATTTCTGACGACTTCTTACCTTTAATTAAATTGATTTCATCAGAACTATAAGAGATTAGACCCCTTGCTATTGGGGAATTGTCGATGGTTCTAATGCACACGACTTGCTGTCCTTTTGAAAAGACACCTTCAATCTTTACAATTCCAGAAGGCAACAGACTCTTTCTGTTATTTATAATCGCATTTGCGGCACCAGTATCTAAATATAATTTCCCTGAAGATTTAGGTCCCATACCAATCCATTTTTTTCTACTCTTAATTTTAATTGAACTTGGGATTATCGCTGTACCAATATCTTTAAAATTAAAAATATCTTTTAAAACATCTTTCGTTTTACCATTAGCTATTAAGGTCGGAATTCCAAATTTAGAAACTTCAAGGGCGGCATTAATCTTGGAATTCATTCCCCCAAAAGAAACTTGTGATTCAACATCATCGATAACTTCAGAATTAAAGCTTGTTTCATCTAGGTTATTTATTAACTGAGCTTTTTTATTTGTTTTTGGATTATTACTATATAAACCATCAATATCTGTTAATAAGACCAACAAATCGGCATCCATCATTGCAGCAACTTTTGATGCAAGTATATCGTTGTCCCCAAACATTATTTCATCAACTGAAACTGTATCATTTTCATTTATTATTGGAATAATTTTCATTTTTAATAATTCTAAAATCATTGCTCTTGTATTAAGGAATCTTTTTCTATCATTAAATATGTCATTTGTTAGAAGAAGTTGAGATACATTTATCTCTTTTTTTGAAAAAGCTTTAATGTAGTAACTCATTAATTTAACTTGGCCTAGTGAAGCAACCGCCTGCTTTCTTAAGACATTTAATTTCTTTATATTAAAATTAAAAAATTCATTTCCGGCAAGAATCGCTCCTGAGGAAACAATTAAACATTCAATTCCAGACTTTCTTAACTTATTAATATCATTAGACAAAGATTGAATTCTTTCATAACTTATATTCTCTTTATTAGCTAGTGCCTTAGAGCCAATCTTGATTACAACTCTTTTTATTCCTTTTAAAATTTTCTCTCTTTCCATAATAAACTTTTACCCTTGACATAAAAAATATAGAAGTATAATTAAAGAATGTCCATAGCGCGGGAATAGCTCAGTTGGCTAGAGCATCTGCTTGCCAAGCAGAAGGTCGCGGGTTCGAGTCCCGTTTCCCGCTTAAAATTACTATTACTTTTCTTCAAAATAAACAAAATTATCAGTTGACTCAACTTTCGTAATCCATTTAATAATATTAGGAAATACATCTAAATCTATATCTCCTTGATAGGAAAGCTTTATGTATGGATAGAATGCAATATCAACTACAGAATAATTATCCACAAAAAAGGATTTTTCATCTAGGTGTTTATCGATAAGTTTTAAAGAACTAATTCCTTCTTTTTGTAAAATTTTAAGCTCATCTAGATCTTGTTTATCCTCTGGATAAAATTGCTTAATCGCCCTTGCCTTTGCCAAGTATGGATCAACAGATGTTTTATTATAGATCAACCATTTATAAGCATTTGCTCTACCAACTAGATCGTATGGTAATAAAATAGGAAAATACTTTTCACATAAATACATTAGTATTGCATTAGACTCCCAAAGTATGAGCCCATCATCATTTATTGCTGGAATTTTTTTTGCAGGATTAATATTTACATACTTTTCTCTCTTGTTCTCCCCTTTAAAAACGTCAACGACTTCAGTTTCAAACTCTATATTTGCTTGAGACAAAAGCAGTCTTACTTTATAACAATTTCCTGACAATGGATGATCGTAAAGCTTAATCATTTCTAAAACTCCTTGTAAATTCAGAATGAAACTCGTTACCAAAAAGTTTCTTAATAGCTGAGTCACTTATTAATTTATATGAAACAATTCCTTTGGATTTCAACTTTGAATCATGAAAAATGCTTACTTCGATATCAGATGTGCTACCTGAAGAAGCTAACTCTTTACCCTCCACCTTGAGATCTGTATCAATTTCAATCTTTGATAAATAATCAATTTGAATTTTTTGGGTAAAGCCGATTTGCTTACGAGAATTAAACATTGCCCAAAAGGCAATTTCATCTATTATACATGCCTGTATACCACCGTGAACAATTGAGGGAAATCCAGAGTAAAGATTTGATAAGTTAAATAATGCATAAGCTGAATGGTTAGTAAAATTTATATCTAAGTTTAATCCAATTGGATTTGAGCTTGAACAGACAAAACAGTTGTAATTATCAAAAGTTTTGAAAACTTCTTTTAATTTTTCAAAAATATCATTCATTTTCTTTTTCTGTTATTTTTGCTACCGCTACTACTTTAATGTCTTCTGCAACCTTCATTAGCTTTACACCTTGAGTAGCTCTACCAATTATGGAGATATCTGAAGTTTTAAGTCTCGTTGCTTTTCCTGCAGATGAAAGTAAAACAATGTCATCTTCATTTTCTGTTTGAAATGCGTTTACAATCAATCCAGTTTTATCTGTTATTTTCATTGTAGCTACACCTTTGCCACCCCTTGATGTAAGGCGATATTTAGAAACTTCAGTCCTTTTTCCAAAACCATTTTCAGTAACTGTTAAGATTTTTACACCTTCTTCTTTAATAACTTCTGAACTAACAACACAGTCTTCATCTTTTAGAGTGATCCCTTTAACTCCCATACTATTCCTTCCTACGGATCTAACCTTATCCTCTTTGAACCTTACTGCTTGTCCCATTTTGGTAGAAATTAGTATTTCGTCTTCTCCTGAACTAGTTTGGACAGAAATAAGCTCATCCTTCCCTTTTAAGTTTATAGCAATAATTCCATTAGCTCTAGGTCGAGAATAATCCTCAAGTTTTGATTTTTTTATAATCCCATCTTTTGTGGTCATTATTAAAAATTGATCCTGGCTAAAGTCTCTTATCGAAACATGCGCCTTAACAGTTTCTTCATTTGATAAATTTAATACATTTGAAAGACCTCTTCCTCTTGCAATCAAGCTTGCCTCAGGTAATTCATAAACTTTTCTCCAAAAACACTTCCCTTTATTTGTAAAGAAAACAACATAATCATGTGTCGAGGCAACAAAAACAGTTTGCGCAAAATCATCATTTTTACTAGTTGCTCCTTTCTTTCCAACTCCTCCCCTTCTTTGGCTTCTGTATTGCGTTAATGGAGTTCTTTTGATGAATCCACCATGAGTTAAAGTTACAACCATATCTTCTTCCGAAATTAGGTCCTCGACATTTATCGAACCCAAGTCTCTGTCATCAATCTTACTTTTTCTGGAATCTCCATATTGATCACTGACTTCCTCAAGCTCACTAATCATTATCTTATTAATCTCATTATCATCAGATAAGATTTTTTCTATCTCTTTAATCCTTTTCATTAATTCATTACGTTCATTAAATATCTTAGACTGCTCCATACCTGTTAGTCTTTGTAATCTTAAATCTAAGATTGCTAATGCTTGAATTTCACTAACTTTAAGTTTTTTTATTAAAGCAATTTTCGCTTCTATTGGCTCCTTTGATTCCCTAATTATTTTTATAGTCTTATCTAGATTATCTAATGCTATCTTAAAACCATCAAGGATATGGAGTCGATCCTTTGCCTTATTTAACTCAAAAATCAATCTTTTCGTTATTATCTCAAACCTATGGTTAATAAAGCATTTATTAATTTCTTTTATACTAAGCAATCTTGGTTTGCCGTCATCAATTGCTAGTAGGATTATTCCAAAAGAAGTACTCAAGGGAGTTAGGGAGAAAATATTATTAAGTATTACATTAGAGTCCTCTCCTCTTTTAGGATCTATTACAATCCTAATTCCATCCCTATTGGATTCGTCTCTTATGTCTGAAATACCTTTTATCTTTTCTTCCCGTACCAAACTTGCAATCTTCTCTATAAGCTTACTTTTATTAACTTGATATGGAATCTCAGTAATTATAATTCTGTTAGTTTCAGGCTCAACATTAGCAATACCTCGTAATTTAATAATTCCCTTACCTGTTTCATAAGCTTGCTTGATAATTTCTTTTGAACCATGAATTATGCCACCAGTAGGAAAGTCTGGTCCTGGCATAATGTTTATTATTTCATCTATAGACATTTCTGGTTTCTTTACCTGAGCAATAATTGCTGATATCAATTCTTTACAATTATGTGGAGGTATGTTTGTTGACATTCCTACAGCAATTCCAGAGGCTCCATTTAATAAAAGATTAGGAATTTTAGAGGGAAGGATTTTAGGCTCTTTTGATGATCCATCGTAATTTTCTATAAAATCAACTGTTTCTTTATCTAAATCATCTAAAATCTGGGAAGATAGTTTTGCTAACTTAACTTCAGTGTATCTCATTGCAGCTGCAGGATCACCATCTATAGATCCAAAATTACCTTGGCCGTCAACAAGTGGATATCTTAAAGAGAAATCTTGAGCCATCCTTACAAGTGCCTCATATAGCGCAGAGTCACCATGAGGGTGGAATTTACCCATAACATCCCCAACAACTCTTGCCGATTTCTTATAGGACTTATTATAATCTAAACTCAGATCTTTCATCCCATATAAAAGTCTTCTATGAACTGGCTTTAAACCATCTCTAACATCAGGCAAAGCACGCCCAATTATTACGCTTAATGAATAGCTTAAATATGAATCCTTTAGTTCTTCGAAGATTTCAGTTGGCTTAATATTTATATCTTGCGAAATAGTTAAAACTCCTAGTTTAGGACTATATTAATTATACATTCGTATGCAGAAAAATGAAGCCTAAATATCTGCAATTCCGTCATTTTTTAGCAGATTTTTAACAATATTTTTTGGGTTTGAGCTTTTATATAATATTTTATATATTGATTCAATTATTGGTGATTGAATCTTATATTTTTTGGTAAGCTCATAAATTGCTTTTGAAGTATAAAACCCCTCTGCAACAGTTTTGGTTGACTGCAAAATAGTCTTAATCTTTTTGCCTCTACCAATATTCAACCCTAAATTCCTGTTTCTACTTTGTTCACCATAGGCTGTCAACATTAAGTCACCTATGCCTGAAAGTCCCATAAAAGTTATATTCTTCGCACCCAATGTCTTAGATAAAATCCTTATCTCATTCAAGCCTCTTGTTATAAAAGCTGCCTTAGTGCTCTCACTACTATTGATTCCATCTAAAATTCCTGCTCCTATTGCAATAACATTTTTTAATGAACCCCCTAGCTCTACCCCTAATACATCTTTACTTGTATAGGTTTTAAAATTTTGATTCTCAAAAATCTTCATTGCAACAGGCAATAATAATCCATTTGCAGACGCTAGAGTCACAGAAGTAGGCAAGCCTTTAGCCACATCATAAGCAAAACTAGGACCAGAAATAGTTATATATCTTCTACTAACTCTTGGCAAAATCTCTTTAAAAATTGAGAATATTGGCTTCATAGTTTTCTGCTCTATTCCTTTGGAAGTATTAATTAAGATTGAATCTTTGCTAATTAATTTTTCCATTGAAAGTAAAGACTCTCTAATAAATTGAGTTGGAATAGAGAAGATTAAAAAATCAGAGTCAAATAACTCGTCTGATAACAAATTAGTGGGAATTATTGACGAGGATAGCTTGATTCCAGGAAGAAAAATTCTATTTTCGTTGTAACTTATGATTGATTCTACGACTTCTTTTTCTTTTGCCCACAGCCTGACTTTATAGCCATTAGTTGCAATATTTTTAGCTATCGCTGTTCCCCAACTTCCTGCGCCAAAAATAGTTACTACTTTCTTTAATTTCATTGTAATATATCTAATATTGCTTTATAAGGATTTGTTATGTTAAGAATAGATTATATTGGGTCTGCTTTTGTTTGTCTAATTATATTTACTCTCTTTGGGCTTGCAATTTCTAACGTTTCTCACGCTGATTTAGGCTTTTATCTTAAGTTAGTGGGTGCGATTTTATTAACTGCAATGTTAGTAGGCTTACTAACAAAATTTCTAAGAAATAATTAAACACTATTTAGCCTGCACATTTTTGTTGATCCAGTCAATCATCTCAGTAGTAGTAGTTCCTGGCCCAAAAATTTCCTTTACTCCAATCTTTTTTAAGCCTTCAATGTCTTCATCAGGAATAATTCCCCCGCCAAATACTACTAACTCCTCTAACCCCTTTTCATTTAATATTTTAATTATCTCAGGAAAAAGAAAATTATGAGCTCCTGAAAGCAAACTAATCCCAATAGCATCAACATCCTCTTGAAGAGCTGCCTCAGCTATTTCCTCTGGTGTCTGATGAAGTCCGGTGTATATAACTTCAAATCCCGCATCACGAAGAGCTCTAGTTATTATCTTTGCCCCTCTATCGTGTCCGTCAAGGCCTGCTTTTGCAATTAAAATTCTAATCTTTGATTTACTCATTATTAACTCCTAGGTTATTTTAACTTAATTATTGAATGTAATCTAAAGTTAGTTTTTTATCAAAAACATTCTTTGTTTTACTTCTCAAAGTAAATTGAAACTCTACTATTTCTCCTTGTTGAACAAAAGATCCCTCTTTGCCCTTAATAGGAATAGTAAGTGCTTCGATAATTTTGCCGTCTTTATTTTTTCCAATATATCTTACTTTAAGATTTTTTATTTTTTTTCCAGAATCATTAATTACTCTTCCTGTATATTCCAATCTTCCCTCATTGTTTACTACTTCTAAAACTGGTCCTAAAAAATCAATCTTAGGACTTTTGTGAATACTATCACAAGAAACAAAAGAAAAAAGAATCAACTGAAAGACTAATAACTTAAGAAAGCTCATTTTTTATCATCGATATTTAGAACATTACTTGGTTTTTCTTTAATAACATCAGAATTTTTATGATCATTAATAACATCGCCTAACAACTTATGCATAATCTTAATCGATCCAAGTGAACTTTCTTTTAGATATCCTGTATCAGGATCCAAGGACTTCTTCTTTTTCATCCACAAATAAAAGAGAAATGCCTGGTTATTAAGTATTAAAAAAAGCAACATGTAAAAAATACCGTTATTATATAAAACTTCCGTTAAAATCGGTATATTACTAGTCTCAATTCTTACAACACCATAAGGTTTTTCAAATGCACTAACAAAAAAGGGTTTGATTGCTACGTATTTATTATTAAAAAAGAACCTGTTTGTTCTGTTAAAAGGAGAAGTATCATCTTTGTTTAAATTATCGTCTGTTCCGGCGTTAACCGTTCCTTTTAATATATCAGAGCGAAAATAAATTGTAAGAAGTTCAGGTGGATTAACATTAAAAGCGTTTGTAAGTTTTTGTATGCCTATTTGATTATCTAGGAAATTAAAGAAATCTTTTGAAGAAAGATTTTCATTGTTCTGATTATAATAATTTGACGCTTGTTCAGCAATAACTGAGGCTAAAGCCTTTGATTGATTCTTACTGACCTCTCTTCTTTGATTAAAGCTAAAAACAAAAAGAGTAAAAATAAATGAAAAAATAAGTAATTGGATTAAAGCAATTACAACGAACCTTTTAAGAAAATACATCACGCAGTTTTAGAAAGTTTTTCAATGGATGAAAGAACTTTTTCATCTGAAATTCTTTTATCAGATTTTAATAACATATATATCATTCCAATAAAATCCTTTCTAACCTCATCTGAAAGATTTCTAAATAAGTCTAATAATAATTTTTCAGAATAAGTTATTGGTTCATCTAAATTATTCACTATATTCTCTTTGTTTAAGAACCTAAGGAGTTTCTGTTCTTTAGCCTTGTTCCAAACAAGATCTGGATCAATATTTAAAGTTTTTGCAATAATTGAACATTTAGATTTATCAGGGGCGTCAACTTTGGCAGTTTCTAACTGGTGGACATAAACAGTGGACACATTTAGAGATAATGCAACTTGCTCTTGAGTGACTTTCTTACTTTTTCTTGTCTTCTTTAAGAATGAACCAAATACATTTAGATTACTCATAAAATAAATAATACAATTTTGAAAAAATATTACAAATTTCTATTAGTTATGCCCCGAGGCGGAATCGAACCACCGACACGAGGATTTTCAGTCCTCTGCTCTACCGACTGAGCTATCGGGGCATATTTTATGATAAGGTTTTAGTTTATAATGAAAAAACTCTTAATCAAGGTTTAATAATGATTTTCCAGACAAATTTAAAGCCTATGAAGTTTTATAAATTATAATTAAAAACTATCATACTCCTTTTTTAATTAAATCCTTTGGTAGTTCGCCATAATAAGGTGAATCTTTTTTATATAATTCCTTAATCTTATCTTTAGGCATATCTGGCATATCTTCAGTAAGTCCCAAGGATCGACAAATATTTTTTAATTCTGCCTCTCTTTCGTCGATAGGATTTGGATCTAATATCATACCAACATCTTTTAACATTTCCTTAGTTTCTTTATCCTCTTTGAGTGGTTTTCCATATTTATTTGAGTGGAACAATCTATCAAATCTTTTCCTTGGTCTTTGGTCGGGATTTTCAAGTGGATAGCCCACAGTCATAGCCCATAATGGAACAACATTTTCAGGCAAACCTAAAACCTTAGGAAAGGCTTCAGGGTTTCTTCCTGTGGCTATTAAGCATGTACCAAGTCCTAATTCTGTTGCAGCAAGCATTGATTGGGCCATAGCTTGACCTGCTTCTATTCTAAATAAATCTTCAGTTTTATCTTTTGGAAAACTCATCAACCTCGGATATGTTGTTTCAGTTAACAACTTATATGTCCATCCTTGTGCTGCAGAAATTGCCCTTAGTGGGAAAAGGACTGCAAAAGATTTAACTAAGTCTTTATACCATCCATCAAGATTTGTTAGCCATACAATTAATTTAGGAGCAGTTTGAAGATGTAATTCATTAAACGCGGATACGCAACCAACTATCTCATCCCACTTCTTCTTTGGATATGTTGCTTTATCTATAACTATAGCTTCAGTCGAATTACAATTCCCCTGACAAGATGCATATCTTGCGGCCTGCAGCATAACCTGAATTTTCCAATCCTCCACATTTTTCCAACTTTTGTAAAATCTTATACTCCTTCTTTGTCCAATTGCTTCCAAAACTTCCATAAAATATCCTCCAAATATTGAATTAAGTCTTAATAAAACAATTTAATAATATTATTTAATTTTTGTCTAGCCTTTAATTAAATAAGGCAAGTATTTTTAGCCATACTTGCCTTATTTGGGTTTAAAATGAGACTATATATTGGAGTGATACTGTTTCTTGAGTCTTATTTTGAGCTTGATTTCCAGCGGCTCCACCTAAAACCTGAAATACAGGATGATTAGCGATATCATAACGATACTCTGCTCTTAAAATTCCATAGTCACCAATAAGAAGCTCCGGAGTAATCGTAATACTCTTTAAGACTGCATCATCAGTTAATTCAGTCCAAGTATTTGCATTAGTACTAGCAAAACCTAATCTTCCTCCACCCGGATTTTTAAGATATTCAAATCTACCAGTGATAGATTTGGTTTGATCATAAGAATAGGTTAAATAAGAGCCCACACCATGCCAAGTGTCGTCATCAGCAACACCCGTTACCACTGAAGTGTAAGCACCCTCTTCTTCTCCTTTACCGATTACACCATTAACGGTTAAGGATAAATTATTTAATATCGGCATACCTAAAACTGCAGTATATGTTTGCCTTGTTTGCTCATCAGTTTCTTGACCATAATTCATGGCAACAAACAAAGATGCAGAGCCCATAGTTGATCCAAAAGCTGCTTCAAAAGTTTTTTCTTGGTTTTCTCCTTCGTCATAAATAGTGTCCCAACCATTTCCAACACCTACATAAATTTCATCAATAAAAGTTACCCCTGGTTCATACATAGCTCTGATACCAGTATTTTGGAAATTTATTGTATAGCCAAATAAAAAGCTTCGTGTGATATTTGGATTATCGCCGGGATTAATAACTTCATTTCCTAACATTGTATCAAAATGTCCAACCATTATAGCCCAATCCCCTAAAGGAATAATTCCATATGCTTGATGCAAGAAAAATTCGCTATCGTTATCATTTAAATCTTCTGCGATACTTCCAAATAAAGCATCTATAACAAAATGATCATTAGAAACTCCAATTTGTGCGGAAGGAGTCATTGTATAGTCATCATCACTAAATGTATGATAATTGTTTGTCTCATCTTCATTATCACCTAAATTATAAGTCGTAGCAGTGTGGACGTAGCCTGAAAAAACTAATGGAATTTCAGTAGGCCCATCTTTAGCAATAACATTTAAACCTGTAATAGATAGGAAAAAAGCTAGTGCAATAATTAATATATTACGCATTTTAAATACCTCCCCTGCGTTTTTAATTACTACATGGCAATTCCCATACCAATTTAGAAATAAACTACAATTATTGAGGTAAAAAAATGGTTAATATGAATTTAACATAAAAAATTATTTAGATTACTAATCTTGGTCTAAATCTTTACCTTTTGTCTCAGGAAGAGTCAAAAGGACCGCAAAAGCAAAAAGTGCAAAAATGGAAGCTGTCATTAAAGCCCTACCATTTCCTATAACTTCTCCACTAAATAAAAATGCAAAAGAACTCACTGCAATGAATGCGAAAAGGGGTGGTGCAATAGCAGAAGCACCTCTTCCAACATTGTAGCTAAAACCTTGCGCAGTGCCCCTTGCACGTGTAGGAAAAATTTCAGCAAAAATCGCACCGAATCCTGAGTAAAAGCCTGTATTAAAGAATCCTAACAATGGTGCAAGTATTAATATTAATGCATCAAGTGAAATAAATCCTAAAAACTCTTGAACTCTAACAATGTTACCAAATACCGGAACTAAGAGAGCAACTATGATTAAATATGCACCGAATGTAGTTTTACGACCAATTCTATCACTAATTAAGCCAAACGATATACAACCTAATATTGCTCCTACATTTAATGGAATAGTGAAACCAAATCCTTTAACAATTCCAAGGCCTGCTCCACCCTCTGAGATAGGACTAGCAAGATAATTTGGGACAAAGTAACTTAGGCCCCAATAGGAAATCATGCAAAAACTTGTAAGTAAGGTTGCCTTAATAAGCATTGGTCTAATTTGATCAGATTTAAAAATTTCAAAAAAAGTAAACTCTTGTTTTGTATTCTGTCTTTTTTCAGCAGATTTTTTCCATATTTCAGGCTCTTCGCAAACCCTTCTAACATAAAAGACTAAGAATGCTGGAATAACTCCCAAGAAGAATAAAACTCTCCAACTTTCAACAGGAAAATCGGTTGATACGAAAGGAAGCATATTGAGGTTAAAAGTTTCAATAGGGAGAACAAATGTAGCCAATATTGCGGCTAAAATAAATCCAAAACCCCATCCACTTTGAACCATCCCTACTACTTTTCCCCGATGTTCTTTTGGCCAACTCTCAGCAACCAATATTTCTCCAGATGCCCATTCTCCGCCCATACCAAGTCCCAGCAGGAATCTACAAACTACAAAAAATATAATATCAGGCGCAAAAGCAGACAGCATCGTGAAGAGAGAATATATTAATATAGAATAAGTTAACGCTTTAACTCTACCAACATAATCCGAGATTACACCAAAAACCATTCCTCCTAAAGCGGAAGAGGCTAAAGTTATACTGAATAATAAAGCTGCCTGAGTTCCTGAGATATCAAATGTCTGAGCAATAAATTTAAATGCAAAGACATAAAGCAATAAATCCATTGCATCTAAGGTCCATCCGAAAAAAGCTGCAATGAAAGTCTTCCATTGTTTAGCATTAATATCTTTAGTCCATTCTAAAATAATATTTCTCCTTTGAGTTAAAAAGCTTACTAAATTAAAATTTATTAGTCAATATTTTGGTTAATTCCTATTGATAAAGAAAGAAAGATTGTTAAAATTTTATAGTGGAAAAATTATCTATATTTGTAGAAACTTATGGATGTCAAATGAATGAATATGATTCTGATAGAATTATTAATTCATTATCTGCTAATCCAGTAAAAAATCCTAGTGATGCTGATATTATAATTGTTAACACTTGTGCTATTAGAGAGAAAGCGGACCATAAAGCGGTAAGCGCTGTAGGAAAATATAAAAAACTAAAGATTAAAAATCCAGATCTTATTATTGGTATGGCTGGATGTGTAGCACAGTTATATGGAAAGAAATTAATAAAACAAATACCTCATTTAGACTTTGTAATTGGTCCAAGAGAAATCCCAAAGCTAAGAGACCTAGTATTCGATATTAAAGAATCTGCGAGTCATAGAAAAATAAATACCTCTATGGACGTTGAAGAAGTGTTTAAAATTAATCCTTATCATAAGGAAGGAAAAGTTAATGGCTTTGTTTCAATTCAACAAGGTTGTAATAAAAAATGCGCCTACTGTATTGTTCCTACTGTAAGAGGGAACGAAATCAATAGACCATTAAAAGAGATACTAGAAGAATCTAGACTTTTAATAAACCAAGGTGCCAAGGAGCTTACTTTTATCGGTCAAACTGTAAATTCTTGGAAATATAAAGGTGAAAGATTTCATGATCTTTTAGACTATCTACAAGAGCTTGATGGTTTAGAAAGGATTCGTTTTACTACTTCATTTCCTAGAGATATTACATCTAAAATGGTTAGTTCAATGAAAGAAAACTCAAAGGTTTGCAGACAGCTTCATTTACCTGTCCAATCAGGATCAAATAGAATCTTAAAGCAAATGAAGAGAGCCTACAGTATAGAGTGGTACAGAGATAGTGTTCAAAAGCTAAAAGAAGCAATGCCTGATTTAAGCTTGTCCACAGATATAATTGTGGGATTTTCTGACGAATCCGAAAAAGATTTTCAACAAACAATGGATTTAATTGAAGAAATTAAATTTGATACAATATATTCGTTTAAGTACTCAATTAGGCCTGGAACGCCAGGTGAGCTAATGAACACTCATATAAATGATGATGTAGCTTTAGATAGATTACATTTATTACAATCAAGGCAAAGAGAAATATCTTTAGAAAATAATCTTAAGCAAGTTAATAAAAGCTATAAAGTTTTAGTTGAAAGTGCAACAAAAAATAATCCAAATGAATTTTTTGGAAGAACTTCTCAAAATAAAGCTGTTTATATAAAAGATATAGATAAAAAATACATTGGTAGGATAGTAGAAATAACAAAAAAACAAGCATTTCAAAATTCTTTTATTGGTGAACTAACCTGAAAAACAATTTAAACGAAATAACAATAATAGGTGCGGGTTTAGCCGGATGTGAAGCAGCATATCAGATAGCAAAAAATAATATTAAAGTAAATCTTTATGATATGAAGCCAAATAAATATAGTCCAGCACATAAATCTGACAATCTTGCAGAATTAGTTTGTAGCAACTCATTCAAGTCGATTTCTGAAGATAAAGCTTCTGGAATACTGAAACTTGAAATGTTAGAGCTTGACTCCCTAATCATAAAATCAGCCCTAAGGTCAAAAATACCAGCTGGTGGCGCACTTGCTGTTGATCGCGAAAAATTTTCAGAATACGTAACAAAGAATATAAAAAATAACCCTTTAATTGAAATCTTTGAAGAGGAAGTATTATTAATACCTAAAGATTTGCAATCTCCCTTGATAATAGCCACTGGTCCTTTAACAAGTGAAAAATTTACGAAAAGTATCGAGGAATTCATAGGAAACGAAAATTTGTCATTTTACGATTCAATATCACCTATAGTATCAGCAGAAAGTTTAGACAATGAGAATTATTTTAAAGCGTCTAGGTATGAGGATGGTGAAGGTGATTACATCAATTGCCCTCTGAACGAAAAAGAATACAATTCCTTTTATGAAGCTTTAATAAATTCGGAAAAAATAGAATTTCATCAATTTGAAAAACCAAAATACTTTGAAGGATGTCTTCCAATTGAAGTTATGGCAGAAAGAGGTTTTGATACTCTGAGGTTTGGACCAATGAAGCCAGTTGGGCTTTTAAATCCTAAAACCGGAAAAAGGCCATTTGCAGTAATTCAATTAAGAAAAGAAAATTCTCACGAAAGCATGTGGAACATAGTTGGGTTCCAGACTAAAATGAAAATTAAAGATCAAAAAAATGTTTTCTCAATTGTTCCTGCTTTAAGAAATGCTGAATTCTTAAGATTTGGAAGTATTCATAGGAATACATATATAAATTCTCCGAATACTATTCTTAATACACTTCAAAGCAAAAAAAATCCATACATCTTTTTTGCAGGCCAAATAACTGGGGTTGAAGGATATTCAGAATCTACTGCAATGGGATTAATTGCAGGGCTTAATTCTATAAGGGTGCTCAAGAAACAAGAACCAATTGTATTTCCCTCAACAAGCGCCATAGGATGCCTAACAAAATATATTTCAAATAGCGACAATAAGAAGATCGATCCAATGAACATTAATCTTGGCCTATTTGAGATAAACAAACCCAAAAAAAATATAGAGAAGATTAAGAAATCCTCTAAAGAATGCATTATTCAAATAAAAGAGAGAAATCAAATAGAATTAGATTTAGTTTGATGATATCATTAAGTTTTTATGAATTTTCAAAATATAATTCTTAATTTACAAACATTTTGGGCAGATAAAGGCTGCGTTATACTTCAGCCTTATGATTTAGAAAAAGGTGCTGGAACATTTCATCCTGGAACTTTTTTAAGATGTCTCGGCGAAACCCCTTGGTCCGCCGCCTATGTAGAGCCTTGTAGGAGGCCAACTGATGGAAGATATGGTGAGAATCCAAACAGACTTCAGCACTACTATCAGTTTCAAGTTGTAATAAAACCCTCAATTGATAATATTCAAGATTTATATCTCGAAAGTCTTACGTATTTAGGCATAGATACCAAGAAGCACGATATTAGATTTGTTGAAGACGACTGGGAATCTCCTACATTAGGTGCATGGGGGCTGGGATGGGAAGTTTGGTTAGATGGAATGGAAATTACACAATTTACATATTTTCAACAAGCAGGTGGTTTTGACTTAAATCCTGTAACCGTAGAAATAACTTATGGTACAGAAAGAATTGCTATGTACCTGCAAGAAGTTGACAGTGTTTATGATTTAAAATGGTCTGATAATATTAAATATTCGGAAATACACCATAGAACAGAATATGAATTCTCAAAATATAATTTTGAAGTAGCTGACACTTCCATGCTGGAAGATTTCTTTATAAAATCAAAAAAAGAATGTTTAAATCTAATAAAAAACAACTTGCCCTTACCAGCTTATGATTACTGCTTAAAGTGTTCCCATCTTTTTAACCTTCTGGATGCCAGAGGGAGTATAAGTGTTACTGAAAGAGCAAGATATATTCTAGAGATAAGGGAGCTAGCAAAAGAATGTGCTGGGTTGTATATAAAAATATATGAAACAAAATAAGAAACTCTCAAACTTTATATTAGAGCTATTCGTAGAAGAGATTCCTGCGCGACTCGTTAATGACTTATCTGAACAACTACATAATAATTTTAAAAATAGTCTAAAAGACAAATCGGTACCTTATAAATCTATAGCTCATTTTTCAACACCAAGAAGGCTGATAATTGCAATTGAGGGTCTTGATAAGAAACAAAAAAACATAGAAAAATATTTAGTTGGTCCCCCTAAAAAAATTTCCATAGATGAAAAAGGAGTTTTTTTAAAACCTGGAATAGCTTTTATTGAAAAAAATAATTTAGATCGCGATGATATTGAGATAGTAAAAAAAGAAAGCGGCGAATTCATAGGTGCAAATGTTAAAATAATAGGAAAAGATACTACAGAATTACTTAAAGAAATAACAAGCGAATCAATTAATAAAATCAAAAATAAAAAGTTTATGAAGTGGGGATCTGGAAGTTTTCAATTCATCAGACCAATAAAAAATATTTTTCTGCTTTTTGATTCTAAATTTCTAAAAATTAATTTTAATGAAATAAACAATGAGAATAAAATTCTTGGTCACAGATTTTTTAACAACAAAGGAAAAAAGATTCTTTCTTATAATGAATATTTTGAATTTATGAAAAGATCTTATGTTGAAATTAGCTTTGAAGAGAGAAAGAAAAGTATTCATAAGCAAATTGCTACTATTGAAAAGAAATTAGGGATTAATGTTCCAATTGACGAAGATTTACTTAATCATGTAGCTAATCTAACAGAATTCCCAAATGTTCTGATTGGGAACTTTGATAAAGACTTCTTGACTACACCTAAAGAAGTGAACATATCTGTTATGAAGAATCATCAGAAATACTTTCCTGTCTTTAAAGATAAAAAGCTTAAAAAGCTTGACTCAAAATTTATTTTCGTTGCGGGCTCTCCATTTCTTGATAAAAAAACAGTTATTTCTGGTAACGAAAAGGTTATTAGAGCAAGACTTGATGATGCAAAATTCTTTTTCAATGAAGATATGAACCTCGGACTTGCAACTATACAGAAAAAACTTGAATTTACCACGTTTATTGCCGGGGCTGGATCTTATCAAAATAAATCTGAAAGAATATTATTATTATCTCAAGAACTGACTAAGCTATTAGACATCACTAGCCAAGTAAACAAAAAAGAGCTGGTGGATATATCCAACTTAATTAAGGCAGATTTATCATCTCAAATGGTATACGAATTTCCAGAACTTCAGGGAATAATGGGTAAATATTATTATAAAAAGACTGATAAAAATATAGCCGAAATTATTGAACAGCATTATCTTCCAAAAAGTAGGAATGATGCTTTACCAACAAATAACTTAGCTAAAATTATTAGTATCGCCGATAAACTTGATACAATCACATCTTGTTTTAGCTTAGGTCTTATACCTACTGGAAGTTCAGATCCGTATGGACTTCGAAGGAATAGTATAGGTATAATTAGAATAGCTGAGAGCCTACAGAAAAATTTGGATTTAATTAATTTGGTAAATCTATCTATTGATTGTTTTCAAAAAAATTCTAATAAAAAGGTTGGAGAAGATAGTAGAATAAATGCTATAGAATTTTTTATTGATAGAATAAAAAATTATTTACTCGATATGGGATACCAAACAAATATTATCAACTCAATATTAAACATTGATTCACCTTATATTGACATAGACTCTCTAAAGAAAAAAGCTAATTTAATCTCTGAATTTAAAAGAAATAAAAACCTTGATGTAGCAATTGGGGTAGACAAAAGATTAAAAAATATAGTTAAAAATAATGAAGAAATAGAAATTGATACTAATTTACTTACTGACCCTAACGAACAAAAACTACATAAGAAATTTTTGTCGATTAAGAATTTTTTTACAAGTGATTGCATGCAGAATTCTCCAGCTACCACATTAAATTCCATCATTGAGACCTCTCCTGCCCTAGAAGCTTTCTTTGAGAATGTACTTGTAATGGATAAGAATATTAAAGTTAAAGAAAATAGAGTAAATCTTTTAACAAATATTAAAAATCTTATATCAAGATTCATAAATTTATCTGAAATCTAGGAGAAGTTTAAGTTATGAAAAATAAGAAAAATGTTTTTTATTTTGGAAATAAAAAAGCTGATGGAAACGGAAAAATGAAGGAAATCCTGGGCGGTAAAGGCGCGGGACTTGCTGAAATGACAGAAATTGGAATAAATGTTCCTCCTGGATTCACTATATCAACAAGGGTCTGCGGCATGTTTTATAAAAATAAAAAGCAAACTCCTGGAAATATATCAAAAGAAATAAAGGCGAATTTATTAAAACTAGAAAAAATGACAAAAAAAGGTTTTGGTGATGTTAAAAATCCTTTGCTGGTTTCTGTAAGATCAGGTGCAATGTTTTCGATGCCTGGAATGATGGATACAATATTAAATTTGGGTCTTAATGATAAAACCGTAGTTGGCTTAGCAAAAAAAACCAAAAATCCTAGATTTGCATGGGATGCATACAGAAGATTTATCCAAATGTTTTCAGATGTTGTGTTAAATGTTGACAAAGATTTGTTTGAAGAAAAACTTGAAGAATTAAAAAAGAAAAAGAAAGTAATACATGATATTGAATTAAGCGAATCCTCCCTAAAAAGCCTTGTTCAAGAATATAAAAAATTAGTGAAGTCCAAAACAAAAAAATCTTTTCCTCAAGATCCAGTCGATCAATTAGCAAAAGCAATTAATGCGGTTTTTTTATCTTGGAATAATAAAAGAGCTATTTTTTATAGAAAAAAATATGGAATTCCTGCTGATATAGGTACAGCTGTTACCGTACAGTCTATGGTATTTGGAAATATGGGTGAAGATTGTGGAACAGGTGTTGGATTTACTCGAGACCCACTATCAGGTGAAAAAGAACTATTTGCTGAGTACCTCCTTAATGCGCAAGGTGAGGATGTGGTTGCAGGAATTAGAACTCCAAAGTTAATTAAAGCTATGCAACGAGAAATGAATAAAGTACATCATCAAATAGTAAATACAGCAAAAATTTTAGAAAGACATTTTAAAGATATGCAGGATTTTGAATTTACAATAGAAAACGAAATTCTTTATCTTTTACAGACTCGATCAGGAAAAAGGTCAGGAATTGCGGCGGCAAAAATTGCATGTGATATGGTCAAAGAAAGCCTAATAACAAAAAAAGAAGCTATTAGCAGGGTCGAACCGGAACATCTAGAACAATTTCTTTTCCCTATCTTTGATCCTGACGACAAGAAAAAATTCAATATTCTTACTAAAGGCTTAGCTGCATCTCCTGGTGCTGCATCAGGATTAGTTGCTCTAGATGCCCAAACAGCAGTTGAGCTAAGCAAGCAAGGAAAACGCGTCGTTTTAGTTACAAAAGAAACAAGTCCAGATGACATCCATGGCATGTCAGCTGCTAGTGGGCTACTAACCGCAAGAGGCGGACGAACTAGTCATGCAGCAGTGGTAGGAAGACAAATGGGAAAAGTCTGCGTGGTTGGAGCTGAAGAAATTAAAGTGAATCTTAAATCTAGAACATTTAGTGTTGACGATGAGATTGTAAATGAAGGTGACTATATATCTATTGACGGATTCGAAGGTAAAGTTTTTAAAGGCGACATTCCAGTTGTTGCTTCAGAAGTTATACAAGTTATGCAGGGCAATATGAAAGAGGTTTCCTCAGAAAGATATTCTATATTTTCTACCATATTAAAATGGTCTGATGCATTCAAAAGACTTAAAATTAGAACAAATGCAGATGTTCCAGCGGATGCTGAAGTAGCAATAAAGTTTGGCGCTGAAGGAATTGGGCTATGTAGAACAGAGCATATGTTCTTTGCTGAAGATAGAATTAAAATCATGCAGGACATGATTCTTTCAACTAATGCAAAAGATAGAATTAAATATTTAAACCAACTTCAAAAAATGCAAAAGGAAGATTTTATTGGGCTCTTTACAACGATGAAAGGATTCCCATGCACTATTCGTCTTCTTGATCCACCACTGCATGAGTTTCTTCCAAAAAGAGAAGAGTTAATGTTGGAGGTAAGAGAATTAGAGATACTTGGGAATGAAAAGAAAAAGCTAGATGAAAAGAGACTGTTGCTTGAGAGAGTTGAAGAGCTTCACGAATTCAATCCAATGTTAGGGCTAAGAGGTTGTCGACTTGGTATCACTATGCCCGAGATAACGGCCATGCAAGCTCGTGCAATATTTGAAGCTGCAATTGAGGTATCAAAAAAGAAAATTAAAGTTGTACCTGAAATCATGATTCCACTTGTTGGAATGGTCACAGAATTTAAAGTGCAGAAAAATATAATTGAAGAAACAGCCAAAGAGGTTTTAGGTAAGAAAAAAATCAAGTATATGATTGGAACAATGATAGAAGTACCAAGAGCAACAACAGTTGCAGATCAGATAGCAAAAGAAGCAGAGTTCTTTTCGTTTGGTACAAACGATCTTACCCAAACGGTTTTTGCATATTCAAGAGATGACGCTGGAAAATTCATCAACCACTATCTAGAAGAAAAAGTTGAACTTAATGGTAAAACAATAGAAATCCTAGAAAAAGATCCTTTTACATCAATTGATATTGAAGGTGTAGGCGAATTAATGAAACTAGGCTTAAATAAAGGGAAATCGGCAAGGAAAAACCTAAAAGTAGGAATTTGCGGAGAACATGGTGGCGACCCAAGTTCAATTGATTTTTGTCATGAAATTGGATTAGACTATGTAAGCTGCTCTCCTTTTAGAGTCCCAATAGCACGATTGGCAGCTGCGAGAATAGCAATTAAAGATAGCTAATTTTAGTTGGCAACTGCAGAAGTTCTAACTTCTCTAACGACTGTAATCTTAACATTGCCAGGATATGAAACTTCATCCTCAATTTTTTTTGCAATATTATGTGACAATATTGTAGCCTCATCATCATTAATCTTGTCACTCTCCACCATCACTCTTACCTCTCTTCCCGCTTGAATAGCAAAACATTTATCTACTCCATTAAAGGAAGATGCTATATCTTCAAGTTCTTTAACTCTTTTGACATAAGATTCATATGATTCTTTTCTTGCCCCAGGTCTTGCTGCTGAAATTGCATCTGATGCCTGAACTAATAGACAGTAGAGACTTGATGGATTATCCGAATGTGAAAGCTCTACAGCATCAATAACTTCTTTTGGCTCGTTATATTTTTTTACTAACTCAGCTCCGATATCATCATGGCTACCCTCCATATCATGGTCAACAGCCTTTCCTATATCATGAAGTAAGCCAGCTCTTTTTGCTATTTTAGGATCCAATCCAACTTCACCAGCTAGAACTCCACAAAGTTGAGCTACCTCAAGTGAATGATCTAGAATATTCTGAGAATACGATGTTCTATATTTCATCCGACCTACCAAAGTAATTAAATCTGGATGCATATTGCTTAATCCAAGCTCCAGAATTGCATCCTGACCAAGTTTCTGTAATTCCTCAGATAGCTTCTCCTCTATCTCGTCTACAATCTCCTCAATTCTTCCAGGATGAACTCTTCCATCATCAAGCAACTTTTTAATCGCACGAGAAGCAATCTCTCTTCTTAGTGGATTATGAGATGATACAGTAACAATCCCAGGAGTATCATCAATAATGATATCAACGCCTGTCTTTAATTCGATGGTCCTAATATTTCTTCCCTCTCTTCCAATAATTCTTCCTTTCATATCATCGCTCGGCAAATTAACTACAGTAGAAGTTTTTTCAGATGTATATGAAGCTGCATATTTCTGAATTGCCATTGCAATAATATTTTTAGCTTTTCTTTCTGCGTCAGCATTAAGATTATCTTCTATGTCTTTGATCTTTCTGGCTGAAATTATTCTTGCTTCATCCTCTACAGTTGAAATTAACTCTTCCCTAGCTTGTTCACGAGACAAACCCGAAATAGACTCAATCTTTTGCTTAGCATCCTCCAATATCTTCTCTAACTCTTCTTCTTTTTGAATATATTTCTTCTCTAACTCATCACAGTTCTTTTCTTTTACTTCTAATCTTGCCTCTGCTTTTGTAATTTCAATCTGCGATTCTTTAAATGAGGCCTCTTTACTTAGAATCTCTTTTTCCTTTACTTCAACTTCCTTTTTAATCAATGAAACTTCATCTTTAACTTTTTTAATTTGATTCTCTTTGTACTGTCTAGCTTTTTTTTCGCTATCTTTAACCACCTTAAAAGCTTTGCTTTTTGCAGTACTTATTATCTTTTCAGATTCATCTTTCATCTTAGAAATATCTTTTACAAGGTTTTTCTTATTTGCTAACCAAAAAATAAGAAACCCTGCAAGTAAACAACCTATACAACTAATTATTAATACCATATTCATAACTATCTCCCTTTAATTGAAATATATAACTCTCTTTTCCGTAAATACCTTAGATGCTTCAATATCGTGATTTTCTCCAAAAAAATTCTCAATAACTTGAAAATCATAAATAAACGAGCAAATTTTTTCTTTTTTTATACTTGATAAAACCCTATCGTAAAATCCGCCGCCATATCCTAATCTTTTGCCAAGAGAACCTATCCCAACACTAGGTAAAACAAATAAATCAATATCTCCCAATAGAGCATATTTATCACTCTCAGGTTCCATAATATTAAATTTCCCTACCGAAAAAGCATTAAGATTGTTCGACTCGACGAATTTAAGATTGTTTCCCACTATTTTTGGATAAAAAATCTTCTTATTATTTAGTATTAGATTATTGTGGATGCAACCTGTTCTTACTTCTTTATTAATTGAAGAATATAAAGCTATCGAATGAATTGAATTGTCCGAACTAATCTTTTCTAAAAAAAGTTCTTGTAAAGAATTGGACTTAATAGCAATTTCGCTATCGCTCATATTTAATCTTTTCTTAACTAAAAAAGACCTTAATGAATCCTTACTAAAAGTTTGACAAGATTTTATTGACTCTTTCACTACATTCTTCCTTTTCTTTTTCTAAGGAAAGAATCTCGTAAATTGCATTAACTAAGAGGATATTAGATACTGTCAATCTAGGTATAGTTGGATCTGAAAGATTGTGCTTCAAATAATTAAGACTTATATATTCTTCAATTTTATCTATTATCTCATCACTACATTCAGTCTCTATTCTTAACTTTGTTTCCTGAAAACTTAAATGTATATCTTTCACTAAATTCCTAAATCTCGAATAATTTCTTCTAACTCATCAAGAGCAGATCTTATTTCTTTCTTATAAGATTCATTTTCAACTCTTAACTCTTCATTATCATTACTTAATTTTTCTATACTTTTCTTTAAATTAACTAACTTTTCCTCTAGTCTTACTTTTGCTTCTACGGTATCCTTAACCTTCTTATCAAGGATATCTATGATATCCATGATATAATTTTATCCAAAAGTGAGAGCTTTACAAGCAATGTTTCTTATATGATTGAAAAAAAAATAAGAAAAGAGCTAGAAATAGCAAAAAAAACTGTCGACGAAATTGATGAGAAATTGAATTCTTCGAATATTAATACCGATGAGATAATTAAATTATCAAAGAAAAGAAGTAATTTAAACGAAATAGTTGAGCTATATAAGGATCTTGTTGAGATTGAACAATCAATTGAAGAAAATAATGAATTATTAAATGATAAAGAATTTAAAGAGCTTGCTGAAGAAGAACTTGTCAAACTTAATTTAAACTTAGCTGAAATTGAAGATAAGATTAAATTCGAAGTAAGGCCAAAAGATCCACTAGATTCAAAAGATGTAATTATTGAAATTAGAGCAGGTGCCGGTGGAGACGAAGCTGCTTTGTTTGCAAGTGATCTTCTAAGGATGTATTTGCGTTACTGTGAAAGAAAAAAGTGGGATATGGAAATTATTAACAAAAACGAGATAGGTCTCGGTGGAGTAAAAGAGGCAATAGCTTCAATTAATGGTAAAGACATATACTCATTTATGAAATTTGAAAGTGGTGTACATCGAGTTCAACGTGTTCCGTCAACTGAAACGAGCGGAAGAGTCCATACATCCACAGCTACTGTAGCAATACTTCCAGAGGTAGATGAAGTTGAAATTGAAATAAATGAAAAAGATTTAAGAATTGATACATATAGGGCATCTGGTGCTGGTGGTCAACATGTAAATAAAACTGATTCTGCTGTGAGGATAACACACATACCCACAGGGATAGTTGTTCAAAACCAAGATGGAAAATCACAACATCAGAATAGGCAAAGAGCCATGAGAGTCTTAAATGCAAAATTATTCGAAGAACAAGAAAGGAAGAAAGAGCAGGATATGTCAAAAACACGAAAACTATTAGTTGGAGGTGGAGATAGAAGTGAAAAGATTAGAACATATAATTTCCCACAAGGACGAGTTACAGATCATAGGATAAATTTGACCCTGCATAAACTCGACTATATTCTTGATGGAGATTTGGATGAATTAAATCAAGAATTATATAAAAATTATATAAATGAAGAAAGTGGGGTAGCTTAAAACTTGTTGATAATAATTCCAATCTTATATTTCATCTCATTTATTTTATCACTTTATTACATTTATTCTGGAAAAATAGGTTCTGCCAGATTTAGTCATTGGCTTTTTACCTCAGCAATAGGAATTCAAATTTTACTGTTGATAAATAAGACGGTTGATTTTGAACAAAGAAATATTGAAATAACTTTATTTGTAGCATCTTTCATACTGTCCACTTTTGCACTAATCTTTATAAGACAAAACATTAAAAACTTATATTGTTTTTTTATTTCTCCCGTGGCATTTATTTTAACAGTGCCTTTAGTAATGATTAGCAATGAGGATGGGGGCTCCTCCTATAACAATAGAATCCTAATCATTCACGTTTTACTTAATATTCTATCCCATACAACACTTCTCATTTCTTCAATTTTTTCTATAATGTTTATATATCAGCATAGAAATTTCAAGAATAAAAAAGTTAAGAAGATATCAAGAATGCCGAGCTTATCATTAATTGAAAAAATTAACTTTAATTTAATAATTACTTCTTTCCCACTAATGACTATTGGTTTAGCTTTAGGGTTTCTCCTTTCTAAAAACCAGATTGGAACATACTGGTTTGGTACTGTATCAGCGCTTTCAATTTTCTCATGGCTAATTTACTTTTCCCTGATACAACTAAGAATCACATATAATTTAAGTGGGCTAAAAGTATCATTAATATCACTTCTAGGGTTTACCTCTATTATTATAGGATATATTTTTATGTATTTTCTAGATTTACCTTCACATACATTTGTTTAGGTGTATTAAAGTAAATTTAAGGGGAAGAACCCTTCCCCTTATATTAAGCTTTACAGCATATTGTGTCCGCCGTTGATGCTCATATTCGTACCTGTTATCCATGACGCGGCAGGTGAACAAAGATATAGAACAGCTAGGGCAACTTCGTCTGCATAACCAAATCTACCTAAAGGAATCTCGTCCTTAATACCGGCTAAAAGATCAGGTGGAACAGTGTGAAGCATATCAGTTTCAACAAAACCAGGTGAAACTGTATTCACCCTAATGTTGTCTTTTGCTAGCTCTCTAGCAAGGCTTCTTGTAAATCCATACATACCACTTTTCGTTGCAGCATAATTAGACTGGCCAATATTTCCAGTTTCACCAATAATAGATGAAATTGATACAATAACACCTGAACCTGCATCTCTCATATGTGGGACAACAGATTTTGACATGTTAAACAAAGCGCCTAAATTAGTATCTACAACCTCTTTCCATTCTTCTTGTGACATACGACTAAAAGTTATGTCTCGGTTAATTCCTGCGTTATTAACAAGGAAATCAACCTGTCCGTAAGCCTTTATAGCCTCTTCCCCCAATGCCTGACAAGCTTCAAAGTCTTTTACATCTGCTTGAACAACAATAGCCTCGGAACCTAAATCAGCAATCTCTTCAGCTGTAATCTCAGCAGCTTCCTTATTACTTACATAGTTTAGAACTAATTTTGCACCAGCTTCCGCGAAAGCTAAAGCACACTGCTTACCTATGCCTCTTGAGCTTCCAGTAACAACAGCAACTTTATCTTTTACATTATATAAATCTTCAATCATTTCAAAACCCCCTAATTGAATATCTGATTAATTCTATACAAAAAAGAAATAATTATCTACAATTTTCCTCGGCTATCAGTAATTATTGGTTTAATATTAATAAATCATGAATAATTTTATTAAATCTCATGGATTAGGGAACGACTATATAGTATTAGATGCACAAAAAATTGATTTTAAGCTAACGAAAAACCGTATATCAAATATTTGCCATAGAAACTATGGAGTTGGGGCAGACGGAATATTACTTTTAATTAATTCAAAGAAAGCTGACTTTGGTTTAAAGATTTATAATCCTGACGGTTCTGAAGCTGAAAAAAGTGGCAACGGCTTAAGAATATTCTCAAAATTTGTTTACGATTATAATTATACTAAGAAGAAAATTTTTTCTATAGAGACAAAAGGTGGTCTTGTACAAAGTGAAGTAATTATAAAAAATAAAGTCGTTAAATCTGTTCGAGTTGAGATGGGTAAAGCTATTTTTGATTCTAGCAAGGTGCCGGTAAAAACTAAAAAGAAGTTTTCAATAAGAGAAAAACTAAAAGTTAAGAATAAGGAGTTCACCTACTCTGCTGTCAGTGTTGGAAACCCTCATTGCGTTATTTTCAAGAACAAGGTATCTCCTAAGCATGCAATTGAGTTTGGGGGACTCATAGAAAATCACAAATTTTTTCCTAATAGAACAAATGTTCAATTTGCACAAATCATTTCAAAGAAAAAAGTTAGAATTGAAATATGGGAAAGAGGTGCAGGGTATACATTAGCCTCAGGAAGTAGCTCGTGTGGGGTAGTATCTGTTGGGTATAAAATAGGCTTACTAGATGAAAGAGTTGAAGTCTTAATGCCTGGTGGAAAATTATATATTACAATAGACAAAGAATATAATTTAACAATGGAAGGTCCTGTTGAAGAGATATGTTCTGGTAAATTAAGTCTGTAAAATGATTCAAGCAATTAAAGCAAAATATATTCTCACTCCTAACCAATCTTACATTGAAGATTCAGCAGTAATAGTAAAAGATAGCAAGATAATTGATATTGTTTCGAGCTCTGATTTAAACAAGAGTAAATATAAAATTATTGATTTGCAAAAATCTGTTTTACTTCCAGGTTTTATTAATGCTCACGTTCACTTGGAACTTTATTGGACACAATCATTATTAAAGCCATTCAACTCATTTACAGAATGGTTGAGTCAAATAATAGATCTTAAGAAAAAATTTAATAACAAAAAAATTCCTATTTCAGTGAAAAAATCTATAAAAGAATCGATAGATTCTGGCGTAACTACTATTGGTCAGATTAGCTCTTATAATGGATTAGACTATGAACCTATTATCAATAGTGGTATAAGAACAGTTTATTTTTATGAGCTAACAAATTCTACAATTGGAAATCTTGATAAGAAATTTCTACAAAAGATATTAAATAAAAAAATAAATACTCTTTTTCACCCAAGAATATTTCCTCATTCAATATATTCGCTTGATTCTAAATCTTTAAAAAAAGTCATGAATTTCGCAAAAGAAAAGGATATTGATCTTGGAATTCATTTATCAGAGAGCATAGAAGAAATAAAATATGCCAAGGGACAAAAGAATAACTTGGAAAAAAATATATTATCTAAATTAATGAAACAAACAAAACTATCCAATAACAAAAGTACACCTTTGGAATATTTGGATAAATTAAACACTAACAAACAAGAAATTGCTTTAATTCACATGAACAACCTTACTAAAAGAGATTTAGAAATATTAAAAACCCGTAATTATCCAGTAGTTCTCTGCCCAAGAAGTAATGCGTATCTAAATCAAAATCTTCCTAATATTAAATTTTTTTCTAAATATGAAAAAACAGGAATTGGAACTGACGGCTTATCAAGCAACCTTTCCATTAATTTTTTGGACGAAATCAACTTTCTATATCTTTATGCAAAAAAGATAGTATCAAAGAATTCTGAAAAAAAAATTATTGATATGGCAACTATCGGAGGAGCAAAAGCTTTAGGTCTAGATCGAATAGTAGGATCAATAGAAATAAACAAAAATGCAGATCTTATAGCCTTTGAACTTATCAATAAAGACCCATTCCTATCTATCATCCATTCAAAAAAGAATAATCTAAAAATGTCTATGATAAACGGAAAGATACTTAGGTTGAAATAAGATCTAATTCAATTTTATCTTTGATAAGGTTCTTTTTGTAAGCTGAATCATAAAAATACTTGAGTCCATGAATGCCCCTACTAGTAAAATCAACAGTATCCTGATTTACATACATTAAAACAAATTCTCTGGCAACATTTCTAGATACTCCTCTACCAAATTCCATCGCATAATCAAGAGCTTCTTCAACATTCGAAAGAGAGTACATAATACTTTCTTTGATCATTTTTGAAATCTCAATTTGCACATCTAAATCTAAAGACCTGCTAATTACATTAAGACCTAATGGTATAGGGTACTTACAGTCCATATTCCAGAGTTTTGGCAAATCTAACAATAAATTTAATCCAAGATCCTTGTAGGTAATCTGACCTTCATGAATTATTAAACCTGCATCAACTTTTGAATCAAGAATTGCTGGAACAACCTGGTCAAAATCATATTCAATAAATGTTGCATTTTTTGAATAGAGCTGTAGGAGCAAAAAAGCTGAGGTTAGCTTACCAGGGACAGCAATCTTAAGTCCTTC